>NZ_JABXFD010000268.1 GCF_013372625.1 Actinomadura sp. BRA 177
GCTCAGCCTCGGCATGAACCGGCTGCTCGGCCGCGCCCGCGCCGCGTCCGAGCAGCCGGTTCATGCCGAGGCTGAGCACCACCGCGGCGTCCAGCGCGATGTCCGCGTCGATCCCGCTGCTCACCGGGTGCCTCCGATCGTGCGTGCCTGCCGCCAGCGGTGCAGCCGCACCCCGGCCGCAACGGCGTGCGCGGCGGAGGCGGCGATGATGAGGAGAACCCAGAGCAGGCTCGCGATGGACGTCAGCGCCGCGAGCAGAAGCAGCAGGAGGAGCAGCGGAACCGTCACGGCGAGCAGCACGAGACCGCAGCCGCGCCGCCCGGTCTGCTGCGCGGCGCCCGACATGGTCTGCGACGCCTTCGAGAACCCGCGACCACTCGCGCTTAGGACGCCCGACAGCATCGACCATGGCCCGTAGGGGAGGTACTCCTTGCCTTGCGCGCGCGCGAGGAGCACTTCGCTGCCGCACTGCACCGCCCAGGCGAGCACCGACACGATGGCCAGTGCGCCGAAGGAGAAACCCGACGCAGAGCTGTGCAGGCCGACGGACGCGGTCCCGCTGTCGTCCCCGCCGCCGAACAGCGAACCGACCACCCAACTGCCCGCCAGCCAGAAGAACAGTACCGGCAGCGTCCACACGACGGCCTTGACCGTGGCGGCGCCACGCCCGGCGAGCCGTTGCCGCTCCTTCTCGGCCCATTGCTCGCGCAGCGCTTCGTTCCGCTGCTCGGCGGTGTGCCGGTCGCGCGTCCGGGACTCGCTCTCCGCGACGGCCTCGGGTGCGGCACGCGTCACCGCGACGAGCCGCAACGGATCGTCGCCCGCGCCGTCCACCATCCACGTGAACCACGGCACCGGCGTGGAGACCGCCTCGCGCGCCCGCGCGGCGCCCTCCGCGACCAGCCGGTGCGTCTCCGCCGGACGCGCCGCCAGCGCGAGCAGCGTCAGCAGCACGGCGGGCGGCTCCTCCGCCCCGGCGTCCGGCAGCCGCCGCGCGGCCCCCTCCGGCATGCCGTCCTGCGCGCGCAACCAGCGGACGAGGTCGTTCCATGCCGCCACATGGGCGCGCCACTGGTCGTCGATCCGGGACAGCTCCTCGGCGCCCTCGAACCCGGCCAGCACCTGCAGCAGATGGTGCTCCCACAGCGCCCGCCCGATGAGGACGGCGGTGCGGTGATCGGGGTGGCGGTGGTCGCCGGCCAGCGCGGCGAGCCCCGGCAGATCGTCGGCGGTGACGCGGCGGCCGAGGAAATGCGGTGGAAGCGCCGGATCCAGCCAGCGCACCAGATGCAGCAGCTTCACGTCCGGCGGCAGCCTCGTCATGAGGTAGCCGTCGACGAGACCTATGCGGCTGTCGTCCGGGACGTCCGCGAGCCATTCGCGCAGGCTCCGCCATGCCTCGCCCGACTCACCGCGTCCGAAGAAGTACTGCGCGGCGTGATCCCAGTTCTCGACAAGCGCGCGCGCCAGCTCGTCCCTTCGCGCGTAGCGGCGGCCCTTGAAGGGGAGGCCGTCGCCCGCATCGGCTTGCGCGCGCTCCTCCGCGACTGGCGGCGAGCCTCCGTCCAGCCACTCCTGGACCTGCTCGCCCGTCCACCTCTTGCGCGGATCCCGCGTCAGCAGCCCGCGGCACAGCATCCGCAGCCTCGGGTCGGCGACGTCGTCGGCGCTGACCGGGCGCGTCGCCAGATGGTCGACCACCACGGTCTCGCTCAGCCCCTGGAACGGCGCCCGCCCCGTCGCCAGCTCCCGGACGATCATGCCGAGCGACCACCAGTCGCGGGCCGGCGATACCTGCCCGGACAGCGACTCCGGCGCCGCGTACGCCAGCGTCCGCGACGACGACGCGAACACCACGCTCTGGTCGAGGACCTTGCTCAGCCCGAAGTCGGCGATCGCCAGCCGTACCGGCCCGGTGCCCATGACCAGGACGTTCTCCGGCTTGAGATCCCGGTGGACGATCCCGGCCCGGTGCAGCGCGATCAGCCCGGCCGCCAGCTGAGCCGCGACCTCGCCGACCGTCTCGTCGGGAAGCGGTCCCTGCATCAGCGCCCGCAGGTTCCCGTCCGGCACGTAGGGGGTGACCTCATAGTCGCGCCCGTCCGCGTGCCCGGTCTCCAGGATCCGCAGGACGTTCGGCGAGTCCAGCGCGGGCAGCTTCGCCCACACGTCCCGGTCGGCGCTGTAGCCGCGGCGGAAGATCTTCACCACGTACTCGTCGCCGGCCGCGTCCCGCACCAGCAGCAGATCCGACTCGGCGCCCTGCACCGGCAGCTCCGCGACCGTCGCGTACCGCTCGCCGAGCACCGTGGGCAGCCGCATCAGCGACGCGCCGCCCGCCGCCCCGTCCCGCGCCGTCTCCGACGCCGCCCGCGGCCCGGGCACCCGCGCGTCCTCGCGCCGCGTCGCCCCGGCGTCCCGCCGGGTGTCCCGCGGCGGCGTGCCGTCGAACTCGCCCACCAGCAGCCCCGTCTAGCCCTTGTCCTTGATGATCCGCAGATACTCGGCCTGCTTGAACCGCACCACCACCGCCTCCATGAGGATGCGGACGAACAGCATCTGGAAGAACCAGATCAGCGGCGTGGCGAGGATCAGCAGGATGGCCACGGCCCAGTAGAAGTCCATGGAGATGACCCAGATGGCGAATCCCACGATGGCAATGCACTCAAGCGTGACCATCACCATCGACAGGGCGTAGAAGACCTTGAGCAGCTTCGGGGTCACCAGCGAGTCGAAGTTGGCGTCCAGGAGGGCGGCGAGCAGGCCCTTTTCGGTTCGCTCGGGCGGCACCCACCCCTGCTGGTCCTGCGGAAACGCGGCGGGGCCGGGCGGCCGGGGCCCGGGGACGGAACCCGCCTGCCGCGGACCGGGCGGCGCCCCGTACGGTCCTCCCGCCGGATCGGGCGCCTGCGGGCGCGGTGGGTGACCGGGGTCCGAAGGATTCGTCATCGCCGTCGTCTCCAGTGTGGGGCCTACACACAGACTCTAGAGCCTGCGCCCGCCCCGCACCCGGATCAGCCGCACGCGTCCGCGCGCGTCCGGTTATGGTGCCGGGGCCGAAGCAGATGCCGGATCAGGGGGAGGGACGATGGTCGCGCTCGTGTCGCTGCCCGTGGGGCTCATCGTCGGCCTCCTCATGGCGCCGATGGCGGCGCCCTACGTCGGGGACGTTCCGCGCCGCCGCCGCATCGCGATGGGGCTGGTCACGGCGGCGCTCTTCGGGGTGCTCGGGTGGCGGGTCGGGGCGGGGCCCGTCCTGCCGGCGCTGCTGTACCTCGCGGCGGCCGGCACCCTGCTCGGCTTCGTCGACGTCGGCGTCAAGCGGCTCCCGGACCGGTTCACGCTCCCGTCCTACGGCATCGCGGCGGCGCTGCTGGCCGCGGCCGCCCCGTTCACCGACGACGGCCTGCACCGGTTCGAGCACGCGCTCATCGGCATGGCGGTGCTGTTCGTGCTGTACTTCGCGCAGGCGTTCGCCGTCCCGTCCGGGATCGGGATGGGCGACGTCAAGCTGTCCGGCGTGCTCGGCCTCTACCTCGGCTGGTTCGGACGGGACGCCTGGCTGCTCGGCCTCCTGGCGACCTACCTCCTCGGCGGCCTGGCGGCCATCGGAATCATGATCGTCCGCCGCACGCGCAAGGGCGAGTTCCCCTTCGGCCCCTACATGCTCGCCGGGACGCTCATCGCCGTCCTCGCATCCACCGCCGGCTGACACCCCCCAGTTCGCAGGGGGCGCCCGCGAGGACGTCAGCCGCAGGGCTTCTGGCCGCCCTTCACCCCGCCGCCGATCTTGTTGATCGCGGGCGGTGCGAGACGGACGCCGTTGGTGCCGATGACGAGCCGCACCCCGTCCTGCGGGGCCTTCGCGTCGGCGGTGAGCACCGCGTCGGGGACGTCCCGCGCGAGCGCCGACGCCTGCGGTTCCGCGGCCGGGGCGTAGACGAGGCGGCTCTCCGCCGTCTTGGCACCCTTCTCCACCTTCTTCGCGACCTTGTAGCCACGCTGCTTTAGCTGCTTGACGACCCGTTCGACCAGCTTGTCCTTGCCGCCCGCCGCGCCGACGGTGACGTGCACCTTGCCGGGGGCGGGCGGCGCCGGCGCGGCCTGCACCGGCTTCGCCGGTTCGGCGGGCAGTTCGCTGTCGTGCTGGATCGCCTGGAACAGCGGTTTCGCCAGTTCCTGGTTCCACTGGACGCGGTTCGGGTCCGGCGCGTAGCGCTCGACCGGGACGGTCACGAACCGCACCTGCCCCGCGCTCATCCCCTTCAGGCCGTCCGCCAGCTTCCGCATCGCCGCCAGGTCGAGATCGTCGTCGACTTGGTCGCGGCCTTGAGGAACTTGTACGTCTTCTTCGGATCGGTGAGGACCGAACCGCTGGTGGCCTTGTCGACGACCGAGGCCATGAACTTCTGCTGCCGCTCGATCCGCTCAAGGTCGGAGCCGTTCCCGAGCGAGTAGCGGGCCCGCACATAGCCGAGGGCCTGCTCGCCCTTCACGGTCTGCTTGCCCGCCTTCAGGTACAGCTCGGCCCATGACAACGGCCACCCCGACCGCGAGCCGCCGCAGAACCCTCCGCCGCCGCGTGCGCCGCCGCCCGGACGCGGCGGCAGCGCTGTCGCCGGGCGCATCGCTCTGCTGCCCGGCGTCGCCGTCGCGGGCGGGGTCTTTGTCGCTCATCGGTCCCGTTTCGGGCGGGCCCTGTCGAGGGCGGGCGGTTCGGGCAGTTGATCATTCTATGGAGGCGGCGGGGCGCGCGGCTCCCCTTGTTGGATGCCCGAGATGCCCGTTCTGTTGACGCGTGTGCTCGGCGACCGCTCGGTCATTCCGTAGCGCGCTCATCTCGATTCCGCTGCGCCATAACGACTGGTTATGGACGGCGGACCGTGCGGCGCACCCGTGACCGGGCTAAAGTCTGTGGTCAGACTCACATGCGGGTCTGGCTGTTATGTATGTCACAGCTCCCGGTGGGTGGCGTAGGGTCGCTTCGCTGGAAGCGCACACGAGGCGTCACCGCCCGCATGCGGCGACGGCCCGCGGCCGCCGGAACGCGGCCCGGCCGGGACGCATGGCCAGCGGCTCATGGCGCAAGGCGCGATGAGCCGGCGGCACCGGGCGCGACCGCCGCATGGTGCGCGGAGACCGTGGTACGGGGACACGACGACCCGAGCTCAGGAGAGCGATCGATGAGCACTGTGGAGGCGCCGGCCAAAACGCGCGCCCAGATCAAGGAAAGAACCCTCCGCAAGGACAACTGGCGGCTGTACCCCCTCACCACCTTCATCATCTTCACGGCGTGGGTGGTGTACGCGACCGTCCGGGCCTTCTGGGGCGCCGCGTTCTATGTGCCGGAGTACCACTATCTGACGCCGTTCTACTCGCCGTGCCTCAACGAGATCTGCAACAACGTCACGGTGAACGGGCACACCGGGAACGCCGCGGAGTTCGGGACGTTCCTCCCGGCGGGCACCCGCGGCTGGATCCCGTTCGCGGCGATCTCGCTGCCGTTCCTGCTGCTGTTCCGGCTGACCTGCTACTACTACCGCAAGGCGTACTACCGGTCGTTCTGGGCGTCGCCGTCCGCGTGCGCCGTCAAGGAGCCGCACGGCAAGTACACCGGGGAGCGCCGCTTCCCGCTGATCGGCCAGAACCTGCACCGCTACTTCTGGATCGCGGCCGTCCTCATCTCCCTCATCAACACCTACGACGCGATCCGCGCCTTCCACGGCAAGGACGGCGGCATCGGCATCGGGCTCGGCACCGTCATCCTGGTGGTGAACGTGATCCTGCTCTGGCTGTACACGCTGTCGTGCCACTCGTGCCGGCACATCGTCGGCGGGCGGCTGAAGAACTTCTCCAAGCACCCGTTCCGGTACCGGATGTGGGGCTGGGTCTCCAAGATCAACGAGCGGCACGGCATGTACGCCCTGATCACGCTCGGCTCGCTGGTGGTGGCCGACGCCTACGTCGCCCTCGTCGCCGGCGGAGTCTTCAACGACCCCCGCATCTTCAACTGAGGCCAAGGAATCATGACTGAGATCGAGAGGCACTCGTACGACGTCGTGGTGATCGGCGCCGGCGGCGCCGGGCTGCGCGCGGCGATCGAGGCGCGCCTCCAGGGCAAGAAGACCGCGATCATCTCCAAGTCGCTGTTCGGCAAGGCCCACACGGTGATGGCCGAGGGCGGCGCCGCCGCCGCGATGGGCAACGTCAACCCGCACGACAACTGGATGGTCCACTTCCGCGACACCATGCGCGGCGGCAAGTTCATGAACAGCTGGCGGATGGCGGAGCTGCACGCCAAGGAGGCCCCGGACCGCGTCTGGGAGCTGGAGCTGTGGGGCGCGCTGTTCGATCGCACCAAGGAAGGCAAGATCAGCCAGCGCAACTTCGGCGGGCACGAGTACCCGCGGCTGGCGCACGTCGGCGACCGGACGGGCCTGGAGCTGATCCGCACCGCCCAGCAGAAGATCGTCGCCCTCCAGCAGGAGGACAAGGCCGAGCACGGCGACTACGAGGCCGGCCTCAAGGTGTGGGCCGAGACAACGGTGACCCGGCTGCTGAAGGACGCGGACGGGAAGATCTGCGGCGTATTCGGCTACGTCCGCGAGACCGGGAAGTTCGTCGTGTTCGAGGCGCCCGCGGTGGTGCTGGCGACCGGCGGCATCGGCAAGGCGTTCAAGGTCACGTCCAACTCGTGGGAGTACACGGGGGACGGGCACGCGCTGGCGCTGCTCGCCGGCGGGACGCTGCTGAACATGGAGTTCGTGCAGTTCCACCCGACCGGGATGGTCTGGCCGCCGTCCGTCAAGGGCATCCTCGTGACCGAGTCGGTCCGCGGTGACCGCGGCGTCCTGCGCAACTCCGAGGGCAAGCGGTTCATGTTCGACTACATCCCCGAGGTGTTCAAGGACCAGTACGCGACCTCCGAGGAGGAGGGCGACCGCTGGTACGACGACCCCGACAACAACAAGCGGCCCCCCGAGCTGCTGCCCCGCGACGAGGTGGCGCGCGCCATCAACTCCGAGGTCAAGGCGGGACGGGGATCGCCGCACGGCGGGGTGTTCCTCACCGTCGTCGACCGGATGCCGGGCGGCGCCGCCGAGATCGTCAAGCGGCTGCCGTCGATGTACCACCAGTTCAAGGAGCTGGCGGACGTCGACATCACCAAGGAGGCGATGGAGGTCGGCCCGACCTGCCACTACGTGATGGGCGGAGTGGAGGTCGACCCGGACACCGGCGCGGCGAAGGTCCCCGGCCTGTTCGCGGCGGGCGAGGTGTCCGGCGGCATGCACGGCTCGAACCGGCTCGGCGGCAACTCGCTGTCGGACCTGCTGGTCTTCGGCCGCCGCGCCGGGCTCGGCGCGTCCGAGTACGTGGACGCCCTGGCCGCGCGTCCGGCCGTCCCCGAGGACGAGGTCGAGGCGGCGACCACCGAGGCGCTCGCGCCGTTCGAGCGGGAGGGCGGCGAGAACCCGTACGCCGTCCACGCCGAGCTGCAGCAGACGATGAACACGCTGGTCGGCATCATCCGCAAGGAAGCGGAGCTGGAGCAGGCCATCGAGGCGCTCGGCAAGCTCCGCGAGCGGGTCGCGAACGTCAGCGTCGAGCCGGTCGCGGTCAACGATGGGCGCGGCTACCACCCGGGCTGGCACCTCGCGCTCGACCTGCGCAACATGCTGCTGGTGTCGGAGGCGGTCGCGAAGGCGGCGCTGCAGCGGCAGGAGAGCCGCGGCGGCCACACCCGCGACGACCACCCGGCGATGTCGGCCGAGTGGCGGAAGGTCAACCTGGTCTGCGCGCTGGCCGGCGACCCGGCGTCCCCGCACGTCGAGCTGACCCGGCAGCCGCTCGTGCCGATGCGCGAGGACCTGCTCGAACTGTTCGAGAACGACGAGCTGAAGAAGTACCTGACCGCCGAGGAGCTGCCGAAGGGCCTCGCCGAGGAGGTCACGACGCAGGACGCGGAGGCCGCGGCCGGGTCCGGCGCGACCGCCGCCGGCGCCGCGGACGACGAGGAGGGCGACCGATGAGCTACGAGGCCAAGTTCAAGGTCTGGCGCGGCGACGAGGGCTCCGGCGAGCTGACCGACTACACGGTCGAGGTGAACGAGGGCGAGGTCGTCCTCGACATCATCCACCGGCTGCAGGCCACGCAGGCGCCCGACCTCGCCGTCCGGTGGAACTGCAAGGCGGGCAAGTGCGGCTCGTGCTCGGCGGAGATCAACGGCATGCCGAAGCTGCTGTGCATGACGCGGATGTCGACCTTCGAGCCGGACGAGACGGTCACGGTCACCCCGATGCGGACGTTCCCGGTCATCCGCGACCTGGTCACGGACGTGTCGTACAACTACGAGAAGGCGCGGGAGATCCCGTCGTTCGACCCGGGCGACGCGAAGCCCGGCGAGCTGCGCATGCAGCAGGTGGACGTCGAGCGGTCGCAGGAGTTCCGCAAGTGCATCGAGTGCTTCCTGTGCCAGAACGTGTGCCACGTCATCCGTGACCACGACGAGAACAAGAAGGAGTACGCCGGCCCCCGCTTCCTGATGCGGATCGGGGAGCTGGAGATGCACCCGGCGGACGAGGCCGACCGGCGCAACATCGCGCAGGACGACCACGGGCTCGGCTTCTGCAACATCACCAAGTGCTGCACCGAGGTCTGCCCCGAGCACATCAAGATCACCGACAACGCCCTGATCCCGATGAAGGAGCGGGTCGTGGGCCGCAAGTACGACCCGGTGGTGTGGCTCGGCAGCAAGCTCGGCATCGTGCGGAAGGGCCAGGACACCCCGTCCGCCTGAGTCCCCGGAAGCTCTCGCGAACGTCCCCCGCCGCCCCGCGCGACGGGGGGCGTTCGCGTTTCCGCCGCTTTCCGCTGCGGGGGCCGGCGCTCTGGCTTGCGACGCCCCCGAAACACGGCGGGCGGCGTGCCCCCGGTCGGCCGCCCGCCGTCCCCGCCGCTCCCCGATGGACGCCGCGGATGCCGGGAGGCCTTCCGGTAGCGCACGCCGGGACCCACCCTGACGCACGCACGCGCGCCGGAGTAGGGAAAAGTGCACATAGCGCGTGATGGAACCGTGATTCTTCTCCGGGAGGCGGCCGGGCCCGGATCCCTTTAGCGTTATGGGTATGAGCGCCCTCGAACCGGGCTCGTTCCTCGCCGATCTCACCCCGGCGGAACGCGAGGACCTGGAATCACGCGGCCGCGTCCGGGAGTTCGCGCGGGGGGACACGCTCTTCACGGAGGGGGAGCAGCCCGGCTGGGTCGCGGTGCTGCTGCGCGGCCGGGTGAAGGCGTTCTCCTACCACGAGCAGGGCGGCGAGGCCCTGCTGGCGGTGCGCGGGGCGGGCGCGGTGCTCGGCGAGGTCGCCGCGATCGACGGTCTGCCCAGGTCGGCGTCGGTGCAGGCGCTCGAACCCGTGCAGGCGATCGCCGTCAGCGCGGACGAGTTCATGGCGTTCCTGCAGGCGCACGGCCGCGTCTCCATCATCATCATGCGGATGCTGTGCCAGCGCTGGCGCGACGCCGACCGCAAGCGCGTCGAGTTCGGCATGTTCGACGCCACCGGGCGGGTCGCGCAGCGGCTCGTCGAACTGGCCGAGCGGTTCGGGGTTCCGCACCGGACGGGCACCGGCGAGGAGAGCGTCCGGATCACGCTGAACCTGTCGCAGGAGGAGCTGGCCGGCTGGGTGGGCGCGTCCCGCGAGGCGGTGAGCAAGGCGCTGCGCACGCTGCGCCGGCACGGCTGGATCGAGACGGGGCGGCGGCGGCTGATCGTGCACGACCTCCAGGCCCTGCGCCGCCACGCGCGGTAGCCCGGGTCGTCCCGCGCGGCCGGGCGACCCGTACTCTGTGCAGGATGCAGCTACAGCAGCTCGCCTACTTCGTCGCGGTCGCGGAGGTGCGCCACTTCACGCAGGCCGCGGAGATCCTGCGGGTGGCGCAGCCGTCGCTGTCCAAGCAGATCCGTGCGCTGGAGAGCGAGCTGAGCGTCTCCCTGTTCCGGCGCGCGCGCGGCAACATCACGCTGACGCCCGCCGGTGAGGCGCTGCTGCCCCTGGCGAAGCGCATCCTCGCGGACGTCGACACCGCTCGCCTGGAGGTGCAGGAACTCGCCGGCCTGAAACGCGGCCGTGTACGGCTCGGCGCTACACCGTCCCTCTGCGCGGGCCTGCTGGCGGACGTCCTGCGCCGCTTCCACGACGCCTACCCGGGAATTCAGCTCATCGTCGAAGAAGGAGGTTCCCGGGACCTCGTCCGCGAGCTCACGCGCGGTTCCCTGGACCTGGCCCTCGTCATCCTTCCGCTTCAGGGCGACTCGCCCCTGGACACGACCCCGATCCTGCGCGAATACCTGGTGGTGGCCTCCCCGGCGGAGCAGCGGTCGCTGTCGCGCCGCTCGTACCTGCGCATCGAGGATCTGCAGGACCGCCCCTTGGTGATGTTCCGTCCCGGATACGACCTGCGCGAGGCGACCATCAGCGCCTGCCGGGCGGCCGGGTTCGAGCCCAAGTTCGCCGTGGAGGGCGGCGAGATGGACGCCGTGCTCCGCTTCGTGGAGGTCGGCCTCGGCATCGCGGTCGTCCCGAGCATGGTGCTGGCCGGACGTCCCGGCCTGCGCGGAACCCCGCTCGTCCTGGCCGACGAGGAGGCACGGCGAGGCCGCCATGGCCCCGGCCTCCTCCGCACCATCGCGCTGGCCCACCGCAAGGACGTCGAACTCACCCACGCCGCCCGCGCCTTCCAGGAGACTTTGGAGACGTTCCTCGCGGAAGCGGGCCAGTCCGGCACCCTCCCCGCCGGCGTCGAGAACCTCGTCGACGCCTAGGCCGGGCCGAGGGAGCGCAGGCGGGCCAGGACGGCGCCGGTCTGCGGTGTCTGGAGGTCCTCGAAGATGGCGAGGGCCTTCACCCAGCAGTCGCGGGCCGCGTCCGGGCGGGTCATGTGCAGGTGCGTCTGGCCGAGGTTGTAGTAGGCCTCGCCCTGCCCCGGCCGGTCGCCGACCTCGGTGAAGACGTCCAGCGCCTGCCGGTAGAGCGCGGCGGCCCGGTCGAAGCGGCGCAGGCCCTGGTGGGCGTAGCCGAGGCCGTGCAGCGCCCAGCCTTCGGCGCGGCGCTCGGTCTCCCCGGCGATGGCGCGGGCCTGCTCGAAGCAGGTGAGGGACGTGTCGAACTCGTTGAGGCAGGCGTGGGCGTAGCCGAGGGCGGACAGGGCGTGCCCGGTGCCGCGCAGGTCGCCGATCTCCCGAGCCAGCCGCACGGAGCGGCGGTGGTGCGCGACGGCCTCGCGGAACCGCTGCAGGCGGCGGCAGGCGTAGCCGAGGCCGTGCAGGGCCCAGGCCTCGCCCCGGGCATCGCCGACCCCGACGAACGTGTCGCGGGCGGCGGTGAACAGGTCGGCGGACTCCTCGAACTCCCAGCGGCTCTGGCTGGCGTAGCCGAGGCCGCCGAGCGCGTAGCCGATGCCGCGGTCGTCGCCGATCAGCCGGGCGGACGCGAGGCCGGTGCGCAGCGCGTCGATCCAGTCCGTCCAGGGGCTGCGCAGGAAGAAGAACGCCCAGAGCGCGAGTGGGAGGCGCCAGGCGATGTCGTGGTGGCCCTCGTCGGCGGCGGCGCGGGCGGCGGCGGCCAGGTTGAGCCGCTCGGACTCCGACCACCGCCGCGCTTCGGCGGCCGAGGCGAAGGCCAGCGGGCGGCACGGCGCGTCCGGCAGGGTGAGGGTCGCCGTGACGCGGTCCGGGCACAGCAGGAGGCGCGCGTTGTCGGCGGTGCCGAGGTACCACGCGAGGAGGCGGCGGAGGGCCGCGTCGCGCTCCGCGCCGGCGGGCTCGTCGCCGACGGCCGGGACGCGGTAGCGGCCCGGGGCGCGTTCCTCCAGGCGGAGGCCGGTCAGCACGGCCTGGGCCGCGTCGTCGGGGACGTCGAGGAGGGCGGCGGCGGCCGGGACCGACAGCTCCGTGCCGGGGTGCAGGGCGAGGAGCCGCAGGGCGCGGCCCGTGTCGGCGCGGACGTCCGGCAGCCGGATCCAGCCGCGCGTCCGGGTCTCCTTGACCGCGACGTCCACGGCGCGGAAGGACGCCGCGTCGCCGGCCGGGCACTGGCGGACGACCTCGTCGTAGAACCACTCGGACGCGATCAGCGCGAGGACGCCGGGGGAGCCGCGCAGCGCGTCCCTGAGCGGCGCGGCCTCCAGCAGCCGGAACGCCGTGTTGATGGAGCAGCCGGCGACGCCGTGCACGTCGTAGTGCACCTCGCCGGCGTGCACGGCGACGCGGATCCGGATCCGCGCGCCGGGCGGGGCGCTGCCGTTGTGCCGTTCCAGCATGCTCGCGAGGACGGCCGGGAACGGCGCGGCCAGCCGCGCCTTGGGCACGTCGGGGCCGACGAGGATCATGGCGCCGTCGCCGCGGTCCTCGCAGTAGCACGAGCCGGACGGGACGCCGGACTCGGTGAGCGCGTCCCGCAGCGCCTGGTAGAGGCCGGCCCGCGCGCGGAGCTGCTCCCAGTTGGTGCGGCCGCCGAAGCCCTCGACGTCCACGCAGAGGATCGAGCGGTGCACCGCCGGTGGCGGCGAATCCGGAGTAACTTGCATCTGCTCTTGCAGATGCACCCCCTTATGCACGTGCATGCGCGCCATGATATTGCAAGATCACGCAGCGCAGGGGCCGTTCGCACCCGAATCCGGGTGGCCGGATCAGGCGCGAGCACAGTAGAACGGCCCCGCCCGGTACTCCGGGCGGGGCCGAGATCAGGGGCGGCCGGTCAGCGCTTCTTGCCGCCGGCGGTCGCCTTCAGGTAGTCGCTGTTGAGGCGGCCGATGAAGTCGAGGGGGATCTCCTTCGGGCAGGCCGCGGTGCACTCGCCGGTGTTGGTGCAGCCGCCGAAGCCCTCCTCGTCGTGGGTCTCCAGCATGGACACGACCCGGTCGTAGCGCTCCGGCTGGCCCTGCGGCATCAGCCCGAGGTGGCCGATCTTGGCACCGAGGAACAGGGCGGCCGAGCCGTTCGGGCAGGCCGCGACGCAGGCGCCGCAGCCGATGCACTCGGCGGCCTCGAACGCCCGGTCGGCGTCCGGCTTCGGGACGGGCGTCGAGTGCGCCTCCGGGGCGGTGCCGGTCGGCGCGGTGATGTAGCCGCCGGACTGGATGATCCGGTCGAACGCCGACCGGTCGACGACCAGGTCCTTCACGACCGGGAACGCCTTCGCGCGCCACGGCTCGACGTCGATGACCTCGCCGTCCTTGAACTTGCGCATGTGGAGCTGGCACGTGGTGGTGGCGCGCTCCGGGCCGTGCGGGGTGCCGTTGATGACCAGCGAGCACATGCCGCAGATGCCCTCGCGGCAGTCGTGGTCGAACGCGACCGGCTCGCCGCCGTCCGCGATGAGCTTCTCGTTGAGGACGTCCAGCATCTCCAGGAACGAGGCGTCGGGGGAGATGTCGTCGAGCTTGTACTCGACCATCCTCCCCTTGTCCTCGGGGCCGCTCTGGCGCCAGACGCGCAGTGTGAGCTTCATGATTACGTGTACGACCTCTGCTACTTGTACGACCGCTGCGTCGGCTTGACGTATTCGAAGTCCAGGGCCTCCTTGTGGAGGACGGGCTGCTCGCCCTCCCCGGCCCATTCCCAGGCGGCGACGTAGCCGAAGTTGTCGTCGTCGCGCTTGGCCTCGCCCTCCTCGTCCTGGCTCTCGGCGCGGAAGTGGCCGCCGCAGGACTCGGTGCGGTGCAGGGCGTCGATGACCATCAGCTCGGCCAGCTCGAAGAAGTCGGCGACGCGGCCGGCCTTCTCCAGCTGCTGGTTCAGCTCCTCGCCCTTGCCGGTGACCTTGACGCGCGTCCAGAACTCCGCGCGCAGCGCCGGGATGAGCTCCAGGGCCTTGCGCAGCCCCTCCTCGGTGCGCTCCATGCCGCAGTACTCCCACATGATGTGGCCGAGCTCGCGGTGGAAGGAGTCGACGGAGCGGTCCCCGTCGATCGACAGGAGCTTGTCGATCTGGGTCCGGACCCGCTCCTCGGCCTCGCCGATCGCCGACTCGGAGACCGGGTCGAACGGGTTGCGGGCGATGTAGTCGCCGATGGTGTTCGGCAGGACGAAGTAGCCGTCCGCCAGGCCCTGCATCAGCGCGGACGCGCCGAGCCGGTTCGCGCCGTGGTCGGAGAAGTTCGCCTCGCCGATCACGAACAGGCCCGGGATCGAGGACTCCAGGTCGTAGTCCACCCACAGGCCGCCCATCGTGTAGTGGACGGCGGGGTAGATGCGCATCGGCGTCTCGTACGGGTTCTCGCCGGTGATGCGCTCGTACATCTGGAAGAGGTTGCCGTACTTGGCCTCGACCTTGTCGCGGCCGAGCCGCCCGATGGCGTCCGCGAAGTCGAGGTAGACGCCGAGGCCGCCGGGGCCGACGCCGCGTCCCTCGTCGCAGACGTTCTTCGCCGCGCGGGACGCGATGTCGCGCGGGACGAGGTTGCCGAACGACGGGTAGATGCGCTCCAGGTAGTAGTCGCGCTCGTCCTCGGGGATGTCGGACGGGCGGCGCTCGTCCTTGGCCTTCTTCGGTACCCACACCCGGCCGTCGTTGCGCAGCGACTCCGACATGAGCGTCAGCTTCGACTGGTGGTCGCCGCTGACCGGGATGCACGTCGGGTGGATCTGCGTGTAGCACGGGTTGGCGAACATGGCGCCGTGCCGGTGCGCGCGCCAGGACGCGGTGACGTTCGAGCCCATCGCGTTCGTCGACAGGAAGTACACGTTGCCGTAGCCGCCGGACGCCAGCACGACCGCGTCGGCCGTGTAGTGCTTGACCTCGCCGTTGATGAGGTTCCGGACGACGACGCCGCGCGCGCGCCCGTCCTCCATGATGAGGTCGAGCATCTCGTGCCGCGGGTACAGCTCGACGTTGCCGGCCTCGACCTGCCGCATCAGCGCCTGGTAGGCGCCGAGCAGCAGCTGCTGGCCCGTCTGCCCGCGGGCGTAGAAGGTGCGGGAGACCTGCGTCCCGCCGAACGAGCGGTTGTCGAGCAGGCCGCCGTACTCGCGGGCGAACGGGACGCCCTGCGCGACGCACTGGTCGATGATGTTCCGGGAGATGTCGGCGAGCCGGTGCACGTTCGACTCGCGGGAGCGGAAGTCGCCGCCCTTCACCGTCTCGTAGAACAGCCGGTAGACGCTGTCGCCGTCGTTGCGGTAGTTCTTCGCGGCGTTGATGCCGCCCTGTGCGGCGATCGAGTGGGCGCGGCGCGGCGAGTCCTGGAAGCAGAACTGCTGGACGTGGTAGCCGGCCTCGCCGAGCGTCGCGCCGGCGGAGCCGCCCGCGAGGCCCGTGCCGATGATGATGATCTTCTTCTTGCGCTTGTTGGCCGGGTTGACCTGCTTGGCCTCGAACTTGCGCGTCGTCCAGCGGTCCTCGATGGGGCCCGTGGGCGCCTTGGTGTCGGCGATCGGCTCGCCGGACTTGTAGAAGCTGTCGGTCATGGTCAGCTCACCCATCCGAACGTGATGGAGACGGGGATCGCGATGAAGCCGAGCGTGATCAGCACGGCGACGGTCGCGGCGAGGCCCCGCAGGGCGTTGTGGCTGCGCGGGCTGCGCAGCCCGAGAGTCTGGAACGCGCTCCAGATGCCGTGGTTGAGGTGCAGGCCGACGAGCAGGACGGCGAAGACGTACCAGACGGTGATGTACCAGCGGGACGGGTCGAAGTCGGCGACCAGCCGCTCGTAGGGCGTCGCGTCGGCGCCCTTGGGGTTCACGACGAAGAACGTGAGGTCCAGCAGGTGCCAGACGACGTAGAGCGCGATGATGACGCCGCCGTAGCGCATCGTGCGGACGGCGTAGCCCTGCGCGTGCGACTTCTTCTTCGACTGGTACTTGACCGGGCGCGCGGCAGAGGCGCGGCGGGCGAGCGACACCGCCGACCACATGTGCAGGACGACCGAGACCGCGAGGACGACCTCCAGCAGCGTCAGGACGGTCCGGCGCGGTACCGCGGGCTCACCGATCGTGCGCAGCCAGTGCGCGTAGTGGTTGAAGTCCTCCGCGCCCATGAAGATCTTCAGGTTCCCGAGCATGTGCGTGATCAGGAACAGCACGAGGACGCCGCCGGTCACCGCCATGACGGCCTTCTTGCCGACGGTCGATCGGTAGATCGCAGGTATCGCTATAGCCACGACCTGCACGTTATGTCCGGATCTAAGAATAGTTCCAAGTCATCAGCGCACTCATGGCGATAGCCGCAGGCTATGAACGCACGCAGCGCGGGCGTCGTGGCCGTTCCGTTACGGATCCGCCGGTGAGTGACCTCACAGCGTCACCGGGAACTCCGGAACCGAGTGATCCAGACGACATTGACCGAGGTCAGGGGCTTGTGGTTAGCACTGCCTGGACAGCAGCAGGACGGCCAGGTCGTCGGTCAGGGCGTCCCCGTTGAGCCGCTCCACCTCGGTCACCAGGCCGTCGATGAGGGCGCGCCCGGCAGCGCCCCGGCCGCGTGCCGCGCGGGCCAGGCCGACGAGGCCGTCGGTGCCGAGCCGGTCGGAACCCGCGCCGACCTTCCCCTCGATCAGGCCGTCGGTGTAGAGCATCAGGCCCCACGACTCGCCGAGGTCGATCTCGGTCGTCGGCCACTCGCCGCCCGGCAGCAGGCCGAGCGCGGGGCCGTGCGCGTAGTCGGGCAGCGCGGCGACCTCGCCGTCCTCGCCGAGGGTGCCGCGGAACAGCAGCGGCGCCGGATGCCCGGCGAGGTGCATCCGCGCGGTCCGCCGGGACGGCGCGATCGTGATCATGCACAGCGTTGTGAAGATCTCCTCGCTGCGCCGCTCGTGCCCGAGCACGGTGTCGAGGGTGCCGAGCAGCTGCTCGCCGGTGTGCCCGGCGAGCACGAGCGTCCGCCACGCCATCCGGAGCTGGACGCCGAGCGCCGCCTCGTCGGGGCCGTGCCCGCACACGTCCCCGATCATCAGGTGGACGGCGCCGCCCTCGGTCTGCACGGTGTCGTAGAAGTCGCCGCCGAGCAGCGCGCGCCGCCGGCCGGGCCGGTACCGGGTGTGGTGCCGCAGTGCCGGGTCGTCGATCAGCGGGACGGGCAGCAGCCCGCGCTCCAGCCGGGCGTTCTCCCGGCCGAGGATGCGCGCCTCGACGAGCCGCCGCTCGGTCTCCTCCGAGCGCTTGCGCTCGATGGCGTAGCGGACGGCGCGGGCCAGCAGCGGCGCGTCGACCTCCTGCTTGACCAGGTAGTCCTCGGCGCCGGCGGCGACCGCCTGCACGCCGAGGTGCGCGTCGTCCAGGCCGGTCAGGACGACGACGGCGGCCGGCCCGGACAGCGCCAGCACCTGGCGCAGGCCGTCCAGCCGGTCGGTGCCGGCGGTGGACAGGTCGACGAGGATGCACTGGGTGCGCCGCGTCAGCGAGCGCCGCGCGGCGGCCAGCTCGGACGCGACGGTGATCCCGGCGTCCATGCCGCTCTCGGCGAGCATCTTCTCGACCATGCGCACGTCGGAAGGGTCGGCGTCGATGAGGAGCAGGTCGATCCTGTCCTCGGCCCCCGGCGTGAAGGGGTACGTCTGATGGCTGGGCGTCTGGTGGCTGAGCGTGCTCACAGGGCTTCCGGGAAGTCGGGCTGACGGCACTGGCAACGGCCGGTAACGTCCCGCTTATTCCCGCGGCTGCGGGCGGGCGCGCCGGACCGCGCCGGGGCAGCGGCATTGGCCTAGCCGCCAGGGTCCCGGCTCAAGGAGCGGAGGGAGCATCGCTCCGTACGTCCCAGACCTTAGCGTGTCCCCACATCACGGTGCATCCCCTGAGTGCGTCCTGATGGTCATTTCCGGACCGTTCGAAACGGGTCGCCGCAGGTGAAAAACCAGTCGAACTCCGGACGTTCCGCTGCATAACCTTCGTCGGGTGAAGCCGTTGCCGGAGAATGATCCTGGCACGCCCGACCATCGATCCCCCGCGCGCTACCTCCTGTGGCTACTGCGCGCCCAGCGGCGCAGCATCACCGCCGGTGCGGCCCTCGGCGTGGTCTGGATGCTCAGCCAGGCGCTCATGCCCGCCGCGATCGGCCGCGCCATCGGCGCCGGCGTCGCGGCGCGGGACGAGCACGCCCTGCTGGCGTGGTCCGGCGTGCTGCTCGGCCTCGGCGTCGTGCAGGCCGTCACCGGCCCCGCCCGGCACCGCTTCGCCGTGTTCAACTGGCTCGCCGCGGCCTACCGGACGGTCCAGCTCGTCACCCGGCAGGCGACCCGGCTCGGCGGGACGCTGCCGAAGCGGCTGAGCGCTGGCGAGGTCGTCAGCATCGGCCTGTCCGACGTGGCGCACATCGGCGACGTCCTCGACATCGTCGCGCGCGGGTCGGGCGCCGTCGTCGGGATCGTCGTGGTGGCCGGGATCCTGCTGAGCACGTCGGCGCCGCTCGGCCTGATCGTGCTGGTGGGCGTCCCGCTGATCCTGGCGCTCGCGGCGCCGCTGCTGCGCCCCTACCGCGACCGGGAGCTGGCGCACCGGGAGCTGGTCGGCGAGCTGAGCACGCACGCCACCGACCTGGTCGCGGGCCTGCGGATCCTGCGCGGCATCGGCGGCGAGGCGCTGTTCTCCGGCCGCTACCGCACCGAGTCGCAGCGGGTGCGCGCGGCCGGGGTGGCGGTCGCGCGGGCCGAGACCCGGATGAACGGCGCCGAGGTACTCCTGCCCGGCCTGCTGATCGCGCTGGTCACCTGGGCCGGCGCCCGGTTCGCCGCGCGGGGGACGATCGGCGTCGGCGAGCTGGTCGCGTTCTACGGCTACGCGGTGTTCCTGATCGTCCCGCTGAAGACGCTCGGCGAGGCCGCAAGCAAGATCACCAAGGGCCTGGTCGCGGCGGGCCGGGTGACCGCGCTCCTGGCCATCGACCCCGAACTGCCGGACGCCGGAACGGCCCGCCCGCCGTCCGCCGAACTGGTCGACATCGCGTCCGGGCTGGTCGTGCGGCCGGGCCGGGTGACCGCGATCGCGGCGGACGACCCCCGCGACGCCCAGGCCGTCGCCGACCGCCTCGGCCGGTACACGGCCGGCGACGTCGACTTCGGCGGCGTCCCGCTGCACGCGGTCGCGGACGTCCGAAAACGCATCCTCGTCGCCGTCAACGAGGACCGCCTCTTCTCCGGACGACTGGACGAGTCCCTGGCACCAGACGGCGACGAGGCAACACTGCAGGCGGCGATCCACGCCGCCTGCGCCGAGGACATCGTCGCCTCCGTCGGCCTGGACGCACACGTGGCCGAGGCAGGCCGAGAGTTCTCCGGCGGCCAGCAACAGCGTCTCCGCCTAGCACGAGCACTCGCCGCAGACCCCGACGTCCTCGTCCTGGTAGAGCCGACCAGCGCGGTAGACGCACACACCGAAGCCCGCATCGCCGACAGACTCGCCCAAGCGCGCGCGGGCCGCACCACCGTCGTCTGCACAACAAGCCCCCTAATGCTGTCCCACGCCGACCACGTCGCCTTCCTTCACAACGGACAGGTAGTCGCAGAGGGAACCCACCACGACCTCCTGAACCTGGAGCCGCGCTACGCGTCCACGGTCACCCGCAGCGAGGGTGAGCCCGACGGTCACGCTGAGCGGAACGGGCAGGGCGAGGTCAACGGGCAGGGCGAGGTCAACGGGCAGGGCGAGGGCGTTGCGGGAGCGCGGGGAGACAGTGGAGAGGCGGTGAGGTCGTGAGTGCCGAGATGCTGCCGGTTGCCACGTCTGCGCAGGTGCGGGCGTACGCGCGGCGGCTCGTCCTGCGGCATCCCCGCGCCCTGGCCGGGGTGCTGGCGCTCCACGCGCTGGCCGCCGTGGCGGGCCTGGTCACGCCCCGGCTGCTCGGCGCCCTCGTCGAGGACGTTCGCGACGGGCGGGCCGCCATCGACACGACCGGACTCGCCATCGCGGGGTTCGTGGTCGTGCAGGGCGTGCTGATCCGGTACGCCTACCTCGCGTCCGCGAAGCTGGGCGAGCGGGTGCTGGCCGAGTTGCGGGAGGAGTTCGTCGAGCGGGTGCTGGCGCTGCCGCTGTCCACGGTCGAGCGGGCGGGCACCGGCGACCTGGTCACCCGCGCGTCCCGCGACGTGGACACGCTGAGCACGTCCGTCCGGTACGCGATGCCGGAGACGCTCGTCGCGATCGTCGTCGGCGCGTTCACGCTCGGCGCGCTGCTGCTGAACGGCCCGCTCGTCGCGCTGCCCGCGCTGGTCGCCGTCCCGCTGCTGGTGGCGGTGATGCGCTGGTACCTGCCCCGCGCCCACGGCGGCTACCTGCGGGAGAACGAGGCGTGGTCGCGGATCGCGGAAGGGCTCACCGAGACCGTCCAGGGCGCCCGCACGGTCGAGGCCCTCGGTCTCGCCGGCCGCCGACACCGGCGCGGCGACGCCGACATCGCGGCCTCGTACAGGGCCGAGCGCTACACGCTGCGGCTGCGCATGGTCCTGTTCCCCGTGGTCGAGCTGAGCTTCGTGCTGCCGGTGGTGTCGACGCTCCTCGTCGGCGGCCTCCTCTACATCCACGACATGGCGACGCTGGCGCAGGTCACCGCCGCGACCCTGTACGCGCAGCTGCTCATCGAGCCGGTGGACACCATGCTCTCCTGGCTGGACGAGTTGCAGCTCGGCGGCGCGTCGCTGGCCCGCATCCGCGGCGTCGGCAACGTCCCGCCCGACCGGACTCCGAACGGGGGCCGGCCGGCCGGTGAACGGCTCACGGCGCGCGACGTCCGCTACTCCTACCGACCCGGCAAGGACGTCCTGCACGGCGTGGACCTCGACCTGCGGCCCGGCGAGCGGCTCGCGATGGTCGGGCCGAGCGGCGCGGGCAAGTCCACGCTCGGCCGCCTGCTCGCCGGGGTGGACGGCCCGCGCTCCGGCTCCGTCACCGTCGGCGGCGTCCCGCTCGTCGGGCTGCCGCTGGACGGGCTGCGCCGCGAGGTCGCCCTGGTCACGCAGGAGCACCACGTGTTCCGCGGCACGCTCCGCGAGAACCTGGTGATGGCGCGGGACGGCGCGTCCGACGAGGACGTCCGCCGGGTGCTCGCGGCCGTCGCCTGGGACGGGCCAGGCCTCGACACGCTCGTCGGCTCCGGCGGCGCGACGCTGACGCCCGCCCAGGCGCAGCAGCTCGCGCTGGCCCGCCTCGTCCTCGCCGACCCGCACACCCTCGTCCTGGACGAGGCGACATCACTGCTCGACCCGCGCGCCGCCCGCCGCCTGGAACGCTCCCTCGCCGCCGTCCTGGACGGCCGGACCGTCGTGGCGATCGCGCACCGCCTCCACACCGCCCACGACGCCGACCGCGTGGCGGTAGTGGAGGACGGCCGCATCACCGAACTGGGCACCCACGACGAACTCATAGCCGCCAACGGCTCCTACGCCGCCCTATGGACGTCCTGGCACGGCGCCTGAACACACGTTCACTTGCGGCGTGTTGCCCTTATCCGGCGCCTCATAAGGGCAACACGCCGCAAGTCAACGGGACAGGGCGGACTTTAGGTAGTCCACTTGGATGTGTAGGAGGTTCTCTGCGACGACCTCTTGCGGGGTCATGTGCGTGACGCCGGACAGCGGCAGGACGGTGTGGGGGCGGCCTGCGGCCAGTAGTGCGGACGAGAGGCGGAGGGTGTGGGCGGCTACCACGTTGTCGTCCGCGAGGCCGTGGATGATCATCAGCGGGCGTTTCAGATCGGCGGCCCGTTCAATGAGGGAGTTGGCGGCGTAGTTGTCCGGGTCCTCGTCCGGGTGGCCCAGGTAGCGCTCGGTGTAGTGGGTGTCGTACAGGCGCCAGTCGGTGACGGGGGCACCCGCGATGCCCACGTGGAAGACGTCCGGGCGGTGCAGGACGGCGAGGCCCGCGAGCCAGCCGCCGAACGACCAGCCGCGGATGCCGACGCGGTCGAGGTCGAGCGCGTCCGGGTGCTTGCGGGCGGCCTCGATCAGCGCGGTGATCTGGTCGTCCAGGACGGGGCCGACGAAGTCGCCGTGCACGGCGCGGTCCCACGCCGGGCCGCGCGCGGGCGTGCCGCGGCCGTCGGCGATCACGACGGCGAAGCCCTGGTCGGCGAGCCACTGCGGCTCGCAGTACATGCGCTGGACGGCGAGGACGCGCTGCGCGTGCGGCCCGCCGTAGGGGTCCATGAGGACGGGCAGGCGCCCCTGGCCGGGCTCCCAGCCGGTGGGCAGCAGGACGGCGGTGCGGATCTCGCGGTCGCCGGCGCGCAGCAGCTCGACGCGCGGGGTGATCACCGGGGTCTCGGCGAACGAGGCGACCGGGTGCGTCCCGGACGGCGTGCGCACCTCGATCTCCGAGCCGGGACGGTCGAGCCGCGCCCCCGTCACGATGGTGACGCCGCCAGAGCGGATGCCGCCGAAGACGCCCTGCCCCTCGGTCAGCCGCGTCACCTCGCCCGCGTCACAGGAGTACAGGTGGACCTCGGTGGGCTCCTCCGACGCGGTGAACAGGATCGACTCGCCCTCCACCCCGAGAACCGCCCTGACCTGGAGGCCGGCGGGCGTGACGGGCTTGCCGGCGACGGTGACTCGGCGCGTGTCGGCGTCGCGGTCCTCGGTGGTCCAGACGAGGTCGCCGGAGTTCGTCCGGACGGGCAGCCCGGGGACGATGTCCGTCCAGATCGGGTCGTGCTCGACGTGCACGAGGGACGTCTCACCGTTGGACGGGTCGACGCGCAGCACCCGCTGGGACCGCTGGTCGCGCGGCTGCACGACGATCAGCAGGCCGTGCCGGTCCCAGGCGGCCGCCACGAAGTAGGGGAACATGCCGCGGTCCCACGCGACGCCCGTGCGGCGGCCGTCGACCTTGAGCAGCGCCAGCGACACCATCGCGTTGGGCGTGCCGGCGGCCGGGTAGGCGACCTCGGACGGCGGCCGGTCCGGGTTCGCGGGGTCGGCGATGTGCCACCGCTGCACCGGCGTCTCGTCCACGCGGGCGGCCAGCAGCGTCCCGCCGTCGGGCGCCCACCAGTGGCCGCGCATCCGGTCCATCTCCTCCGCCGCGACGAACTCGGCGAGGCCGTAGGAGATCTGGTCGGACTCCGGCTGGACGAGGGCCCGGTCGTCGGTGCCGTCCATCTCGATGAGGCGCAGCGTCCGGCCCGACACGTAGGCGATCCGCCGCCCGGCCGGGTCGGGGCGCGGGTCGAACACCGGCGCCCGCGCGGGCAGCTCGCGGACGAGCGCGGTGTCGAGGTCGGCGACGTAGAGGCGCCCGGCCAGGGTGAACACGGCCTGCTTCATGGCCCGGTCGGTGGCGTAGCCGACGATGCCGCCGGCCTGCTCGCGGGCCCGCTCGCGGCGGGCGCGCTCCTCGGCGGGCAGGTTCTCCTCGCCCGGGACGTCCAGCGCGGCCGGGTCGGCGACGCACTGCTCCTCGCCGGTCGCGGCGTCCAGCGTCCACAGGCAGGTGACCGGGTCGTCGCCCGCCCTGGTGCGCAGGAAGACGACGCGCGACTCGTCCGGCGCGATCTGGAAGGCGCGCGGGACGCCGAGGCTGAACCGTCGGGTGCGGGCGCTCTGCCGCGGATAGCTGATGCTCATGGCATCCGAGTCTGCCAGGATGCCCGGGAAGTACGGCGCACGGCGCTCTCCTGCCCCCTATGATCACGGGTCGTCGGGTGGTGGACGGGGAATGTCCCGTGCCCGGGTCCTCGCTCGCGTAAGCTCAAAGCTTCCCCAAGCACTTTTTCCTGTCGCGGGCTGAGGAGTTTTCCATGCCGGAGCTGCAGCCGGGAGATCCCCGGCGGCTTGGCTCGTACGAGATCGTCGAACGGCTCGGCGAGGGCGGCCAGGGCGTCGTCTACGCCGGCGTCGACGCCTCCGGGAACCGGGCCGCGATCAAGCTGCTCCGCGCCGACCTGGCCGGGGACACGATGGCGCGCACCCGGTTCGTCCGCGAGGCGCAGGCCGCCAAGCAGGTCGCCCGGTTCTGCACCGCGCAGGTCCTGGAGGCCGACGTCGCGGGCGACCAGCCCTACATCGCCAGCGAGTACGTGCCGGGCCCCTCGCTCTACGCGCAGGTCACCGAGTCCGGCCCGATCGGCGGGGCGGCGCTCGACCGGCTCGCGATCGGCACCGCGACCGCGCTGGTGGCGATCCACCAGGCGGGGATCGTGCACCGCGACTTCAAGCCGCACAACGTCATCATGGCGCCGGACGGGCCGCGGGTGATCGACTTCGGCATCGCGCGGGCCCTGGACACCGGGCAGACGAACGCGACCAAGGCGATCGGCACGCCGTCCTACATGGCGCCCGAGCAGGTCGCGGGCGCCACGCTCACCGAGGCCGTGGACGTGTGGGCGTGGGCCACCACGATGGTGTTCGCCGCGACCGGCCGCCCGCCGTTCGGCGACGACACCGTGATGGCCGTCATCAACCGGGTGATGCACGAGCCGCCGATGCTGGACGGCGTGCCCACCGACCTGCACCGGCTGATCGGCGCGTGCCTGGCCAAGGAGCCGGAGCGGCGGCCGACCGCGCAGCAGATCATGATGGCGCTGATCGGCAGCGGGCCGGGCGGCGCCGGGCAGACCCGGATGGACCCGTCGCAGGCCGACACGATGCTGGCGGAGGGGTCCACGCTCGCCGCGGGCGGGCTCGGCGCGGCCGGGATGATGGCGGGCTCCACCCACCCCGGCGGCCCCGGCGGCGGGACGCGGCGCGTCTCCCCGGCCGACTACACCGGCAACCTGCCGCCCGCCCGCCCGCCGTACGGCGCCGAGCGGGCCCGGTACGACGACTGGGAGCCGGAGCGCAAGTCCAAGTGGCCGATCGTCGCGGCCGTCGCCGCGATCGCGGTGCTGGCGATCGTCGTCGGCGTGTACGCGGCGACGCGCGGCGGGGGCGGCTCGCCGAGCACGCCCACGACGCCGTCCGTCACCGACTCCGCGACGGTCTCGGAGACCCCGACGTCCGAGGAGCCGGAGCAGCCGACGCCGACCCGCACCCGGACGCGGCAGAACACGCCGCCGCCGCAGACGTCCGAGCCGACGACCGCGCCGCCGACCACCAGCGAGCCGACCACGGAGCCGCCGACCACGAGCGAGCCGACGACCGAGCCGCCGACCACCGGCGGTGGCGGCGGAGGCGGCGGTGGTGACGGTGACGGCGGCGGCACCGGAG
>NZ_JABXFD010000390.1 GCF_013372625.1 Actinomadura sp. BRA 177
GAAGAGGGCGGCGTAGTCGGTGCTGAAGGTGTCGTAGACGCGTTGCGTCAGGGTGGAGAGGAGGCGCGCGAAGGCTGTCGTGTCGGTGTCGGCAGGCCAGTGGGCGGGGGTGTCGGGGAGCCGGGGGACGTTGGTGAGCTGGGTGAAGAGGCGTACGACGTCGTCCAGCGCGTGGGGTGGGACGGGGACGCCGCGCGGCGCCACGTCATTGAGGACGTCTCCGGCGATGAACTCGTGGATCTGGAACTGCGGGTCGTCTGAGGTGTGGAGCAGGCGAGGGGCCGCGCGGACGTGCGGGGCGATGGCGGCGAGGACGCGGTCTTCCCGCCATAGCCGCAGGTCCATCATGTCGGCGCCGTGGATCGGGATGCGGACGATGACGGGCCCGTCGGGCGTGTCGACGCGGATGTTGTCGTTGTAGTACCCGGCCGCGGAATCGCCGTGCGCGCGTGCGCGCTCGTACAGGCCCCGCCAGTTCATCCGTCCTCCAGCATGGCCGTCACGAGGGCGCGCGCCTGGTCGTCCAAGAATGGCAGCAGGTTCGGTGGGCTGATCTGGTCGCGGGCCTGGGCGGTGATCGTTGCGGTGCGCTCGTCGGCGGCGTCGAGGGCGTCCAGGAGGTGTCCGGCGACCATGAGGAGGGTGGGGTAGACCTCCGCGGCGACCAGTTCGGCGATGGCCCAGCGGGCGGACGCCATGGCGGCGGGCGTCTCACCCGTCCGAGCGTGGAGGAAGGCGCGGAAGAGTTCGGCGCGGGCTCGGCCGGATCGGTAGCGCGCTCGTTCCAGGGCGTCGGTGGCCGCTTGGAAGGATGCCGCCGCCGGGGTGTGCTGTCCGAGACGGCATTGGGCGATGGCGAGTGCCGTGAACGCCTTGCCGATCTCGTGGTGGGCGCCGAGTTCGGTCTGCGCGTCAAGGGCGTCGGCGGCGGCATCGAGGGCGCGGGCAGGGTCGGTCCAGGCGAGGAGTTCCGCGCGGTTGGTCTTGATGTCGGCCTGGCCGATGATGGCGCCCGCCCGTGTGTAGAGCGCGGCGGCGGTTTCCAGGGCGCGGGCGGACCCTTCGAGGTCGAAGCCGAAGCGGTAGCCGAGGTGCTGGAGGCGGACGACGTCGGCGCGCAGTACGAGGTCGTCGCCGGGGGCTTCGGCGAGGATCTGCTGCGTGATGGACAGTGCGTCCCCGAACCGGCCCTGGCACATGTCCAGGTCGGCCATGCAGAAACCGGCGCGCAGCCGGACGGGGCCGGAGTGGTGGTTCCAGACCTGGCGGAAGAGGCGTTGCGCTTCGCCTGTCGCTCCAGCGATGCGGCGGCCGTGCGCGCCCGCCAGGGCTAGGCGGGCGCCGGGGACGTCGTGCAGGGGCCAGTCGATGGACGGGGTGAGGCGGGTGGCGGTCTCGGCGTCCCCGAGAAGGACGGCGGCTTCGGCTTCCAGGCAGCGGGCCGTCTGGGCGAGGTCGGCGTCGCCGCCGCTCGTGTCCAGGTATTCGTGCAGGTCTTGGGTGATGCCGTCCATGCCCTGCTTCCCGCCGTAGGTCAGGGCGCGGTCCGCGTAGGCCAGGACGTCTTCGCCGTGCAGTGCGCCCGCGTGCAGGCCGCAGTGCGCCGCCTCGCGGACGGCGCGGGCGCGGGTGGCGACGCCGTTCTCCGCCGTGTGGGGCTCGGTGGCGCGGGCGTCCCAGACTTTGCGGAGGACGGCCTGCACGTCGCGCGCCGTGTCCGGGGAGAGCCGCCGGTGCAGTGCGGCGCGCATGAGCTGGTGGAGGCGGCGGCCGTGGGCGCCGGCCGGATACACGAAGGAGTAGGCGGTGAGCGATTCCCAGGCCATCCGGTGGCGGGGCAGGTCGAACGCGTCCGCCAAGGTCTGGAAGATCTCGTAGTCGAAGATCCGGGCGATGCTGAGCAGTTCGAGGGTGCGGATCTCGTCGGGGGCGACGTGGGTCAGGAAGCGTTGCAGGATCTCTTCGGACGAGACGGCCGCCGCCTGCCGGGCCGTCGTGCGGGTGTCCACGGCGAGGTGGAGGTAGAAGGGGAGGCCTTGGCTGGCGGTCGCGATCGCCTGGCGCGCGGCGTCGTCGGTGATGCCGCCCTCGGTGAGGAGTTGCAGGCGCGCCACCATCGGGAGGCCGTCCACGCGCTGGTGGCGGATCACGTCGGCCCAGCCGGGGTCCTGCCGGGCCCAGGCGAGCGGTTCGCGGCTGGCCACGACGACCGCTCCCCTGTCGAGCTGGGCGATCAGGTCGCGGAGCCAGACGTCCTGGGCCGTGGCCCGGCCGGAGCGCGCGGACGCGGGGACGAGCGCCTCGTAGGCGTCCACGAAGATGACGTAGGGGCGGTCGGAGCCGTCGCGCAGGTCTTCGGCGAACAGGTAGGTGACGGCGTCGGCGAGTTCGGCGTTGGCGAGGTCGTCCAGTTGGCTGAGCGTGTCGTCGGACTTGATCCGGTGGCGCTGGCGCATCCCGCTGGTGGCCTTGCCCAGTAGGCGGAGCAGTCCGACGCCGGTGCCGAACACCGGGACGCCGGCCGCGCCGTCGATGATCTGGGAGAGGGCCTCGCTCTCGTCCACGAACGGAAGCTCTTTGGGAGAGAGGCGCAGGTGCGGGTGGAGCCGCTGCCAGAGGACGGCATAGGCGATGTCGAAGCGGTCGAACCGGATGCCCTGGCGGCCGAGTTCGACGCGCAGGACGGCGAGGGCGTCCTCCTGCTGGCGCATCGCGGGGACCTGGAGGTCGATCGTCGCGGCCCGGTGGGTGCCGGCGCTGCGCTGCCCGAGTTCCTGCAAGAGTCTGGACTTGCCGATGCCGCCGACCCCGACCAGGTTGAACACACATGGCGAGCCATGCGGGGCGCGTATCACGTCGCTGAAGGCGGCCATCACCGCTTCCCTGTCCACGAACGGCCGGTGCAGTGCGGCGACCCGCCGGAAACGCGGTTCGAGGGGCATCGACGTCACGTCCTCCGGAGCGGCGGCGGTTTTGTCCGTCCGACGCGGGGAGGACGGAAAGAGGTTCCAGAGCGACGATAACTGGCCCCGGCCGCTGACGCAGCAAGCCTGCCCGGCAGCCTGTACCCGCCAAGCTTGCCGATCTTGGAGCGCGCCGCTCGCTCCAAGATCGGCCGAACCCGTCAGGGCCGGTCGAGCGCTCCCGCCTTGATTCGGTGCAGCAGACGTCCGAACTGGTCACCGGGCACAACCAGCCGTCCGCCGTCTGGATCCCTGGAGTCCCTGATCCCAACACCGCCGGCAATCTCGCCAAGCTCGACACACATCTCGTCAGTGGAACCACCGCTGTACGAGCTCTTGCGCCAGTTGATCATCATGCGAACTCCTTCATGATCTTTTCGATCAGGGCACGGGATTCGCCTTCGGACGAGGCTTTCGCCCCGATCAACTCGAAGTCTATGGCGATCTCGCGAACCTCGGCAGCGTCCTGGATCAAGCGACCGCCGTGGAACGCACCGGTGTAGGCGACGTCTCTGCGCTCCAGGCTCATGACCTGAAACTGCCCGTCCAGCCCGAGGTGCCAGCCAGCCGATCGGGCGATGACGCGGATGCTTATGTCCGGCTGCTCTCCCAAATCCAACAGCCGCCGGAGTTGGGCCCTCATGACCTCGGGGCCGCCCACAGGACGGTCCAGAGCATCCTGATCAAGGAGGACCATCATCAGGGGGTGGTCCTCCCTGCCGATGATCAGCTCCTGTCGCGCCATGCGCGCCAAGAGAGCCTTCTCGACATCATCGACACGAGCCATCGACAGGGCAGCGCGGGCGTAGTCCTCAGTCTGCAAGGGGACGGGAATGACCTGCCCCTGGTAGATGCGGAGGATCTTGGACTTCACCTCGTACTCGACGCTCTGGCGGAACCAGTCCGGGCTGTGGAGGGAGCGGGCGAACCCCAACAGCCGCTCGAAGTGCCCACCCGTGTCCCACGCCTCGTCGAGGGCCTTCGCCTGCTTCATGTCGATGCAGGCACGCCCCGCCTCCAGGTTCGCAACATGGGACCGGACGCAGCTGATGATCTTGCCGACCTGGGTGCCGGTAATCCCTCGCTTCTGACGGCAAAACCGCAGGTCATAGGCCAGCCAGGCATAGAGCGAGGACGCGGGGTCGATCTCGTCGGCGGCGCTCATAGACATCTCCCGGGGTTGAGATGTTTGCGAATACACACCAGCCTAACGACCCTGCGTGACTCTGGAGGCACGAATCGTGAATCTCTCCAGGAAGGAGCGGGCGACCGATGATGAGCACACCGGACTGCCTGCTGATCTCCGTGCTGGCATCCAAGGCGGCATCGGGTCTCGTACGCACGCTAACCCAAACACGCCTCCACAATTGGGGCTACATGCACATTTCGGACGATGCATTCCTGATCGCTTCGGAACTGATCGCCAACGCCGTGACGGCCACGCCCGGTAAGGAGATCCGGTACCAGTGCAGCCGTGACGTCGCCGGCGTCCTCATCGCCGTCTGGGACGCCAGCCCCGAACTCCCCCGGGTACGTCCGCAGGTCGAGTTGACGCTCGACACGCTCGACGTCTCCGAGGAGCGCTTCGACGACAACGGCGGCCGGGGACTCCCGATCGTCGCCGCGCTCGCCGCCTCGTGCGGCCACACCCCCGACCCCCACGGAGGCAAATGGGTTTGGGCCCGGCTCAAGCCCTGATACAGCGCATCGACTCGCCGCGTCAGCGTTTGTGTTGGGTGCGGCGTTCTTTTTCTACTGCGTCGAAGAACCAGTCGGGGAGGACGCCTTCGGCGCGTAGGGTTTTTCGTTCTTCGGGGGCTAGGCGTTCGGCTACTACATCGACGGGGACGGCGTATTTCTTCAGGCGGCCGGTGGAGGCGTCCTGGCCGATCTCGCGGGCGAAGCCGGTGGAGCCGCCGCCGGGGATTCCGCCGTTCGCGCTGTTGTTGGGGACGGCGGCGCCGAAGATGCGGAGCGGGGCCGTCCACCAGTTCTTCGACCGGCGGGCCAGTTCGGGAAGTGCGGCCTCCCACGCCAGCCTGGAATCCTGCACGGGCCTGTTCGGTACCCAGTTCTTGGGGCGTGCGGCAGCCACGGAACACCTTCTTCGACGCGAATTATCGGAGGAGCCTACTCCTGCCGATCGTCGGTCTGTGAGGTTTTCCGTGGCTGCGGGAATGGTGGTCCGGCCCCTCCTGCGGAAGGTGTGGAGGGGCCGGACCGGACGGGGTCAGGCGACGTCGAGGTCGCGGCGGCGTTCGGCCCACTGGAGGGAGTGGCGGATGGCGTCTTCGATGGTGTAGTCGGGCTTCCAGGCGAGGAGGTCCCAGGCCTTGGCGGGGTTGACGTAGGCGCCGACGACGTCGCCGGGGCGGGCCGGGGCGTCCTCGGCGACGAAGCCGTCGCCGACGACCTCGCGGAAGGCGGCGACGAGTTCGCGGACGGTTGTGCCGTCGCCCGTGCCGAGGTTGATCACCTCGTAGCGGGGGTGGTCGCCGACCAGGGGGATGATCGCGTCGAAGCGGGCGGCGGCCTCGGAGAAGGCGCGGGCGATGTCCCAGACGTGGATGTAGTCGCGGATCGCGGTGCCGTCGCGGGTCTCCCAGTCGACGCCGGTGATCTTGAAGGGGGCGCCGAGGGTGTAGCACTCGATCATCTTGCCGAGGGCGTGCGTGGGCTTGCTGTTCTGCAGGCCGGTGCGCAGCCGGGGGTCGGCGCCGATCGGGTTCAGGTAGCGCAGCGAGATGACGCGGAAGTCGTAGGCCTCGCAGAAGTCCTGCAGGAGGAGCTCCGCCATCATCTTGGAGCGGGTGTAGGGGTTCTGCGGTTCGAGGAAGGACGTCTCGGTGACCGACAGGTCGGGTTCGGGGCGGTACATCCCGGCGGTGGACGCGAAGATCATCCGGTCGCAGCCGTTGCGCACGAGGTGGCCGGCGAGGTCGAGGGTCTTGGACAGGTTGACCCGGTAGTAGCGCAGCGGGTCGGCCATCGAGTCGGGCACCACGATCAGCGCGGCGCAGTGCACGGTCGCGGTGATGTCGGGGTGGTCGCGGAAGATCTCGTCGACCAGGTCCCCGTCGCCGATGTCGCCCTGGTAGAAGATCTTGCCGGCGGCGAACTCGGACCTGCCCGTGACCAGGCTGTCGAGCACGACGGGCGTGACGCCGCGCTCGGCGAAGGCGGAGGCGATCGTGCTGCCGATGAACCCGGCTCCCCCGGTGATCAGGACTTTCATGTGGCATCCCCTGCAGGCCAGTGCGTCCCCTTGAAATGACACGCACAGGATCCGCAGGCGGTCGCGGACGGTCAATGTCCCGCACGGAAGGTGACCGGGTCCGGACGCGGGTGAACCGGCGGCCGCCAAGGCGCGTCCGCGCACGGTTCCTCCCGCGCGCGGCCCGTCCCGGGGCGAAGTACAGCGTTTGCAGGATCCGCCCGGCGCGCGCAGCGGTCATCGTCGGTGGATGCAACCGATCCGCGTCCTCATCGTGGACGATCACGCGCTGTTCGCCGAGGCCCTCGCGGCGCGGCTGGGGCGCGAGCCCGATCTGGTGATCCTGCCGATCGCCGGCGACGTGCGGCGCGCACTCGCGCTGACCGCCACCGAGCGCCCGCAGGTGCTCGTCCTGGACCTGACGCTGGGCGCCGAGAGCGGGCTGGACGTCCTGGACCGGGTGCGCGCGGACCATCCGGACGTCCGGGTCGTGGTGCTCACCGCGATGAGCGACCTGGACGCGCTGGTGCAGGCCGTCCGGCGGGGCGCGGTCGGGTGGTTGGAGAAGACCGAGAGCGCCGAGCTGGTGGCGCGGGTGATCCGGTCGGCGGCGCGGCAGGGCGGGTGGATCCCGCCGGACGTGCTGGGCGACGTGCTGCGCCGGCTCGTCCAGGACGGTGGGGAGCCCGAGGGCGGCGCGCTGCTGGCGGAGCTGACGCCGCGGGAGCGCGAAGTGCTGCAGTGCATGGTGGACGGGCTGGGGCGCGCGGAGATCGCCGAGCGGCTGGGGCTGTCGGCGAACACCGTCCGGACGCACACGCAGAACCTGCTGGCGAAGCTCGGGCTGCACTCGGCGCTGGAGGCGATCACGATGGCGATGCGCGCCGGCATGCGGCCGAGCGGCTGATGCAAACGGCGTAGTCGGGGGTCGTCTTTTGGGCGATTGCTCCGCCGAAGCCCCTTCTTACGCTCGCCGTGACGAAGCCGGAGGGGAAGATCGTGGAGATCGACGAGGTCGCGGCGCGGGTGGTTCGCAGCTACTGGGCGCTTCTGCTGGTCATGACGGTGGTCCCGCTGGTGCTGGTGGGCCTGGTGATGGGCGGGCAGGAGCCGCCGTCGGTCGCGCAGTCGCGGCTGCAGGCGAGCAGCCGGGCGACGGACGCGGCGCCCGGGGACGCGGGCGTGTCCATCGTGGTCAGCCAGGTGAAGGCGTTCGCGACCAGCGAGAACCTGCTGAGCGAGGTGCTGCGGCAGCAGCGGGTGGACCGCTCGACGGTGAAGGTCGCCAAGGCGATCGAGGTGACCGGGCTCGGGACGTCCACGATCGTCGAGCTGTCGGTGAAGGACCGGGATCCCGGGGTGGCGCGGCGGCTGGCGGACGCGATCGGCGCCGCGGTCGTCAAGGAGATCAACGCGTCCAACCAGGGCTCGATCACGCAGCAGATGGACGAGATCGACAAGCGCGTCCGGGAGCTGGAGAAGAAGCTCGGGCCGCTGTCGCGGCGGGCGGGCGCGCAGCCGAACCCCGACATCGGCGCCGCGAACGAGCGGGAGCGGGTGCAGGCGGAGCTGACCGACCTGCGGTCGAACCGGTCGGACCTGCAGACGCAGCTGTCCACGGCCGGGACGGCGTCGGTGGTGCAGCCGGCGGTGCTGGCGCCGCGCACGAACCCGGTGGTCATGATGGCGTCGATCGCGGGCCTGGTCGGGCTGATCGGCGGGATCCTGATCGCGGTGGTGACGGAGATGGTCCGGCCCACGATCCCGGGGCAGCGGCGGGTCGCGCGCCGGCTCGGGGTGCCGCTGCTCGGCTGGGCCGACCGGGGGCCGGTGCAGCTCGGCCATCTCGGGCGGCGGACGAGGCTGGCCGCGAAGAAGGAGGGCGTCGGCCGGGTCACGCTGGTCGGCACGCCGGGGCCGCTGCCGGCGGACCTCGTGTCGAAGGTCGCGTCCGCGGTGTACGGGGACGACACGAAGGTCGTCACGGCCCGCCCCGAGAAGGGCGAGGAGGACGACGGCGGCGACGGCGACGGCCCGTCGCTCAACAGCAGCGGGCCGGGCGGGAAGAAGAGCACGTCGGTGGTCCGCGCCGGCGGCACCGCCGTGATCACGAAGAAGTCCGAGGTGTCGCCCTCGGAGGTCACCCAGCCGGTTCCGGTGCGCCGGCTCTGTCATGTGCACGCGTTCGAGGACATCGATCCGGGTTCGGACGAGGCGGTCGGCGTGGTCGTGGTGGTCGGGCCGGTGACGCGGGTGGCGGGACTGGAGACGGTCCGCGATCTCGTCGCCGCGTCGGGCTGGCCGCTGCTCGGCGTCGTCGCCACGTCCCGCAAGTTCAAGGGGTAGCCAGATGAGTTCGTCCGTTCCGTTCACGATTCCGTCGGTGTCCGGTGAAGTGTCCGACGCGGTCGTCAAGGTGCTCGACTCGGGCTGGATCACGACCGGCCCGCAGACGGCCGCGTTCGAGCAGGAGTTCGCCGACCACCTGGGCGCCGCGCACGTCGTGGCGGTCGCCTCGTGCACGACCGCGCTGGAGCTGTGCCTGCGCGCGCTGGACCTGCCGCCCGGTTCGGCGGTGCTGACGCCGAGCCTGACGTTCTGCGGCGCGATCAACGCGATCCTGCACGCGGGGCACCGGCCGGTGTTCGTCGACATCGACGAGGACACGCTCGTGCCGAGCGCGGAGACCGTGAAGGCGGCGGCCGGGCGCGTCACCCCGGCGGCGATGATCGTCCAGAACCAGGGCGGTTACCCGGTGGACGTGGCGGCGCTCGCCGAGGCGGCCGGCCTCGACCGGACGAAGGTCATCGAGGATGCGGCGCACGGCCCCGGCGCCGCGCGCGACGGTAAGAACGTCGGCGCGGAGTCGTTCGCGGCGTGCTTCTCCTTCTACGCGACGAAGAACATGCCGATCGGCGAGGGCGGCGCGGTGGCGTCCAGCGACCAGGAGTTCGCCGACCGGGTCCGCGCGATGCGGCTGCACGGGATGAGCAAGGACTCGTGGAAGCGGTACCTGCCGGGCGGCAGCTGGCGGTACGACGTGAAGCGGGTCGGGCTGAAGGCGAACATGACGGACGTCCAGGCGGCGATCGGGCGGGCGCAGCTCGCGGCGCTGCCGGGCTGGCAGGAGCAGCGCGCCGATATCGTCCGACGATACGACGAGGCGCTGAAGGACCTGCCGGGCCTGGTCCTCCCCCAGCGGAACCTGGCCGGGATCCAGCACGCCTGGCACCTCTACCAGGTCCGCGTCCAGGACCGGGACGCGATCAGCGCCGAGCTGGAGGCGGCCGGGGTCGCGACGTCCGTGCACTTCATCCCGGCCCACCAGATGACCGCATACCAGGAGATCCTGGGCGCCGAGGAGTGCGCGCGGGTCCCGGTGACCGACCGGGTCGGCGAGGAGCTGCTGTCGCTCCCGCTGTACCCGGGGCTGACGGACGACGGCGCCGAACGCGTCGTCACCGCACTCGCCGAGGCTCTGCGGACCCGGAGCTGACCGTGCGAAGGTTCCTGCCGCGCCGCAGTATCGGGGCCCCCGCGCCGGTCCCGCTGGTGTCCGGCGCCGTCAGCCCGCTCGCCCTGCTGATGGGGCGGGACGAGGTGGTCATGGCGCGGCATCGCGGGCGGCGGCTCGTGCGCGGCCGGCGGGTGCTGGTCACCGGGGCGTGCGGGACGGTCGGCCGGGCCCTCTGCCACCAGGTGGGACGGCTCGAACCGGCCGCGCTGACCCTGCTCGACCGCGACGCCGGCGGCCTGGAACGCCTGGCGGGCGAGCTGGCCGGCGTCACCCCGGCGCAGGCCGACGTGCGGGACGAGCAGCGAGTCGACGAGGTCGTCGAGGCGGCCCGGCCCGACCTGGTGTTCCACACGGCCGGCCGGAACGAGCTGACCGAGGTCGAACGCGACCCGTGCCGGGGCGTCGCGCACAACGTGCTCGGCACCCGGCACGTGCTCGACGCGGCCGTCCGGTACGGGGCGGAGCGGGTCGTGTTCGTCTCGTCCGACAAGGCCGCCGACCCGACGTCGGTGTTCGGCGCGACGATGCGGCTCGGGGAGCTGCTGCTGCGGACGGCGACGCCCGGCCCGACGTGCTTCGCGGCCGTCCGCGTCGGCAACGTGATCGGCGAGGCGGGGCCGCTGCTGAGCCTGCTCGCGCACCGCATCACCTCCGGCGAGATCGTCACGATCACCCATCCCGAGGTGGCCCGCCACTTCATGACGGTGCAGGAGGCGGCGGGCCTGCTGATCGAGGCGGCGGCGATGGCGGAGGAGGCGGAGACGTTCGTCCTGGACATGGGCCTGCCCGTCCCGGTCGTCGATCTCGTGCACCGGTACGCCGAGCAGCTGCGGCTGCCGGAGGTGACGATCCGGTTCAGCGGGCTCGGGCCCGGCGAGAAGCTCGCGGAGAAGGCGTTCGCCGACTCCGAGCGCCGGATCCGGACCGCGCATCCCAAGATCTGGGCGACCCGCCCCGCCGCGCCGCCCGCCGGGCTCCCGCAGCTGCTGGACGAGCTGGAGGCCGCGGCCGGCACGGGCGACGACGACGCGGTGCGGCTGCTGCTGCGCCGGCTGCTCCCCGAGTACCACCCGGTCCGGCGGCCGGAACCCGTCGAGCCCCCGCCGCCCGGGCCGTCCTGCCTCTGCGGCGCGGGGTGCAGCCCCGACCCGCCCGGCCTGTGAGGTGTGCATGGGTACCACAAGGAAGCTCAGAGTCGCCACGGTGATCACCCGCTTCAACGGCGGGGCCGGGCAGGTCGCGCTGAACGGCGCGCTGGCCCTCCCGGACGGCGACTACGAGCGCGCGATCGTCACCGGCGGCGTCGGCATGGACAGTACGGCATCGTCCACCGGAAACAGCGTCCTCTATGGGGACGATGCCGTCGCCAACGCCGCCGCCGGTGACCTCACTCCCGCCGCGCACGCGGCCGGGATGGAGATCGTCCAGGTCGGGCCGCTGGTGCCGCAGATCTCGCCGCGCGACGACATGGCCGCGCTGCGCACGCTGACCCGCGTGCTGGCGGACGGGCGGTACGACGTCGTCCACACGCACAGCGCGAAGGGCGGCGTGATCGGACGGGTCGCGGCGGCCCGCGCGGGCGTGCCGCGCATCGTGCACACCTGGCACGGGTTCCCGTTCAACGAGTTCCAGTCGTGGGCGCGGCGACGCGTATATATAGGTCTCGAACGGATCGCCGCGAAGCGCACCGACGCGTTCCTCGCGATCGGGTCGGAGACGGTCACGACGGCGCTGCGGCTCGGGCTGACGACGCCCGAGCGGGTGCGGCTGTCATGGCCGGCCGTGGACGTGGACGCCTACGCGGCCGCGCCCGGCTCCCGCGCGCAGGCCCGCCGCCGCCTCGACCTGCCGCTCGGCGTGAAGGTCGTCGGGTCGATCGGGCGGCTGACGTTCCAGAAGGGCCCGGAGGTCTTCGCCCGCGCGATCGCGCGGCTGCCCGACGACGTGTTCGGCCTGTGGGTCGGCGGCGGCCCGATGGCGGACGAGCTGGAGAAGCTCACCGCCAAGCTCGGCATCGCGGAGCGGATGCGCTGGCTCGGGCACCGCGACGACGTCGCCGACGTACTGCCCGCGTTCGACGTGATGGCGATGGCGAGCCGGTGGGAGGGGCTGCCGTGCGTGCTGGTCGAGGCGATCGGCGCCGGGATTCCGCTGGTCGCGACGGCCGTCCCGTCCAACCAGGACCTCGTCCTCGCGGGTGAGACGGGGATGCTGGTGCGGCCGGAGGACCCGGAGGGGCTCGCCCTGGCCGTGTCCGCGCTGCTGGACGACCCGGCCGCCGCCGCCCGAATGGCCGAACGCGCCCGCGCCCGCGTCGGCGAATGGTTCTCGCCGGCGCACCTCGGGACCGTCCTCGACGAGACCTACCGAGGGAGCTCCGCCCGCCCATGACCGCGACCCTGACCACTTCCGGCGAGGCTCCGCTCGCGCCGCCGCCGCTGACCCGCCGGACGCGGCTGCCCGCCGTGATGATCGTCGCGGGCATCGCCTCGCTGCCGATGCTGATGCCGGCCGGGCTGGCGCCGGGGCCGGGCAACACCGGGCTGCCCGACCTCGCGCTCGTCGGCGTCACCGCGACGATGCTGCTGTGGGCGGGCACCCGGAGGCTGCCGATCCGGTGGCCGTTCCTCATCCCGACGCTGATGACGATCATCGCGGGCGGGATCGCGGCCGTGGTCAACGACGCGGGCGCGCTCACCCTGGTCAAGGACCTGTTCGTGCTGCTGTGGGCGGTCGGCATCGCCAACTTCGCGCGCGACACGTCCCTGCTGAAGCTGACGCTCCGCGCGTTCGTGTGGATCGGGACGTTCTACGCCGTCGTCATGATCGTCGGCTTCGTGCTGGGCATCGAGGCGCTGTCGGGCAAGCAGATCGACGGCGAACGCGCGATGTTCACGTTCGGCGACGCCAACTACGCGTCCAACTGGTTCATCTGCGTCTACTTCATCGCGCGCGCGAGCCGCTTCCCCGAGACGACCTGGAAGCGCTGGATGGTCTGCGGCGTCCTGCTCACCGCCGAGCTGCTGACCGGCTCGAACGGCGGGCTGCTCGCGCTGTGCATCGCGATCCTGCTCGGCTACCTGTTCCGGCTGTTCCGCGAGGGCAAGGCGCACCACGCCATCGCGGTCGGCGCGCTCGCCGTGTTCGTGGGCGGCGGCGCGGTCGCGGTCGTCTCGGTGGTGAACATCCAGCCGCTGCTGGACCAGGCCAGCCAGGCGTCCCCGATCCTGCGCGACTCCATCGGGCGGACGACCGGGGAAAGCACCAACTCGCGCAGCACCGTCCTCGCCACCACCATCCAGATGATCGACGACCAGACGCACCCGTGGGGCATCGGGCCCGGCCAGACCGAGAAGCAGATGCTGGTGCGGCAGGAGACCTACGTACGCGAGGCGCACAACGACTACGTGGCGGCCGTCCTCGAACGCGGCTTCCTTGGCGGCATCGCGCTCATCACACTGGTGTTCGCGCTGCTGCTGAAGTGCGTGCGCATCGCCCGCCGCGGCGCGCTGACCGGCGAGTACGCGCGGCTCGTCCCCCGTCCCGAGCTGTTCGGCGCGCTCATCGCCGTCTTCCTCATCTCCGGCCTCTTCTACGAGACCCTCCACTACCGCCACGGCTGGGCGTTCTTCGGCCTGATCGCCGCCCTCGACCTCTTCGGAAGGAAGGGAACGGCATGACCGACACGCAGTCCCCCGCCGCCGTCGCGACGGCGCGGGAGTCGCGGCTCAGGCGGCGGCTGCTCGCGCTGGTCGCCGGGAACATGGCGGGACGGATCGGGGCGCTCGGCTCGCTCGGCATCGCCACGATCCTCGTCGCGCGGATCGGCGGGCCGAAGCTCGTCGGCGCGTTCACCCTCGTCCGGATCCTGCCGGGGCTGCTGTGCCAGCTGTCGAGCGCCGGGCTGCCAGGCGCGGCGCCGTTCTTCCTCGCGCGCGCCGACTACGACCAGAGCCGGGTTCGTCCCACTTTGGCGTGGCTGACGGTGATCGGCGCGACGATCTCCGGGATCGGCTGGCTGGCCCTCAGTCCGCTCTTCTACCTGGTGTTCTTCAAGTCGTTCGGGATTTGGGTCGCGGTCGCCGCCGCCGCGCCGTCCTTCACGCAGGGCTTCGTGTCGGTCGGCAAGGGCCTCCTCCAGGGGACGGACGACCAGCCCGGCGCGAGCCTCGCCATCGCCGTCGAGGAGTTCGTCTTCCTGCCGATCTACCTGGTGATCCTGACCGGCTGGTACGGGCCGGGCGCGCTGATCACCGGGCTGGTGCTCGCCGACGTCGCCGCCGCCGCGTGGATCGCCCGGCGGCTCGCGCGGCGCGGCTTCTTCGCCGGCTGGGGGCGCCCCGACCGGCGGCTCGGCCGATCCATCGCCGGGTACGGGTTCCGCGGCTACCTCGGCCAGCTCATCGACCTGCTGCAACTCCGCTTCGACATGGCGCTGCTCGGTGCGCTCGCCGGCCCGAAGGTGCTCGGCGTCTACACGGTCGCCAGCAAGTTCGCCGAGCTGGTGCAGCTGCCGGGGCTCGCGGTCAACTACGTCCTGTATCCCGACTTCGCGAAAGAGGACCGGGAGACGGCGACGAAGAGGACATCCCGCCTCATCCTGCCCGCACTGGGCGTGTCGGCCCTGGCCGCGCTGCCGCTCGCGCTCATCGCCGGGACCGCGCTGCCGTGGATCTTCGGGGACGTGTTCGACGACGCGGTCGTGCCCACCTACATCCGGCTCGCCGGGGTCGTCACGTTCGGCGTCACCGGCCTCGTCATGGCCTACCTGTACGGGGTCGGACGGCCCGGCGCCGCGTCCACCGGGCAGGGCATCGGCCTCGTGGTCGTCGTCGTGCTCGGCGCGATCCTCATCCCGACGCACGGCGCGATCGGCGCCGCCATCGCCACGTCCATCTCCTTCGTCGCCACCACGGCCGCACTGCTGGTCTGGTTCCAGCACGTCAAACGCACCGCATCTGAGCCCCCCGCACTCCAAGACCCCGCACTCCAAGACAAGGAGTGACCGATGTCCGAGCTCGCGAGCCGTCCCGTCGACACGTCCGGCGGCGTCCCCCCGTCGAAGCCGCGCCGCGTGCTGGACGTCGCCGGCGCGCTCACCGGGCTGCTGCTCCTCAGCGTCCCGCTGCTGATCATCTACGTGCTGGTGCGCCTATCGAGCCCCGGTCCCGGCGTGTTCCGGCAGCGGCGGGTCGGGCAGGGCGGCCGGCCGTTCACCATGTACAAGTTCCGGACGATGCGGCAGGGCGTCGGCGGCCTCACCGTCACCGCCAACTGCGACCCGCGGCTCACCAAGGTCGGCAAGCTGCTGCGGCAGTGGTCGCTGGACGAGCTGCCGCAGCTGGTGAACGTGCTGCGCGGCCAGATGACCCTCGTCGGGCCGCGCCCGGAGACCTACGACCTGGCCGAGCACTACGCCGCGGAATGCCGCTGGATCTTCGACCACCGGCCCGGCCTGACGGGCGTCTCCGAGGTCCGCTTCCGCGACTTCGACGTGCTCGGGCCCGGCGAGGAGGTCGACCTCGTCAACTACATCGAGCGGATCGTCCCCGCCCGCGTCGCCGTGGACGCCGTCTACCTGCGCGACCCGTCGATGCGCGCCACGTTCGGCGCGCTGTGGGACACGGTCAAGCACATCCTCGGCATCCCGATCCCGCCCCTCCGCATCACGGGCGCCTTCAAGGACACCAAGGAGAGCCGAGCCGAGGAGCCCGGCTCCGCCGCCTAGGAACCGCATTCGGGGAGAAATAGTGAACGCCCGCTGCAAGCTCTCCGCTGTCGCAACGGCGGTCGTCCTGGTGGCCGGGTTCCTCTTCTACATGCAGCACCGGACGTCCGGCTACGACCCCTACCGCGGCCCGCTCGCCTCACCAGGCTCGCCCGCCGCCGAACCGGCCAAGACCCGCCGGATCGCGCTCAACACCCAGCCGGCCGACTACCCGCGCCTCAAGGCCCTCGGCTACGACCTGGTGGACGTCAAGGCGGACACCTCGCTCGTCGCCGGCGTCCCGGCCGGCATGCAGGCGCTGCTCTGGGTCGGCAACTTCACCTGCGGCGACTTCGAACTCGGCTGGGACGCCTTCCAGCGGGCCGTCCAGCAGTTCGGCCGCGACCCGAAGGTCTACGGGTGGTACCTGTCGGACGAGCCGAACCCCCGCGACTGCCCCAAGATCGCGGCCGAGATCCGCCGCCGCGCCGAGTACATCGAGCAGCACGCGCCCGACCAGATCTCGTTCATCTCGCTCACGGACTGGCCGATGAAGCCGCTGACCCCGAAACGCGTCGGCGTCGACCTGGTCGGCCTCGACCCGTACCCGTGCAAGGGCTCGTCCAAGACCCGCGAGCACTGCGACATCGGGGCGATCGACCGGATGGTCCGGATGGCCGACGCCGCCGGCATCCCGCGCGAGAAGATCGCGCCCGTCCTGCAGACGTTCGGGCAGAGCTGCTCCAAGGGCGACAAGCAGTACTGGCTGCCGACGCAGGCCCAGTTCCGCAGGATCCTCGCCCGCTGGGACCGGCTCACGCCCCGCCCGCCGCTGGAGATCTCCTACTCCTGGGGCCGCCAGGACGAGTGGGCCTGCCCCACCCTCGCCGACGCGACCGGCGGTGACCACCCCGACCTGCAGACGCTGATGCGGGCCCGCAACACGCGGGGCTAGTTCTCGCCCGCGCGGCTAGTTCTCGCCCGCCTTGTCGGCGATGGCCGGTTGTGAGCTGGACGGCACCGGAAAGTCGAACGACCCCACCCGCAGGGCCACGACTTCCATCACACCGACGACCAGAACGAACGCGACGGCCAGCAGGCCGAGCTTCTTGCGGTCCAAGACCCGCACCCCTTCAAACCCCGTAAACGCAGGTCAAACCTACCATAAGATGATCTATCACCCGGCCGGGGAGCCCCGGCTCACACCATCTGTGACCGTCCTGTTACGGCTCCCCGGACATGGACGGGCCGGGCGACGACCGCCGCCCGGCCCGCCGGGGTTCCAGGGGGTCGCCCCCTGGGTCAACACAGACTCAGCTCACCTTCTTGCTCGTCAGGTTGGCGGCTCTGGCGTTCACGCATTCGCCGGTGGCGAGGTCGAAGGCGAAGTTGTGGGCCAGGCAGTGGATCTGGCCCTCGCGGATGACGGCGCCGACGGAGAGGTCTTCGCCCGCGTGCGGGCAGTAGCGGGGGATGTCGTAGCGGGCGCCGTCGCAGGCGACGGTGATGCGCTCGGACTCGTCCCGTCCGGTCTCGTACGCCTCGACGGCCTGGAGGGCGGACGCGTTGGCGTGTTTGAGGAGGCCGACGAGGTAGTCGTTGTAGACGTCGGGGTCGCGGTAGAGGGTGAGGCGGAACGAGATGAGGAGGTCCTCCCAGGCCATCCGGCCGGTGAGGACGCTGTCCAGCCAGCGGCCGGCGGTGGTGATCCGGTAGTGCGGGCGGACGCCCGGGGCCGCGGCCGACACCGTGACGCCGTCCTGCGAGAAGTCGACGTCCCAGGCACCGCCGTTCGGCCCGGTGATCTCGAACCGGACGATCATCGCGATCTGCCGGTTGAAGTACTCGCTCAGGCCGCCCAGATGGGTGAAGTGGGCCGTGAAGCGGTCGAACAGGTCGGGGCCGGGCTCCGGGTACTCCGCCAGGACGCCGGCGATGGCGGCGGCGCGGTCGGCGGCGTAGCGCTTGAGGTAGGTGTCGCGGTCGGCGTCGGCGAAGGAGAACTCCGCCGAGACGGGGTCGCGGGTGACCTCGCCGGTGTCGAGGTCGACCGCGTCGCCGGGCTTGAAGCAGTCCCAGCGCTGCCGCGGCAGGTGCTCGCGCAGCCACGCGGTGGAGACCTCCGGGTCGCAGAACGCGCCGTCCACCTGGCCGAGCACCCAGTTGAGGTGGTCGACCTCGGCGTCCAGGAAGCACGGCGGGCCCGCGAACGGGACGGCCAGCTCCGGCTCGGTCTGCCGGACGAGGCGCTGCGCCGCGCGGAGCTTGGAGATCCGCTTGGCCATGGACACCTTCGCCATCTCCGCGGCCGGGTACTCGTAGCAGATCGGGTGCCAGGACGCCCCCGAGGTCTGCAGCGCCATCAGGTCGAGCCGGCCGCCCGCCAGGTGCTTGGCGCGGCGGGCCTGCGCGGCGGTGAGCCGGGCGTCGTTGCAATGCAGGATGCCGCGCCCGTCCGCCACGATGAGAAAGGCGGCATCGTGGCACATTGGCGACAGTTCCGGAATCACCGTGATCCAGGACCCGCGATTGTCCAGCGGGAATTTCACCCAGGGTTCGATCTCGATTACCTGGCGGCCGCCCGCGGCGGCCGTGATGCGTTCCCGGAAGGCGGGTCCGGGATAACACGGAATGAGGATTCGGGTCCGCGCCGGAAGGCGTTCCAGGACCCACGGGTCGAAATGATCTAGATGCTCGTGCGAGACGGCGACCCAGTCGGCGTCGAGGACCGGGGCGAGATCCAGGTGATCGTTCCTCGGATACTGGTGCCAGGCTCCGAGAAAGGCCCCCGTTGGAGCGAGCCACGGGTCCGCGAGCAGGTGGAACGCGGTCGCGTCCACCGCCACCCCCGCATGTCCGAGAAATGTGACCGTCGGCATGGGGAGACTGTCTCTCCGCGGGCCCGCCGGCGCACCCGCCGGAATGCGCAAAGCGGCTACGCCACCCGCATGAAGGAATTGTCATGGGCAGAACTGACAATCCTGACTGAGACGCTCCGACAAAGCGCGAAGTTTACGCTTCCGATCTGCATGTCCACTTCTGGTCAGGCACGGGTCTGTTGCGGCCAATTGACTGGACATCCGCCGGGAGGGCGGGTGACCGTCTATAGGGTGCTGGAATAGCTGACGGGGGTCTTCATGAACAACGGGGCTCGGTCTTCCCCGGCGGACGCCGCCGCGGGCGCCCGCACGCTCGTACCCGATGGCGGGCGGGACCGGCCGGCGCCGTCCGGGCGCGGCGAGCCGGCGCTGTGGCGGCGCCGGCTCCGGCACGACATCCGCCACGAACTCGGCACGATCATCATGCTCGCCTCGGCCGTCGTCGTCGCGGAGGACGTCGGCGACACCAGCCGGGCCCGCATCGACCAGCTGCTCGGCGAGACCCGGTGGCTCGACCACCTGCTGCGCCGGCTCGACGAGGACGACGGCGACGACGGCCGCCCGCTGCCCGGCCCGGAGCGGCTCCGGGTGGACGAGCTGACCGCCGAGGTCGTCACCGGCATGCGGCTCGCCACCACGCACGAGGTGTGCTTCACCGGCGGCGAGGCGTGGGCCCACATGGACCCGGTCGCGCTGTGGCGCGCGGTCCGCAACGTCCTGGACAACGCGTGCCGCGTCGCGGCGGGACGGGTGGACGTCCGCGTCGACGCCGACCAGGGCTGGATCGCCATCCAGGTCGACGACGACGGGCCCGGCTTCGGCGCCGGCCTTGGCGCGCGCCCCGGCCGCCCGGCGCGGCCCGGCCTCGCGTCGCTCGGGCTCGGCATCGTGCACGACCTCATCTCCGGGTACGGCGGCAGCCTGGAGATCCGCACCTGCGAGATGGGCGGGGCGCGGGTCCGGATGCTGCTGCCGGCGGCGCCGCCCCCGGACACCCTCGCGCCCCGCGGCATCGGCACCGACGCGATCACCGACGACTGGCGGCCGCACCCATGAGAATGATCATCTGCGACGACCACGCGGTCTTCGCCGAGTCGCTGTCGCTGGTGCTGGCGGACGCCGGGCACAGCGTCGTCGGGGTGGTCTACTCCCCCGCCGACGCGCTGCCGGTGCTGCGGGCCAGGCAGCCCGACGTCTGCCTGATCGACCTGCGGTTCCCGTCCGGTACCGCGCTGGACTGGATGCCGCGGCTGCGCGCCGCGTCCCCGCGCACGAAGTTCGTCGTGCTGACCGGCTTCCTGGAGCAGCCGGTGCTGGACGCGGGCGTCGCGGCGGGCGTGCGGGGGTTCGCGCACAAGGGGCAGCAGGCCGGCGACATCCTCACCGTGCTGCGCCGCGTCGCCGACGGCGAGGTCGTCGCCGACCAGGCGGCGCTGCGCGGCGGCGCCCGGCCGCGCAGCCGCGCGCAGAAGATCGCGCAGTTCCTCACGCCGCGCGAGCGGGAGGTGCTGACGCGGCTGGCGCGCGGCGAGTCCACGCAGGCGCTCGCCAAGGCGATGGGAGTGACGCGCAGCACCGCGCGCAGCCACGTGCAGAGCGTGCTGAGCAAACTGGGCGTGCACTCGCAGCGGGAGGCCGTGATCGAGGCGGCCCGGCATGGCCTGGTCAGCGTCGAAACCGGGGAGTGGCTGGCGGGCTGACTCACATTCCGGGTGCGGGGACGGCCGAATCCGGCCCTTCAGGGTTCGGCCGGGACGCGTTAGCGTCTGCCTCGGAGAGGAGGTTCCCCCATGCCTCAACGGCGAGGCGCGTCACCCGTCTCCGACACCGGGGCCCTCGGCCGGGCGGACACCTACGCCCGCGGAGTCCCCCATGACCGGTTCGACCGGCTCCGCTCGCGGACGCCGGTGGTGTGGCTGGACGGGCGCGGGGCGGAGCGGCCCGGCGCCTGGGCCGTGCTGCGCTACTCCGACGTCCACCACGCCCTCACGCGTCCCGAACTGTTCGCGCCGCAGCCGGACGTCACCCTGCACGGCCCGGTGAGCGGCGCGGAAACGCCGCTGGAAGCCCCCGCCGCCTTGATCGACATGGATCCCCCGGCGCGCGCCATGCTCGCCCGCATCCCCTCCGGCGAAGCGGTTGATTTCGTCGGCGAGGTCGCCCACGATCTGCCCGAAACACTGCGGAACACCCTCGCCGGCGGCCTGTACGCGCTGCTTCGCCACCCTGCCGACCTCATCCGGCTGCGGGACGAGCAGGCCGACGAGAAGCTCGTCGACAGCGCCGTGGAGGAGATGCTGCGCTGGTGGACGCCGGTGCTCCAGGTGTGGCGGACCGTCCAGCGCGCGACGACCGTCGGCGGCGTCCCGCTGCTGGCCGGCGAGCACGTGACGCTGTGGCTCGTCTCGGCGAACCACGACGACGAGATCTTCCCGGACCCGGCCCGGTTCGTCCCGGACCGTTTCGTCCGGTCCCCCCGGCCGCACCTGTGCTTCGGCTTCGGCTACCGCGCCTGCCTCGGCGCCCAGCTGGCGCGCGTCCACCTGCGCGCCATGCTCCTCGCCCTGCTCGAACGCCCGGGCCTCCCCCGCCTGGCCGGCGAGCCCGTCCCCCTACGCTCCAGCACCCGCCACGGCTTCACCCACCTCCCCGTCCACTGGACTCCCTGACCCATCGACTCAACGAGCGCCCCCGTCCGCTCCTCGTTCACTTGCGGCGTGTTGCCCTTATGGGCGCGCTGGAAAGGGCAACACGCCGCAAGTGAACGCACCCCCTAGCTCGTTGACTTGCGGCGTGTTGTTGTTATCCGGCGGCTCATAACAACAACATGCCGCAAGTCAACGAAGCCGGTACCTCCTGGGGAGTAGGGAGGGTGACTCCCTTTGGGCGACGTGTTGGCGTGCGTCGATGACTTAACGTGCAGGACATGAGCACCTCAGCGACGCGCATCCCGGGGCGGGCGCAGCTGTCGCGGCCCGGGACGTGGCCGGTGTGGGTTGTTCCGGTTCTGGTCGCGTTCATCCAGGTCGTCGGGTCGCTGGGCGCGCAGCGTGGCGGGCCGCGCGGCGAGGGGGCCGGTGGGCCGCCGTGGGAGCACGGTGGGCCGGAGCTGGGGCACACCGACCTCGATGCGCTCGGGTTCGCGCTGCTGCTCGGCGGGCCGGCGTTGCTGCTGCTCAGACGGCGGCATCCGGTGATCACGGTGTGCGCCACGGCGGCGGTGACGGCGGTGTACTTCCTGCGCGCCTACACCTACGGGCCCGCGCCGCTCGCGTTGATCGTCGCGATGGTGGCGGCGGTCGTGGCCGGGCATCGCCTCGTCACCTGGGCCGGGACGGGCCTCGGGCTCGCGGCGTTCTTCAGCCTCACCGCGCTGATCGGCGTGCCCGCCGCCGAGCGCGGGCAGGACGGGCCGTTCCCGGTGGAGGAGCCGACGCTCGGCGGGTCGAGCTTCGTCGTCGGGTGGGCGCTGGTGGTGCTGGTCAGCTCGGAGCTGATCCGGATGCGGGCGCAGCGGGCCGCCGAGACCGCGCGGACCCGCGCCGAGGAGGAGCGCCGGCAGGCCAGCGAGGAGCGGCTGCGGATGGCCCGCGAGCTGCACGACGTCCTCGCGCACAACATCTCGATGATCAACGTCCAGGCGGGGGTGGCGCTGCACCTGATCGACCAGAACCCCGAGCAGGCGCGGACGGCGCTCGCCGCGATCAAGGACGCGAGCAAGGAGGCGCTCACCGAGATGCGCGGGGTGATCGGCGCGCTGCGGGCGCAGGGCGAGACCGCGCCGCGCGCCCCCACCGCCGGGCTCGACCGGCTGGACGAGCTGCTCGACCGGGCGCGCTCCGCCGGGCTCACGGTCGAGGCCGAGATCACCGGGGAGCGGCGGCCGCTGCACGCGGGCACCGACCTCGCCGCGTTCCGGATCGTCCAGGAGTCGCTGACGAACGTGACCCGCCATGCCGGTCCCGGGCCGGTGACGGCGCGGGTCCGCATCGCCTACGGTGAGCACGAGGTCGTGGTGCGGGTCGAGGACGACGGGCGGGCCGCGTCCGGGCGGCGGGTTCCGGGTGCGGGCCGCGCTCCCCCTCGACACCGAGCCCGACGGAGGAGAAGCACAGTGATCCAGGTGCTGCTGGCCGACGACCAGGTGCTCGTCCGGGCCGGGTTCCGGGCGCTGCTGGACGCGCAGACCGACATCGAGGTCGTCGGCGAGGCGAGCGACGGCGAGGAGGCGGTCGCGCGGGCCCGCGCGCTGCGTCCCGACATCATCCTGATGGACATCCGCATGCCCGGCCTGGACGGCCTCGCCGCCACCCGCCGGATCGCCTCCGACGAGCGGCTCGACGGCGTGAAGATCGTGATCCTCACCACGTTCGAGCTGGACGAGTACGTGTTCGAGGCGCTGCGCGGCGGCGCGAGCGGGTTCCTGGTGAAGGACACCGAGCCGGTGGAGCTGCTGCACGCCGTCCGGGCGGTCGCGGACGGGGACGCGCTGCTGTCCCCCAGCGTGACCAGGCGGCTCATCGCCGAGTTCGCCGCGCGCGCCAAGGAGCCCGCGCCCTCGCCGCGGCTGAACGCCCTGACCGACCGGGAGCGGGAGGTCATGGCGCTTGTCGGGGAGGGCCTGTCGAACGAGGAGATCGCGGCCCGCCTCGTGGTCAGCCCGGCCACCGCGAAAACGCACGTCAGCCGCACGATGGTGAAGCTCGGCGCCCGCGACCGGGCGCAGCTGGTGGTGTTCGCCTACGAGTCGGGACTGGTCAAACCCGGCTGGCTGCCATAGAAATTTACTCTGCGGCGATTCGCTGTTGCCGTTGGCAGGGACATGACAGGCTGGACGGAACGCACACCGCCATCGACGTTGAGGAGTCCGGTGCCGAGCGACACGAGGATCCTGGCCGTCGACGACCGCGAGGAGAACCTGACCGCCCTCGCGGCCGTGCTCGACGCGCTGCCGGTGGAGGTCGTGCCCGTCACGTCCGGGCAGGCGGCGCTCAAGGAGCTGCTGAACGACGACTTCGCGCTGATCCTGCTGGACGTCGTGATGCCGGAGATGGACGGCTTCGAGACCGCGGAGCACATCAAGTCCCGGCCGCGCACCCGGGACATCCCGATCATCTTCCTCCCCGCCGGCGGCGGGGCGGGCGAGCAGGCGTACCGGGGGTACGCGGCCGGCGCCGTCGACTACCTGACGAAGCCGTTCGACCCGTGGCTGCTGCGCGCGAAGGTGTCGGTGTTCGTCGACCTGCACCGCCGCAACGCGGAGCTCAGGCAGCAGGCGAGGCTGCTGCGCAGCACGCTCGGCGCGGACGACGCCGAGGGCGCCCTGGCGGGCTGCGACCGGCTGCTCGCGGCCCTCGACGAGCGGCTCGCCAAGGTGGAGGGCGACGTCGCCCGGCTGCGGTCCGGCGAACCGGCCGGCGCCCTCGAAGAGCACGTCGGCGAGCTGCGCCTCGCCCTGGACGCCTTCTCCGCCGGTTCCTGAGCGGCTCCCGATTCGGGACCTTCGGCCGTACGGCACGGGATCTATGGCCCGTGACGATCACGCTTGGTGACTGATCTAGTTGACCTTGCCGGTCCTTATTGACATCGAGTTTAAGAGACTCCGCAGGCCACTGCCCGAATTCTTTACCTTATGAGCCCCTTGTCTGGTTTGTCGCAAGTAAGTACTTGGTAGTAACTTGCACTCACCGTCACGAGATCGACCGGTGTCGCCGGGTCCGTTCGCGGGCCCCAGACCCCCAGGAGCAACCCCCATGACCGACTCCCCCGAGCCCGCCGCCGGCCGCGTCCGCTGGAAGCGGTTCGCCGCCATCGCCGCCCCCGCCGCGGTCGGCGCCGGCGCCCTCGTCTTCATGACGGCGCAGGGCTCGATCGCCTCCTCGTTCGCCGTGTCCGGCAGCAGCTTCAAGGTCAGCGCCGACTCCCTCACCGGGACGGGCTTCGTCCAGTACGGCGGGGTCGACGCGAGCAAGGACGGCGCGAAGCACCCGGTGCAGATCTCCGGCATCAAGTCCGCGCAGATCCGCAACATGTGCCAGTCGGTGAAGGTCGGCCCGTTCACGCTGCGGCTGACCGCCGGGACGGGCGCCAAGCCGGTCGAGGCCACCGACCTCGTCCTGGACGTGGAGCAGCTCAACGCCGACGCCAAGTTCACCGGCATCGAGATCGGCCGGGACGCCAGCACCCTGGACAAGGGCCCGAGCGGCGCCCAGGGCACGGCGGGCATGTTCGGCCAGCAGGCGTCCAAGATCGAGCTGACCAACGTCAGGCAGGTCGCCTGGGCCACCACCGCCGGCACGTTCAAGCTGAGCGACCTCAGCATGAAGCTCGGCGACGAGTGCTTCTGACGCCATGACCGCCGGAGCACACCGATTCCGCCGCTGGCGGCGGACGCGCCCCTTCTGGGGAGGCGTGTTCGCCGTCCTCGGCGGCCTGGAACTGATCGCGATCCCGCTCGCCCCGATGCCGCTCGCCGTCCACCAGGGCATGGCCGGGGTGGCGAGCTGGCTGATCGGCGCGCTGCTCGTCACCGCCGGCGTGCTGATGTGGACGCAGCCCGCCCAGCGCAGCTTCTACGGCGTCCTCGCGGTGCTGCTGTCGCTGGCGTCGTTCCTCACGTCCAACTTCGGCGGGTTCTTCGTCGGCCTGCTGCTCGGCCTGGTCGGCGGCGCCCTCGGCTTCGCCTGGTCCCCCGCCCCCGCCGCCCGGGACGGCGGCAGGCCGGCCGCCCACGCGGCACCCGTCTCTTATACACATCTGACGCTGCCGACGAAGAGGACGGCGTAGCACCCGGTCGCCACCGTAAC
>NZ_JABXFD010000067.1 GCF_013372625.1 Actinomadura sp. BRA 177
ATTCAGCCCAGGCGTTCCCGGGCGTCGTCGTGGGTGCGGCCGGCTATGGGGTGGCGGGAGAGGGTTACCAGGCCACCTCGGACCAGGGGGAACGTCCAGGAGTGTGCCGTGTGGGGGTAGGACGGGGTTGCGCGGCGGAGGCGGGACCAGATGCGCGGCGATATCACTTCTTGTAGGCAGACCATGTCGTAGTCGGAGTCGTCGAGAAGCGCTGCCAGGGCGTCCATGCGGGCTTGGGTGCGGCCGCGGAAGAGGGTGTTGAAGGTGAGGATGCGTACCTTGGCCATGGTCGCCATTCTACGGTGCCGTGGTCTGTATTATGTTCCGATAAATGGGCTTTTGGGGTGTTTTGACACTAGCCTGTTGGCGCGGTGGACTATCTCGTTTGCGTTGAAGAGGGGCGTCGGGTGGGCCATGATGGAGGCTCAGCCGCCCGACTTCCTGAAAGTGCCCCTTGATGCGCAACGCTCCCCTCCATGGCGAAGAAACCTGCTCAATGCCCGGGTGTGGTCGTCTGTCGTGTTTCCTTGTGCGACTGGAGGCGGCCGGGCCCGGAGTGGCCGGACGGGAATCGTGCGGTGCGCATCTCGCCGAGGTCGTCCAGGAATTGGCGCGGCAGGCGCGGGAGCAGCGGAAACGACGGGCGCGTGTGGTCGTGTACGCGATGTCCAATGGGGTGGAGCCTTTCGATCGGCTCGCTCTCGGTGCCATACCGGTGTGAGCATGGCTGCTTCCGGCCATTGCCCATCGGCGCGGCGCTTCCGATACTGGCCAGGCAATGCCGGACGCGACCAAAAGGGGTCGGCATGGGATTCCAGCTTGGCTTGTTCTCCCCCAACACCGAATCGGGACTCGCGATCACGACCGCTCCGGAGCGATGGCACGCGACCTGGGACGACAATCTGCGGCTCGCCCGGATCGCGGACGAGGCCGGCATCGACTTCCTGCTGCCCGTCGCCCGCTGGACGGACTGGGGCCCCGACACCGCCTTCCACCGGAGCGCCCTCGACCCGCTGGTGTGGGCGTCCGGGCTGCTCGCCCACACCAGTCGGCTGCGGGTGTTCAGCACCGTTCATACGGCTTTTCACCATCCGGTCGTCGCGGCTAAACAGCTCGCGACCGCCGACCACCTCAGCAAGGGGCGGGTAGGGCTGAACATCGTGGCTGGGTGGCACGCCCCCGAATACGAGATGTTCGGCCTCACGCTGCCGAACGACCACGACACGCGCTACGCGCTCGCGCAGGAGTGGTGGGACGTCGTCAAGCGCATCTGGTCGACCGACGAGCCGTTCGACCATGAGGGGCAGTTCTTCCAGTTGCAGCATGTCGTGGGGCGGCCCAAGCCGTTCAACGGGCACAGCCTGCCGGTCATCAACGCGGGGTCGTCCAAGCAAGGGCGCTCGTTCGCTGCGCGCAACGCCGATCGCGCGTTCACTGTTGTGGGCGGGCCAGAGGACGGTGCGGAAATCGTGAAGGCCATCCGTGCGGAGGCCGCGTCCCATGGGCGGACGGTCGGTGTCTTCACGCTCGGCCATGTCGTGTGCCGTCCGACCAAGGCCGAGGCAGAGGAGTTCCTGCACTACTACGCCAACGAGCACGCCGACTGGCCCGCCGTCGACGAAGTGATGCGACTGCAGGGGCTGCACGCGCAGTCGTTCACTCCGGAGATGCTCCAGATATACCGGGACAGGTTCGCGGCCGGTCACGGTAGCTGCCCGCTGGTCGGCGACCCCGACACAGTGGCGGACGGCCTCGCGGAGTTCGCGCGTGCGGGATTTGACGGTATCGCTCTGTCGTTCCTCAATTACGCTGATGAACTGGGCTACTTCGCCGCCGAGGTCATGCCGCGGCTGCGGGCCCGGGGTGTGCTGTCCATCGACCCTCCAGAGAAGGCTCCGCCTACACGAACATGACCACTACCTCGCCGCCCCTGTCCGCCTACCAGCGGATCGTCAGCGCGGACATCGACGTCCTGCACGACACGGTCGAACCGTTCGCCGTGGGTCACGACCTCCAGGCCCGTGTGCCGGACGACCCGCTGGACGGTCAGGTCAACGCCCTCGGTGTGGGCGCGGTCAACCTGGTGTGGGTGCGGTACGGGGGCGGCGGGGTCATCGTGGACACGCCACCGACGGCAGGGCATTTCGCCATGTGCGCGCCCATCGCACCCATGGGCGTCGAGTACCGGGCCACGAGGAACCGCGACACCGCCGGCGGCAGCCTGGTGCTGTCCCATGACGAGCCGATGCGGATGACGCCGCATCCGATGCTGGGCTGCCTCGTCATCGCCACGAGCACCGGACGCCTCGCCGACCATCTCGCCGGTTATCTAGGACGCGACTACACCACGCCACTGCGTTTCCACAGCGTCGACGGGCCGGCCATCGCACCGGCGGCGATCGTCGAACGCACCTGGCGGCACGTGTGCGACGTCCTCGACCATGCGACCGCCCAGGGCGGGCTTCATCCGCTGGCGGCGCGCACCCTGGAGGAGTCGCTGCTCACCGCCATCCTGCTCGGCCTGCCGCATACGGCCACCGAGAGTCTCGCGGAGTCGCCGGCACGGTCACCGCACCATCTTGCCGCGACCATCCGCGAGTGGGTGGAGGCACACCACCGCCGTCCGATCGGCGTCACCGACATCGCGGCGGCGGTGAGCATCAGCGTGCGTCAGCTTCAATCGATCTGCCAGGACCAGTGGGGTCTGACCCCAACGCAGCTCCTGCGCGGCATGAGGCTCGATCACGCGCGCGCGGCACTCACCGTGGCACAGCAAGGGCCGGGCGCGGTCACGGACGTAGCCAGAGCCGCCGGCTACCTGCACATGAGCCGTTTCGCCGCCCACTACAGGCAGCGCTTCGGAGAGACCCCAACACAGACGCTGAAACGCGCCGGTTAGATCAGCCGTTCAACGTCCGCCCGGATGCGGTCGCCTGCACGTCGTCCGATACGGGCGAGTGCCCTGTTGGCGGTGGGTGACACGCGAGAGAGCGCGCGGCCGAAGCGTGCTTCGACGGCGACGAGCGCCACTGGCGTGTCCTGCCGGACGGCGCGCAGGATCGCCCGCGCCACCTTCTCCGGCGGGAACCCGCGTCGCTCTATCGCGCGCCCCGTCCGTTCACGCAGCTCGCTGTCCACACTGGGCGGCAGACCGACGAAACGGGTGTTTCCCATGATGGGCGTATCGATGGCACCGGGGCAGACGGCGGTGACGCCGATGCCGTAGCGGTCCAAGTCGAGGCGCAGGCATTCCGTCATCTGCAGTACGGCGGCCTTGGTCGCGCTGTAGGCGGGCAGTTCGGGGCTGGGCATGAACGCGGCCATCGATGAGATGTTGACGATGTGGCCCCACTCGCCGCGGTCAACCATCTGGCGTCCGAACAGCCGGGAGCCCCGGAACATGCCGTCCAGGTTGATCGAGCGGATGCGCGCCCACTCCTCCTCGGACGTGTCCAGCAGGGAGCCCGCTACGGCGATGCCCGCGTTGTTCACCACGATGTCCGGAACGCCGAAGTTCTCGCGGACGTACTGGGCGAACGTTTCCATAGCTTCCGCATCGGCGACATCGATCCCGTAGATGTGGGCTTCGCCTCCGGCCGCCTCTATCTCGTCCTTGGTCCGCTTGGCCGCGCCTTCGTCGATGTCAGCGGCGACCACACGCGCCCCTGCGGCGGCGAATGCGTGGGCGGTGGCGCGTCCGATGCCACTGCCCGCACCCGTGATGACGACGAGATCGCCGCCGAAGTCCTTGCCCGGCCGTCCTGCCGCGCGCGCGTGGGCGAGGCCCGGTGTCTCTGGGCCGCCCTCGATGTGGTCGACGAACTCCGTGATCCAGCGGGCGATGAGGTCGGGATGACTACGCGCCACCCAATGCCCTGCTGGAGCGCGACGCACGTAGAGACGTGGCACCGGCCCGCGTGCAGAAAGCAGGAGCGACTGCGAGCCGTACCGGTCCTTTACCGGGACGATGAACTGGACGGGCACGTCGGTTCGTCCATCGCCGGACGTGCCCGCGCCGCGTCCCATGTTGGCGCGGTACAGGCCGAGCCCGTTGCGGGCGTCCGCCGGCAGCGTCTCCGCCGGGTGGCCGGGCCGGGGCTCGGCGCCCTCGCGTAGCCGCATCATCCGTCCGAACCCGGCGGCGAGCACACGCGCCGCGGCCTCGCCCACCCGGGGCGCCATGAAGACGGGCATGTAGACGCTGCGCCGCGCCTGGCCGAGCACCTCCGCGACACCCCGCGGGCCGGACCGGACGGCCTCGCGCGCCCACCGCGCCATGTGCCGCCGGTCCGGCCCCGAAATCGAGGTGAAGGAGGCGATGCGGCCGCGCAGCCGGTCGCCGATGACCGCCTCCCAGCCCTGCACCGACCCCCAGTCGTGCCCCACCAGGTGGACGGGCTCGGTGGCGCCCACCCCGTCCAGGACGGCCGCCAGGTCGCCCATCAGGGCGTCCAGCCGATAGTCCAGCGGGTCGGACGGGCTGCTGGACGCACCGGCGCCCCGCACGTCGTAGGCGACGACGCGGAAACGTGCGGCGAGGCGCTCGGCCACGTCGTCCCACATCGCGCTCGTGTCGGGGTAGCCGTGTACGAGGATGACCGTCGGCTGGCCGTCCTCACCGCTCACCCGTACGGCCAGCTCGATCTCGCCCGACCTCACCCGCTGGTCTCGCATCAGCCCGCCCGGTCCGTAGGAGCCCCGTTTCCGTTGAAACTACGCCTCTGCGACAGGCTGTCCAGGGGCGGCCTTACGGACGGGTTGACGCAGGATCGTGCGCATCTTCTCCGGGTCGGTCTCCCGTGTGTCGGACAGGTAGACCTCGTGGTGGAGGCCGTTCACCACGAGACCTTCGTCCTCCATCAGTGCGGCCATCCGCGCAAGGGACGCGGGCTCGTCCGCGTAGGCGCCGCTGTGCAGCATCTGTACGCACAGGCCGTCGTTGTAGGTGACGTGTTGGACGCGCGCAGCCGCCGGTAGGCCCGAGCGCGCCTCCTCACGGGCGCGGCCGATCGACACGGTGTCGTCCGGGAGACGAAGGAACAGATGCCACCGCCACTCCTCGCGCGGCACGTCGAACGGTGAACGCTCGTCCTCCACCCACCAGCGTCCCTCCAGCGGAACCATGGGCGCACCCAGCGCGCCCATGACGGTGTAGAGCGCACCCACGCTCACCCCATACGCGGCACCTCCGGGCTCACCCTGCCCGGTCACGGCCAAGCCGGACACGGTCCCGTGCTCCACCATCTCCGGCTCTTCCGAAGCCTCGTACCAGCTCACTGATCGTCACCCACTCGAATCATCACCCAGGTCTCCAGGTGTTCGGGCGGCGTGGTCGCGGGGTCGTTGAGGTACACCTCGCGGACGGGCCCGGCGGGCGTGTGCCCGTAGTCGCCGAACCACGCGAGCACGCCATGGACCGTGAGCGGAATCTCCTCATAAGGGCCGGTATGGACGGCCGCCGCGAACGTCCCGCCGGGCAGGACGTCGTCGCCGTCCGCCGCCTGGACGGTCACGCGCACGTCGAACTCATCCGCCATGTCCAGCGGGAAGAGGCCGACGAGCAGGCCGTCCGGCGACATCCGGGGCAGCAGCCGGCGCACGCACACCGACGTCGCGTCCGAGATCGTCAGCGGCGTCGCGGTCTCCCGCGCGGCGAACACGCGCCGCGCCGGTTCCCGGACGACCGCCACCTCACTCTCCGGCAGGCCCTCGGCGAGGACACGGTCGAGCAGCCGCAGGCCGCGGCGCCGCCGGGCGATGTCGGCCTCGATCGTGTCCCGCGCGTCCCGCAGCGCGCCGGCCTCGTCCCCGGACAGTACGCGCGCCACCACGGGCAGCGGGACGTCCATCGCCCGCAGCAGCCCGGCCATCAGCGCGTCCCGGGCCCGGTCGGGCCGGTAGTACCGGTAGCCGGACGCGGGGTCCGTCCACGCCGGGGACAGGATGCCGAGGTCGTCGTAGTGCCGCAGCTGCTTGACGCTCAGCCTGCACAGCCGCGCGAACCGTCCGATCGGCAGGAGATCGTCGCTCACGGGCCCCACCCTGATCCCTCCCATAGTGGGAGAGTCCAGCTCAGGACGGACGCGCCGACAGCCCGGTGCATCCGCGCAGCCCGTTCCACCGCTTCAGCTCCGCCTTCGCGGCGGCGCCCTTCATCGGAATCGGGATGCCGCCCTGGATGAGCGCCGGAGCCCACTTGTCCTTGACGACCTTGCCGTTCTGCACCTTCAGGAACAGCACACCGGACTTCGCCGTCTGGCCGTTCGCGGAGTAGAACACGAAGTTGCCCATGCCGTAGTGGACGTACGTGTCGTTCATGTAGCCGCCGCCCAGCGGGATGTGCGCATGGCCTCCGACGATGATGTCGGCGCCCGCCTCAACGAGTTGCTGGGCGAGTTCCTTCTGACGCGGCAGCGGGCAAGGCTGAAGCTCCGCACCCCAGTGCAGATGGACGATGACGACGTCCGACCCCTTGCGTGCTTCCTTCACCGCCTGCACCATCCGCGGGACGTTCTTGGCCGACGCAAGACCGCCCTTGGTGTCAGTCGCCGTCCACGCCTGGATCAGGTTGTCGTCCAGTACCTGCGTCGCACCCACGATGGCGAGCTTGTTGCCCTTCACCGTCACGCGATACGGCTTGAAGGCGTCATCAGCGTCCTTGCCTATGCCGACCACGGGGAACCGCGTCTTCTTTATCGCGGCCAGGGAGTCGCGTAGGCCGCCCTCCATGTAGTCCATGCCGTGGTTGTTGGCCATGGACACGACGTCCACCCCGGCGGCCTTCAGTGCCTTGAACGTGGACGGCGGCGCACGGAAGGTGAACTGCTTACCTGGCGCAGGCGTACCACCGGTCGTGATGGCCGTTTCCAAGTTGAGCATGGCGAGGTCTGCGGCGCGCAGCTGTTTGGCAACGGGGCCGAGCGCAGTGGACGGCTGACCGAGCCGCGCACGCAACTGACCCTCGAAGTGGGTGTCGCCGCCGAACGCGAGGATGATCGGCTCCTTGGCCGGCGGCGCCGGCTTCTGCTCGCCGCCCTTCGCGGCGGACGTCGACGGCGGCGGCATCGCCCCTTCCGCCTCGGAGTCGCCCGAACTCCCGCACGCCGCCGCGGTCAGCGCCATTCCGGCCATGACCGCGACCGCGGCGGCCTTCCCCCGCCTGCTCATCGCCTCGCCTCCGTCCGGCCCTCCTGGACCTGCTGGGTCGGCCAAGCATGCCATGACCGCCGGACGCCCCCACCAAAGACAAGTAATTCATTATCTTGAATCGTTCATGTGACTGCCGCTAGATTGAGCGCACCCGAGACTCATCCGGAGGGACGGCCGGCCTCGATGCCGCCCCTCATCCCCCTGAAGCGGCCGGGCGGCCTCCCCCGCCCGGCCGCTTCCCCGTCTCCGGGACGCCTCAGCGTCCCCGCCTATAGGCTCTGACCAGGTACCGGATCGATCTCGAGGAGCCCTGATCATGCCCTTCCCCGCCTGGGCGACGGACCCCTACAGCCTCCTGATCACCCAGGAGGAGTACGAGGCCCTTCCAGAAGACGTGTCCAAGGCCATTGAGGTTGTGGACGGCAGCGTCGTCGTCTGCGAATCCCCGAGTCCTGAACATCAACGCATAATGATGAACCTCTGCTACGCGCTGAAGGCTGCGCGGCCGAGTGGTGGTCCCTGCATCGATGTGCTGCCGGACACCGATGTGTACTACGTCGAACCGCACTCCCACATCAGCGACAAAGCGCGACGGTTCACGATGCGCCGTCCCGACATCAGCATCTTGCATTGCATCGAGCGCGGCTCGAAGCTGACGAGTGCGGACGTGTTCACCGCAGTGGAGATCGCAGGCTCGGACAGCAGACAGCGTGATTTCCAGGACAAGAAGGCCGAATACGCGGGTCAGCGCATCCCCGTCTACCTCATCGTCGTCCTGGATGCCGAGGAGACGATCAACTCCGTGGAGGAGTACCGGCTCGACTGGTCGGGCCGCAGCTACCAACTCGCCATGGTTCACCGCGATGTGCTGGCCACCGAACTACCGGAAGGCATGAAAGTGAACGTGACATTCTCGGAGTTGGAGTCCGTCTGAGCGTCCGACGCGGGGATGATGCCGGGTTCGAGGGTGCGGTGGTAGCGGCCGAGGCGCTCGACGTTGCGGGCGCGGGCCTGCGGGATGATCCAGACGGCCCGCATCACCGCGGTGGCCAGGACGAACAGCCCGGCGAGGATGACGATGAGGAGGGCGATGGCGATGTCTGTCATGGTGGCTCCTCGGCCGAGACCGGATAGAGCAGGGCCGTGGCCCCTTCGATGGCGAGGACGTCGGCGGTGGCGCCGGCGGGGATGACGAGGTCGGGGTCGTAGGGGCGGGCCGTCCACTCCTCGCCGCCGATGCGGGCGCGTCCGCCGTGGCGGGTGACCTCGGTGAGCGTGTACGCCTCGCGCCCGACCAGGGCGGCCGTGCCGGAGCGGAGCGGCGGCGGCTGCCTGATGTGGCGGGTCGCGATGGGACGGACGACCGCGATGCCGGCGATCGACCCGACGGCGAAGACGGCGGCCTGGGCGGCGAGCGGCAGGCCCAGGGCGCCGGTCAGACCCGCGGCCAGGGCGGCGACGGCGAGGATCCCGAGCGCGAACGTGAGGGTGAGCAACTCGGCGATTCCGAGCAGCGCGGCGACGAGCAACCAGGCGACCCACGGCTCCATAGCAGCTCCCTAGAGGCTGCCGAAAGTCCTCTACTTCAAAGTAACTCCCAAATCGCCGTTACGGCCATGCCTTGGGGGTCGGCCATGGCATGGCTTTGGCCGACCAGTCATCATGGGGCCGACGGTCCCGTTCACAAGGAGAACTCTCGATGGGCGACCGCACGGCGTTTCGTACCTGTCCCCTCTGCGAAGCCCTGTGCGGGCTCGAACTGACCCTGGACGACGCGGGAACGGTGACCCGCGTACGGGGTGATGAGAAAGACCCGTTCAGCAAGGGATTCATCTGTCCCAAGGGCGCGACGCTCGGCAGCCTGGACGGGGACCCTGATCGGCTGGCGGAACCGCTCGTCAACGGCGAGACGGCCGGATGGGACGAGGCGTTCGAGGCCGTCCGGAAGGGGCTCGCGGACGTCATCGAGCGGCATGGGCGGGACTCGGTCGCCGTCTACATCGGCAACCCGACCGCGCACTCGATCGCCGGGCCGCTGTACGGCGGCGCGATCGTGAAGGCGCTCGGCACGCGCAACCTGTTCACGGCCAGCACTGCCGACCAGATGCCGAAGCACGTCGCGTGCGGGCACATGTTCGGCGATCCGCTCGCGATTCCTGTGCCCGACCTTGACCGGACGGGTCATCTGCTCATGCTCGGCGCGAATCCGCTGGAGTCGAACGGGAGCCTCGCGTCCGCACCCGATTTCCCTGGACGGCTGAAGGCCATCAAGGCGCGTGGGGGAAAGGTCACGGTCGTCGACCCGCGCCGCACGCGGACGGCCGCGCTCGCCGACGAGCATCTGTTCATCAAGCCGGGGACGGATGCGTTCTTCCTCATGGCGCTCGTCCACACCCTGTTCGCCGAGGACCGCGTCACCGACCGCCTGCCTGGACGCGTCAACGGCCTGGACGACCTGCGCGCTCTCGCCGTCGACTTCGCTCCCGAGCGCGTCGCGGACGTCACCGGTATCCCGGCGGACGTGATCCGGCGGACGGCCCGCGAGCTGGCCGCCGCCGACCGCGCCGCCGTCTACGGCCGCATCGGCACCTGCACGCAGGCGTACGGGACGCTCAACAGCTGGCTCGTGGACGCGCTGAACGTCCTCACCGGGAACCTCGACCGGGAGGGTGGCGCGATGTTCCCGCGCCCCGCGCACGCGCCCGTGTACCGGCGCCGGAAGCCGTTCACGACCGGGCGGTGGCGCAGCCGCGTCCGCGGGCTGCCCGAGGTCAACGGGGAGCTTCCGGTCGCCACGCTCGTGGACGAGATCGAGACGGCAGGCGAAGGCCAGGTCAAGGCGCTGATCACGATCGGCGGCAACCCGGCGCTGTCGGCGCCGAACGCGGCCCGGCTCGACCGCGCGCTCGCCGGGCTGGTGTTCATGGTCAGCGTCGACCCGTACCTGAACGAGACGACGCGGCACGCGAACGTGATCCTGCCGCCGCCGCGTCCCGCGCAGACGCCGCACTACGACATCGCGCTGACCGGGCTCGCCGTCCGCGACTACGCGCGCTACTCGCCGCCCGTCGTCCCGCTGCCGGACGGACGTCCGAGCGAGGCCGTCGTCCTCGCCCGGCTCGCCATGATCGCTTCGGGGACGGACGGCGACCCGGCCGCCCTCGACGAGCTGATCATCACGTCGACGCTGGCGAAGGCGACCGCGCTGCCCGGCTCCCCGGTGCACGGCCGCGAACCGGACGAACTGCGCAAGATGCTCGACACCGGCACGCTCACCGAGCAGCGGCTCGACATGATGCTGCGCCTCGGCCCCTACGGCGACGGCTTCGGCGCCGACCCGTCCGGCCTCACGCTGACGCGCCTGCGCACCGAGCACCCGCACGGCCTCGACCTCGGCGCACTCAAGCCGCGCCTGGACGAGGTGCTCTGCACGACGTCCGGCCGCGTGGAACTGTGCCCGTCAACGTTCGCCGCCGATGTCGACCGTCTCCACGCCGCCCTGCGTGCGCCGCAGACCGACGGGATGGTGCTGATCGGACGCCGCCACCTGCGTTCCAACAACAGTTGGCTCCACAACCTCCCCGAACTGGTGCGCGGCTCCAATGTGTGCACGCTCCAGCTCAACCCCCAGGACGCCGAACGCCTTGGCGTCACCGCAGGCGAGACGATCCGCGTCACGTCCCGGACGGGCACCGTCGACGCCATCGCCGAACCCACCGAGACGGTCATGCCAGGCGTCGTGAGCCTCCCGCACGGATGGGGCCACGACCGTCCAGGAACGCGCACCGCCGTCGCGCATGAGCACGCGGGTGTCAACGTCAACGCCGTCACCGACGAACAGGAGATCGACCCCCTGTCCGGCAACGCCGTCTTCAACGGCGTACCCGTCACGCTGGCCGTCCCACCGCGCTGACCCCGTGGTTTATCCCCTCGGGCCGTAGGTAGGGGTATGACTGGCCGCAGGAGAACGCGGAAGACTAATGTCGCACCAGGCGTCTCAGAACCGCGGAGGAGGGGACATGCCCCGACGGGTGAACATATTCCGGCGTGGGTCCGAGCCCCAGTCGTCCGCACGGCTCGCGGACGCCACCGAAGCGCTGGAGCAGGCGAGCGGCCTGGACCGTACCATCCGCGTCCTGTCCACGGCCGTGCGGCGGACGCTGCACCCGGGGCCGGTCAAGGACGCCCTGCACGGCGTCCCGCTGGGCCACCCCGCCCACCCGCCGCTCACCGACGTGCCCGTCGGGCTGTGGATGTCCGCCGCCGTCCTCGACCTCATGCCGGGGACGCGTCGCGCCTCGCAGGCCCTGGTCGCCGCCGGGCTCGCCGGAGCGGTCCCGAGCGTCCTCACCGGCATCGCCGACTGGGGCTCCCTGCACCGCGAGCAGCAGCGCGTCGGCCTGATCCACGCCGCGGGGATGGCCGCGACGAGCGCCCTGTACTCGGCGTCCCTCGTGGCCCGCTACCAGGGACGGGACGGCGCCGGCCGCGCGTTCGGCTTCGCCGGCCTGTCCACGCTGCTCGCGGGCACCTACCTCGGCGGGCACCTCGCCTTCCGGCAGGCCGCGGGCGCCAGCCACGCCGACAAGACCGGCCATCTCGTCCCGCTCGGCTGGCACGACCTGTGCAGCGCCGCGGACCTCCCGGACGGCTGGCCCGTCACCCGGCGGCTCGGCTACATCAGCCTCTTCGTGCTGCGGACCGGCGACGACGTGCACGTCCTCACCGACCGCTGCAGCCACCTCGCCGGCCCGCTCCACCAGGGCCGCGTCGTCACCGACGACAACGCCGACATCTGCGTCGTCTGCCCCTGGCACGGCAGCACGTTCCGGGTCGCGGACGGCTCCGTCGTGCACGGTCCCGCCACCGACCGCCAGCCGTCCTTCGAAACGCGCGTCACCGAGGAGGGCACCCTCCAGGTCCGGCCGATCGGTTAGAAATACGAGATGCCATCTCGCTTGACGAGATCAGCGGGACTGTCCTACGGTGTCCGGAAGGTCCCTCACCGCCGGGAGCACACCATGATCCGAGCCGCCTCACCAGGCCTTGGACCCGTGCCGGGCACCGAGCGGCTGCACGCCAGGCGGCTGGTCTCACCGCCGCCGTACTCGGAGACATCGCGGGTCCGCCCGCCGCGCGAGGGCATGCGTCCCGGCACCGCCGCGGGCATCCCGCAGACGCCCTTCTAGCACCGGACGACCGCAGCCCTTTCCCTCTTGGCCGCGGCCCTCCGCGGCCGTCTCACCCTCCCGAAGCAGCGAGGCAGCATGAGTACCACCGTCGACCTGTCCCCGATCTCCGGCCCGTCCGCCTGGCGCGGCGACGAACTGGCCGGCTCCACCGAGTGGATCTACCACCTGTCCGACGCCGAGCGCGACGAGCTGGAGGCCGTCGGCCGCCGCTTCGTCGCCGACGACCCGGACCTGCGCACCGTCACCGCCGCCGACTACCCCCTGAACGCCTGCACCGGGCTCATCGAGGAATGCGCCCAGCAGATGGACACCGGGCGCGGCTTCATCCTGATCCGCGGCCTGCGCACCGAGGACTACGGCGACACGGTCGCGGGCGCGATCTTCTACCTGATGGGCCTGCACCTCGGCTCGCCGATGCCGCAGAACCAGTACGGGGACGTCCTCGACCACGTCATCGCCACGTCCAACAAGACGATGGAAGACCCGACGGCGCTGCCGTCCCGCGTCCGGGACCGGCTGCCGTTCCACTCCGACAGCTCCGACGTCGTCGCCCTGATGTGCCTGCGCGGCGCCCGCGCCGGCGGCGCGTCCAGCCTGGTCAGCGGCACCACGATCTACAACGAGATCCTGCGCCGCCGCCCCGACCTCGCCCCGCTGCTGTTCGAGGAGTGGCACTGGGACTGGCGCCGGCAGGACCCCGACGCGCCCGCCGACACCTACCGGTCGCCGATCTGCAGCTACGTCGACGGCGTCTTCAGCACCTACGCCGGCGCCCAGATGATCATCACGGCGCAGGAGTACCCGGACGTGCCGCGGCTGACCGAGGCGCAGATCGAGCTCCTGCACCTGTTCGACGAGATCGCGCAGGAGCCCGGCCTCCCGCTGGACATGGACTTCCAGCCGGGCGACGTCCAGTGGCTGCTGAACTACGCCGCCCTGCACTCGCGCACCTCCTACGACGACCACCCCGAGCCGGAGCGCCGCCGCCACCTGCTGCGCCTGTGGCTGCGCCGCGAGGTCGGCCGCCCGATGGTCCCCGGCTTCGGCAAGAACGTCATCAACGGCGACGCCAAAGAGCCCCTCCCCGGCGGCCGCTTCCAGATCGCCGACGCAGTGGTCCCCAACGAGACCTGGGGCCTCTAACCCACAAACCACGGCCGTCCGCGTCTCTCCGGGGAGGGCGCGGGCGGCCGTTTTCACGCGGACCCCCGACCTCAGCCGGTCGGGCTACCCTGCCAGCGTGACTGCCGGACGGTCCGCCTCTGGGCCGCTGAACGCACCGGGCCGTGTTAGGGGAGGCGGGCGTAGAGGCGGGAGTAGACCGTCAGAGAGGCTAGATCGAGGACGTCGCGGCGCGGGTCGTCCTTGGACGGGGCGGCCGCCGGGCCTAGGCGGACGGTGTCTATTCCGTGGGCGCGTAGGACGACGCCGTCGGTTGAGCCCGTCCAGCCGGTTATGGGTGGTGGGTCGGCGCCGAATTCCTCGCGCCATGCGTCGCGGGCCATGCGGACGATGGGGGCGTCGGACGGGGTCGCGGCGGCTGGGTGGACCTCATCCAGGTCGACCTCGACCGTGCAGGCGGCAAGGGGGCCGTCTGCACACGCGGACTCGACCTCTCGCCGCAGCGTCGCGGCCAGTGCGCGCGGGTCCGCTCCCGGGACGGTCACGACGTACACACCGGCCTCTAGTAGGGCCGGGAAGAGGTCGGGTTTGTCGGGGCGGCCGGCGGTTAGTGAGCCGATGCCGGCGGCGGGGCCGACCTGGGTACCCGGCGCGGTACTTGAGACCACGTAGGACGTTCGCCAGCGTTCGATCGCTTCGATTACTGGGGCCGCGTGGGCTATTACGCCGCCGTGCGGGATGGGTGACTCGCGGGCTAGGACGGCGCCGTGGCGGCCCTGGACGCGTACGCGTAGGTAGAGGGCGCCCGGTTCTTCCCAGAGGATGGTTGATGGGCCGCCCTTGGCGATTACTGCGGCGGACGGGTAGGGAGCGTCCGCCAGGTAGTGGTCCAAGCCCGTTGAGCGGGGTTTGCCGGCGGGGCCATGCAAGGTGCTGCGGTGGGTTCCTGAGCCGGCTAGCAGGAGGCCGGCGGACGCGCCGCGGGACGTGGCCGAAACGAAGGCGATCAGGGCTGCGGCGGCGGGGCCGCGGGCTACACCCAGGCCGAAGCCCTCTACATGGGTGGAGGTCGCTTTCAGGGGGGCCGGTGCGTCGGCGCGGGCGGTGATGGGACGGTCTTCGTCGGAGTCGCCGCTCAGGGACGTGTCCAGGTGCGAGTAGAGCAGCACGCCTTCGGGGTCGCCCGCGTGCAGGTTGGCGCCGCCCTCGCCGTAGCGCTGGACCGTCCAGTCGATCCACGGCCACCGCGCCGTGCACCAGGAGGCGAGGTGCACGGCGGCGGCGGCTTCGTGACCGTACGGCGCCCGGATGGCGTCCATCGCCTTCAGGGCGCCGACGATCTCCTCAGTGAGGTTCAGAAACGGCCCCAGTCGTCGGCGGCCGGGCGCCACACGTCGATGTTGCGCGGGTCCGGCGGCATCCGGCGGGGACGGTGCGTCTCGTGCTCCTCCGGCGTGAACACGCGGTGCCGGTCGCACAGCTCGTAGCGCGGGCCGTGCTTCGGCTCGTGCATGTAGAACGCGATGGACGTCGACGCCGAGTGGTTCACCATGTCGGACGCGATCGGCTCGCCCTTGTAGAGGGCGCGGGCACGGAAGCGCATGACGTGGTCGAGGCTCTTCGTCGCGAAGCACAGGTGCGCGACGTAGTGCTCCTTGTTGTTCTGCAGGGCGAGGCTGTGGTGGTAGCGGTCCTCGCAGCGCAGGAACGTGGTGGAGCCGACGATCTCGTCCGAGGACTGGAAGCCCAGGACGTTCGTGTAGAAGTCGAGGGACTCCTCGTACTTCGTCGTCGCGATGAACGGGTGGACGAGGTCGACCGGGCGAAGCTCGGCCAGTGGTGGTTCCGCGTACTCCAGGAAGCCGGTGAACAGCTCGATGATGAGGCCGTTGGGGTCGCGCACCCCGAAGCCGTCCGAGCAGAAGCCCTTCTGGCGGTCCTGGAGCTCCAGGATCTCGTGGCCGGCGTCCGCGACGCGCTTGCGCAGGTCGGCGAGGATCTCGTCGTTCTCCACGCTGTAGCCGACGGCGGACGTGTGCCCGGCCTCTCGCTCCGGCGCGCTGATCAGCTCGATCGAGTGGTGCTCGATGTCGGTGCGCAGGTAGGCGTACTCGTCGGTGTGCTGTTCGAGCTGGAGGCCCACGTGGTACTGGAGGAACTCGATGGTGCGCGCCATGTCGGGCACCTCGATGCGGGCGTACTCCATGCCGTACGGGCCGCGCGGACGGCCCGCCCTGCCGCCGGTCTCGTAGCTGACGATGTGGTGCTGCTCGACGATCGGGCGCCAGCGTTCGCGGACGAACCGCTCGTGCGAGTCGCTCTGCAGGTAGGCGTGCAGGTCGGCGGCGGTCTCGAAGCGCACCGAGAACGCGTGCGTGAACGTGCTGTCGCGGGTGCTGACGTTGGGGCCGAGCGAGAAGTCCCGCATCTGCGGGTAGCGGCCCGGGAAGGTGCGCAGTTCCGCCAGCAGCGCCTCGACCGCATCGGCCGGCGCGTCCGGGCGGAACCGGAACACCACGGTGTGAATGATCATCGGGATTCCCTCAGAGGATGAAGCTCAGCCGGCTGCCCGCGGGCAGGTGCTCCTGGCTGAGGATCGCGCGGCGCAGCCGGAAGCGCAGCGTGTCGCCGCCGGTCACCAGCAGGTGGTCGTAGCGTCCGACGTAGGCGTCGAACTCGAAGTCCCGGGCGCGGTGGACGATGAACGAGGCCGTCACGCGGAGCAGGCCGGGTTCGTCGTGTTCGTGCAGCCGGACGTTCGAGACCATCCGGTGCGTGCGGGACGGCGGGTTCTCCGCGTGCGCCTTGCGCGACTTGAGCCGCTTGACGCGCGCGCGGAGCAGGTCCCAGTCGTCGGTGACGAACGACCCGGACGCGTGCATCGACGTGCCCGTCCAGTCGGTCGCCGGTACCTCGAACCGGGCGCCGGGCTCGAACAGGGCGAGCCAGTCGTCGTACTTCCAGGCGTCCAGGATGTCCGCCTCGGCGTAGAGGAAGTCCTCCACGTCGGCGCGGGTGATCTCGCGGCCGTCGATGAGTACGGTCATCGCACGTTCCTCCCCTCAAGGAAGCGCTCGGGCCGCGGCCCGGCGACGGAAAGGCCGTCCTCGACGTCCAGCGCGTGCACCCAGTGCCGCCAGAAGCCGCGCATCGCGCCCTCGTCGATGGACCGGCCCTGGACGCCCTTGACCTCGTCGACCATGCCGCGCGACATGTCGCTGTAGTCGAGTCCGGGACGGGCCTCGGCGGCGGTCGCCTCGATGCCGCGCTGCACCGCCTCGTACGCCTCGATGTCGTCGGGGGTGGCGAGGCCGCCCGGTCCGACGAAGCTGACCATGGTCTTCATCCGCAGCGCGCGGGTGTCCTCGTCCTCGCCGCGCGGTGCCAGCTGCCAGGCGCGGACGTCGGTCTGGTCGGCCGCGACGGGTTCGAGCTGCCGGATCGACAGCCCTTCGAGGTCGAAGAGCAGCAGGTTCGGCCAGACGAACAGGATGTGGCTCTCGTCGGCGACGTAGCGGGCCCGCTCGGGGCCGAGGCGGCGGTCCATCTCGGCGCGGTGCTCGGTGGTGCGGACCTTCTCGTCCTCGCCGAAGCGCGGCTCCCACAGCATGCTGATCCGGCCGCCGTGCCCGGTGAGGACGAGCAGGCTGTGCCCGTTGCCGAGGTTGTAGGCGTACTGGTCGTCGTCGGTGACGGCGAAGCCGGTCTCGCGCAGGTAGCCGACGAACGTGTTGTGCGTCGGCGAGAAGTGGTAGCCGTCCATGGCGTTCTCGACGCCGAGCTTCCAGTTGCCGCGCACGCCGTAGTACTGGGTGCCGGGCAGCACCTCCATGCCGGCGGCGTGCTGCTCGGAGATCATCGTCATGTAGTCGGCGGCGTCGCCGAGGAAGTCCAGCAGCGGCGGGACGTCCGGGTCGAACGCGACGAAGACGAAGCCCTCGTGGATCTCCAGCCGGGGGACGGTCCGCAGCCGCATCGAGTCGAGGAATCCCTCGCCGGCGGCCTCGTAGGCCTCCTTGCCGGGGATGGCCGCGACGTCGCCGTTGTTGCGGAACGTCCAGGCGTGGTAGAAGCACTGGAAAAGCTTGCTGGACCCCTCCCGCTCCCGGCACAGGATCGTGCCGCGGTGCGGGCAGGCGTTCAGGAACGCCTGCACCGTGCCGCCGGTGTCGCGGCAGAAGATGAGCGGCCTGCCGCCGAGCGTCCGGGTCTTGAAGTCGTTGGGCTTCGCGACCTCGGTCTCGTGGCCCAGGTAGAGCCACGACCGCGCCCAGATCCGGTCCCGCTCCGCCTGGAACACCTCGGCCGAGCGGTACGCGACCCGGTTGACGCGGAAAGTCAGCGCGTCCCAGTCCTCGACGACCAGCTGCCCCGGAAGCCTCCCGCCGTTCGGCTCTGGCATCGGGCGCCCACCCCCTCCACGCAGGTTCATTCGACTATTCGAGATGCCATCTCGTATCGTGCATACAGAGTTGCCCAGTCCGGATCGCCGTGTCAAGGGTCACCCGGACGGAATCGATCCGGACGTTGACGTGCTACATCCCAGTTGCCATGATTACGTCTCGCAATAAGAGATGGCACAGCGTAGCGCCGACCGCGCCGGACGACTGCGCCGACCGTCCGGGAGCCCCGTGCGGACAGGGCCTGCGGGCTGTCCGGATGGCCTGCCGGCGACGCCGGACTCATGATGAGATGGCGTGTCATTCCACCGCGGCCCACCGCCCCCGGACGGCGGGCGAACGGCGGCCGAGGCAGAAGCGAGAGACGGATGGCAACGACGATGAGGACCGCACGAGACACGGGCGAGGGCTCCCCGTCCATCCAGACGGTGCAGCGCGCCGCCCTGATCCTGGACTCCTTCACGGTGAGCCGGCCGCACCTCAGCCTGAACGAGATCACCGCGCGGCTCGGCGCCAGCAAGGCGACCGCGCACCGCTACACCAAGGCCCTGCGCGCGGCGAACCTGCTGCGCTACGACGACCGCACGGCGCTGTACTCGCTCGGCCCGCAGGTGCTCACGCTCGCCGCCGCGGCGCGGGCGGCGCTGCCGATCGTGTCCGCCGCCGAGCCGTACATGGACCGGCTCGTGCAGAGCGCCGGGCAGACCGTCGTGCTGAGCATCTGGGACGGCGAGTCCCCGACCGTCGTCCGGTCGGCCGACAACACCGACCACCTGATCCGGATCAGCGTCCGGGTCGGCTCGCGGCTCGACCTCGCCACGTCCGCGCAGGGCCGGGTGTTCTGCGCCTACCTCCCGCCCGAGCAGGTGCCGGCGCTGGCCAAGCTGCTGCGCCGCTCGCCGGGGCTGCGGGAGGACGTCGACTGGATCCGCGAGCACGGGCTGTCGGTCAACTCCCCGTCCGAGAACGGCCTGCACACCATCGCGGCGCCGGTCTTCGAGGGGGACTCGATCATCGCCACGATGGCGATCGTCGGCACGTCCGTGGACGTCCCGCGCCGGGCCGACTCGCCGATGGCCGAGGCGCTGCTGGAGATCACCCGGGAGCTGTCGCAGCGGCTCGGCACCAACGGCGCCCCGGCCGCCGAGGCGGCCGGCTGACATGCCGGACCCGGCCGGGGCGGTCCCGGCCGGGAGGCGCGCGGTCAGGGCAGCTCGTCCAGGTAGGCCAGGGACGCGGCGAAGTCGGCGCGCGGCGGGACGAAGATGTCGATGTTGACGCACGGCTCTTCCAGCGGCTCGATGTAGTGCTCCGCGCCCCTCGGCACCAGCAGGAACGTCCCTGCCGTCATCTCGTGCGGGACGCCCTCGACGTAGTAGTTGCAGCGCCCCGAGGCGATGTAGACGAGCTGGTCGAAGTCCTCGTGGCTGTGCGGGTTGAGGTCCATGCCCACGTCCAGGGTGTGGTGGGCGAGCATCACCTCGTCGGTGGAGTAGACCCGGCGCCGCACCCCCTTGCGCATCTCGGTCTCCGGCATGTCGGCCCAGCCGACCACCCGGTTGTAGAGCTTGGCGTTGCGCCCGTTCTCGGTCATCCGTTGCCTCCCTCGCCGGCCGCCGCGTGCAGTCCGGCGGCCAGTATCTGCAGGTCCGAGCCCGTCACCAGGTAGCGCGCGGCGGCGAGGCCGTGCGCCTTCGCGGCGGCCGGGGACGGGGCCCAGCCGCCGAACGCGATCCCATGCCGCCGCGCGGCGTCCTCGATCTCGGTGACGGCCGCGCGCAGGTCCGCGCCGCCGGGCTCGGCACCCAGGCTGACCGCCAGGTCGGTGCCGCCGACGAAGACCACGTCGAGGTCGGCGATAACCTCGTCCCAGGCCGTGCCGCCGTCCCGCCACCAGGGCGTCTCGATCTGCCCGACCAGCAGCGGCGGATCGGCCCGCTCGGCGGCCAGGAACGCCGCGAGCCCGCCCCGCCCGAACCCGGCGGACCGGTTGGCCAGGCTGACCGACCGGTCGCCGTCCGGCGCGAACCGGGTGGCCTGGACGAGCGCCCAGGCCTGCGCGGGACCGCTCAGCATCGACAGCTGGAACCCGGCCGCGCCGTTCTCCAGCAGCCGGCAGATCAGCGGCCCGTCCACCTGGGGGACACGGACGAGCGCCGGCAACCCGCAGCGCTCCGCATGCCGGACGAGGCCGATCGCGTCGGCCTCCGTCAGCACGGAATGCTCCAGGTCGACGACCACGAAATCGAAGCCGGCAAGGCCGCACAGTTCCACCACGTCCGGCGCGGGCAGCTTGACGAACGTCCCGTGCAACCGGGAACCGTCCGCCAGTGCCGCCCGCAGCCGGGCCCGCAAAGCAGTGGTCACAGGCCGCGCCACGGGACGGTCTCGACCGGCTTGCCGCCGTGCAGGACGAGGACCGGCTCCAGGCGGGGCGCGGTCATCGTGTTGCCCGCCGCGTCCGGGAGCACGGTCTCCGCGGTCTCCTCGACCACGGTCACGTGCGCCGGGCCGCCGGGCTTCAGTTGCCCGTAGCCCTCGGCGTACAGGCCGAGCAGCCCGGCGGGGCGCACGGTGGCGCGGGCGACGGCCTCGGTCAGCGGGACGCCCAGCGCGACCAGCTTCGACATGCTGGTCAGCAGGTCGAACACCGGTCCGCGCCAGTTGCGGGCGCTGGTGTCGGAGCTGAGGATGTCCGGGTAGAAGCCCTTGGCGATCGCGCGGCGCGCCACCTCGAAGCTGAGGTTGCTCTTGCCGTGCGCCGAGTCGAACAGCACACCGCGCTCGCGGGCCGCCGCCACCGCGGGCAGCACCTCGTCGCCGTCCAGGATGCCGTGCTCCTTGCCGGTGTAGCAGTGCGCGACGATGTCGCCGGGACGCAGGTGGTCCAGGACGACCGGCAGCGGCTCGGACGTCTCGCCGATGTGCACCATGAGCGGCAGGCCGGCCTGCTCGGCGGCGTCGAGCGACTTCTTCAGCAGCATCTGCCAGTTCTCGCCGACGACGTCCTCGGACAGCCGGATCTTGAAGCCGCGCACCACGTCGGGGTTCTCGGCGGCGGTGGCGAGGGCGTCGTCCGGGACGAGCGTGTCCGGGTTCATCAGCTCGCCGAACCGGAAGTCGATGAGGCCGAGCACCGAGACGTTCAGGAAGTTCACGATGCGCATCGGCGACGGCTCGACCACGAGCTTGCGGAACGCGGCGAACGTGGACGCCCCGGCGGTGCCGGCGTCGGCGGCGGCGACGACGCCGCGGCGCAGGTGCGCCTCGTCCGGCGGCGCGCCGACCTTGGAGACGTGCTGGAAGATGTGCGTGTGGCCCTCGACGAGGCCGGGCAGCACCCAGCGGCCGGTGCAGTCGGTGACCTCGGCCGCGCCGGCGGCCAGCCCGTCGCCGACGGCCGCGATGGTGCCGCCGCTGATCGCGACGTCGGTCCGCGCGTTCAGCCCCGACGCGGGGTCGATGACCGTCCCGCCGGTGAGGACGCGGTCGTAGCCGGGCTTGTTCTGTTCGGTCATCGAGGTACTCCCGATCGTGTGAGGTTGCGGGTGAGGGGAGGCACGGGGGTCACGCCCGGACCCGGGTGATCAGCGGCAGCACGCCGTCGACCTCGACCCGGACGGTGTCGCCGGGCCGCAGGAAGTCGTCGCGGTCCTGGCCCGTCCCGGCCGGGGTGCCGGTCAGCACGACGTCGCCGGGGCGCAGCGCGGCGTACCGGGAGATGCGGGCCAGCAGCTCGGGGATCGCGAAGATCATGTCGGCGCTGGAGGAGTTCTGCCGCGGCTCCCCGCCGACCAGGCAGCGGACGCCGATCATGTCCGGGTCGGGGACCTCGTCACGGCCGAGCAGGGACGCGCCGAGCGGGGTGAAGCCGGGGAAGCTCTTGGCCAGGGCCGGTGTGCCGGTGCGCTTCATAACGTCGCGGGCGGTCATATCGTTGGCCGCGGTGATGGCCGCGACCGCGGACCACGTCTCGTCCTCGGCGGCGCGGTCGAGGGTCCGGCCGATCACGACGGCGATCTCGGCCTCGTAGTCCATCTGGGCGGTCTCTTCGGCCGGCAGCCGGACCGCCGCGCCGGGCGCGCTCACCGAGGCGCAGCCGGCGAGGTAGAGCACCGGCTCGTCCGGTACCGCGCGCCCGGTCTGCGCGGCCTTGGAGTAGTAGTTCAGGCCGACGCCCCACAGCGCGCGGGGCCGGGCGAGCGGGGCGCGCAGCCCGGTCTCGCCGTCCAGCGGGATCCGCCGGACGACCTTCGCCTCCGCCAGCGCGTCCAGTGAGCCGGTCGCCTCGATCACGGCGCTCGGGTCGGGATACGGCGCGTCCAGGAGGGCCACCGAGCCGTCCTCGATCCGGCCGATGCCCGCCGACGTCATCACAACATGCACGATGCCATCTTTCGATGCGAGATGAATTTCTGTCAAGCAATGAGAGATGCCATCTCACAATGCAACATGGACGGGCGGCGGGCAGCCTCGCGGGCCGCCCGGCACGCGGCCGGGCGGCCTGGCGAATCCGCAGGTCAGCCGGGTACTTCGGGGGACGCGGCGGTGAGCTGGCGGGTCACCTCGGAGCCGTCCCAGTAGTCGATGCGGCGGGCCAGCAGGCCGTCCGCGTCGACCCACAGCCGGAACACGCCGCGCACCTTCACCGGCGCGTTCCCGGCCGGGACGAGCCGGAACGACATCCGGTAGGCCAGCACCGCCCGCACGTCCCGGACGACCAGGTCCTCCAGCTCGTACCGCAGGTCGGCGAAGTCGGCCAGGAAGCCGGTCAGCCGCCGCCGGTAGGCGGCGCGGCCGGTGACGCCGCGCCCCATCGTGGACGTGTGCTCGTTGACGAAGTCCTCGGCCACGCAGGCGGCGACGGCGTCGGCGTCGCGCCGGTTCAGCGCGCCGAGATAGCGCAGCGCCGCCGCGCGGGTCCGCTCCTCGACCCGCGCGACGGCCCCCGGCTCGGCCGGGACGGAGTCGGCGGTCAGGACCCGCCTCCCCACTTCTCCCGCACGGTGTCGAACACCCGCTGGTCGTGCGAGATCTCGATGACGTTGCCGTCCGGGTCCTTCAGCGCGCAGATGTAGCCGACCGGGTCGGGCATCTGGCGCGGCTCCCAGTGCAGGCAGCCGAGCTCGCGGGCGCGCTCGGCCAGGGCGTCCACGTCGCCGCGCGCCGGCACCTCGATGCCGATGTGCGCGAACGGGTGCAGCAGCCCGAGCTGCCCGCCCCTGTCCTTGTTGAAGGAGACCAGCACCAGCACGAACGGCGTCTCCACCTGGCCGTCGTTCGACAGCCAGGCGCTCTCCCCGTCGGCGTCCTTGAACCGCTCCAGCACCACCAGCGGGGTGAGGGCGGTGTAGAAGTCGATCGCCTTGTCCAGGTCTCCGGTCGGCAGCGCCACATGCGTCCAGCGCGCGGCGGTCAGTCCGGTCACGTGCTCCTCCTCGATATCGGCCGGGCCCGGATCCCCCGGGCCCGGATGCGCTTGCTCCTCAGACCGTGCCCCGCTGGAAGGGTTTGCCCAGGGCACGGGGCTCGCGGTCCTTGGTGGCGAACACCAGCATCGCCACCAGGGCCAGCAGGTAGGGCGCGACGATCAGCAGCTGCGAGTTGAGCGTGAAGCCCAGCGCGGGCAGCGCCAGCCGCATCGCGTCGGCCAGCCCGAACAGCACGCAGCCGAGCAACGTGCGGCCGAGCCGCCACGCCCCGAAGATCACCGCCGCGATCACGATGAACCCGCGGCCGGCGGTCATGTTCTGGCTGAACGAGCCGACCTCGCCCACCGCCAGGTAGGCGCCGCCGAGCCCGGCCAGCAGCCCGCACCACAGCAGCGCCTGCCGGCGCCGCGCGTTCACGTCGATGCCGGTCACGTCCGCGGCCTGCGGGTCCTCGCCGACCGCGCGCAACTCCAGGCCCCACCGGCTGCGCTCCACCAGCCACCACGTCAGCGGGACGACCGCGATCAGCAGGTAGACCGGCCACCGCTCGACGAACAGGACCTGTCCGATGATCGGGATGTCGCGCAGCACCGGCACGCTGACCTGCCACACCTGGTGCCCGGTGAACGTCCCGGTGACGATCAGGTAGCTGGTCAGGCCCAGCACCAGCGTGTTGAGGACGAGGCCGACCACGAACGTGTTGACCGCCGCCCGGTGCGACAGGTTGCCGTGCACGAACCCGATGAGCAGGCCGACCAGCATCCCGGCGGCGAGGCCGGTCGTGGCGCTGCCGGTGACGGACGCGCCCGCGACCGCCCCGAACGCCCCGCCCAGCATCATCGCCTCGACCGAGATGTTCACCGTCCCGGCGCGCTCCGCGAGGTACTCCCCGCAGGCCGCGAACGCGAGCGGCACCGTCAGCCGGGCGCCGCTGGCGAGGATCGTGGAGATGTTGTCCGCGGCGCTCATGACGCCACCGCCTCCTTGGCCTTGGGCGCCGCCGCATCAGGGCCGGCGCCGGTCCCGCGGCTCTCGCGCCGGCGGCGCAGCGCCTCGGTCACGACGGGCGGGACGACGAACGCGAGCACCAGCAGCGACTTGACGACGTCCACCAGGAAGTGCGGGACCCCGGTCGACGCCAGGAACCCTCCCCCGGAACGCAGCACGCCGAACAGCAGCGCGACGGGGATCGCCATCAGCGGCCGGTTGCGGGCGACCAGCGCCACCAGCAGGCCGTCCCAGCCGATGTTGTTGGAGATGCCGCCCTGCAGCCGGTTGGTGCCGACCGGGCTGGTCAGCAGCACGGCGCCGGCGATGCCCGCGAACGCGCCGGACACCGCCAGCGCCGTCCCGCTCAGCGCCGCGACCCGCACCCCGGCGTGCCGGGCGGCCCGCGGGTTCAGGCCGAGCATCGTCAGCCGGAACCCCCACCGGCTGCGCGCGATCAGCACCGCGATCACCACGGCCGCGATGAGCGCGAGCAGCAGCCCGCCGTTGATCTGCAGGTTCGGGTACTGGCCGAACGAGCCGAGCAGCCCGCTCTCCGGCAGCCGGTTGGACTGCGGGGAGACCGTCGCGTTCCCGCGCCGCGTCTCCTGCAGCAGCCACGGCGTGTTCACCGCGAACGAGACCATCTGCTGCGCCAGGAACGTCATCAGCAGCGTGCTCACCACGATGTTGACGCCGCGGAACCGGTGCATCAGCGAGCTGATCCCGGCCCACGCCCCGCCCGCCAGACCCCGCCCCCCCCCCC
>NZ_JABXFD010000566.1 GCF_013372625.1 Actinomadura sp. BRA 177
GTTGGGCGGGGACGCGCGGTGGGGGCACGGGCTTCCGCCGCGTGGGGAACCGGAGTTGGCGTGGGTTCAGCATGTGCTCTGGCATCTGCGGCCCGGTGGTGAGGCGGCCGTGCTGATGCCGCAGGCGGCCGCCGACCGGCGTTCGGGGCGACGGATCCGGGCGGGTCTGCTGCGCACCGGCACGCTCCGGGCAGTGCTCGAACTGCCCGCCGGCGCGGCGGGGTCGGCCGCGGCGCCCCATCTGTGGCTGCTGCGCCGGCCCGCGGACGGTGACCCGCCGCCCGCCCACGTGCTGATGGTGGACGCGTCCGCTCCGCCCGAGACCGTGATCGCCGGCACGCTGCGGTTCCTGCGCGGCACCGGCGAACCGGGCATCGGACGGGCCGTCCCGCTGGTCGATCTGCTGGACGACGCGGTGGACGTGACCCCGGCCCGTCACCTGCGCGGCAGCGCCGACATCCGGGCCGGGTTCGACGCCGCGCGCGCCCGGTTCCGCGACCGGCTCGCCGCCGTCAACGCCCTCGCGAACGAATTGGCGCCCCTCGGCGAGGCGGGCGAGCACAGCACGGTGACGTTCGCCGAACTGATCCGGCACGGCACGGTCGAGGTGCTGCACCCGCCGATCACGATGGACCTCGGCGCGGGCGACATTCCCGTCCTGACCGGCAAGGACATCACGCTCGACCGCGACCCGTCCGCCCGGACCGTCCCCGCTCCCGGGCTTCTGCTGCTCCGCCAGGGGGACATCGCCGTCGCGCAGGTGGGCCGCCGCGTCCACCCGCGGGTGGTCGACGTCGCAGGCGTCGCGGTCGGGCCGCAGGTCCAGGTGTTCCGTGCCGACCAGACCCGGTACGACCCCTATTTCCTCGCCTGCTTCCTGATGGCGGCGGGTATGGCCCGCGGATCGTCCACCTCGTCTCGCGCGGATGTCCGCAGGACGGCGGTCCCGCGCCTGCCGATTGAGGAGCAGCGCGCCTACGGGGCCGCCCACCGCCGCCTCGCGGAGTTGTCCGCGGCGCTGCGCGAGCTGGCGGCCGCCGGGGACGACACCATCGCGCTCGGCATCGAGGGACTCGGTGGCGGCGGGCTCCGCCCGGGCGGTTGAATGGCGGCGTGACGACCATCGCCGGCCGCTACCAACTGGATCCCGTCCACATCGGCAAGGGCGGGATGGGAGAGGTCTGGGGCGCCACCGACACGCGGCTGCGGCGCCGCGTCGCCGTCAAGTTCGTCCGGTTCGGTGACGAACCCGAGCTGATCAGGCGGTTCGTCCGCGAATCGCAGCTCACCGCGCGCATGGGCCATCCCGGCGTGCCGGTCCTCTACGACGCCGACCGGGTCACCGGCGGCCCCTTCGACGGGCGCCTCTACCTCGTCATGGAACTGGTGGACGGCGTCAACGTCGACGACCTGGTCGCCGAACATGATCCGCTGCCTGTCGGCTGGGCCGCAGCGATCGCCGCGCAGGTCAGCGCCGTCCTCAGCCATGCGCACGCGAAGTCGTTCGTCCACCGCGACCTGAAGCCCAGCAACCTCATGGTCGACAAGGACGGCGCGGTCAAGGTCCTCGACTTCGGGCTGGCCGTCGCCCTGGACGCCGACGAACGGTCCCGCCTCACGAGCACCGACCAGCTGCTCGGCACGCTCGCGTACATGGCGCCGGAGCAGTTCCGGGGGAAGTACAGCCCGTCCAGCGATCTGTACGCGCTCGGCTGCGTGCTCTACCAGATGCTCAGCGGGCAGGGGCCTTTCCAAGGGCCCGACCATGTGTCGCTGATGCACGCCCACATCTACGAGGAGGCGGTTCCGCTCCGCCGGCTGCGCGCCGATGTCCCGTCCGACCTGGAGAACCTCGTGCGGCGGCTGCTGGCGAAGGCGCCCGAGGCGCGTCCCGCGTCCGCGGATGAGGTGTTCGACGCGCTGCACCCGCACACGTCCGGGCTCCAGGAACTGCCCGGCGCGGTGCGGGCCGGGCGCAGCGCACTCCGCATGTACGCGGACGTCGCCGGCCGGACGCTCAGCACCTACACCGCCCCGGCCCGCACCTGGCCCCGCGTCGGCCGCCGACACCTCGCGGGCCACGGGCCCCCCCCCGCCCCCGCCCCCCGCAATGCGGCGGCACCCGCGGCCGCTGACGTCCTCGCCCGGCGCCGCGGCTCAGCGCCCCCCACGCACCGCGCGCACGACTGCGCAGCCGACCGCCGCGTGCACACCACCCCGCA
>NZ_JABXFD010000513.1 GCF_013372625.1 Actinomadura sp. BRA 177
GTGGTAGAAGGGGTGGGGGATGGATACCGGAGCGGTGCTCGGGGGGAGGTACCGGCTCACCACGCGGCTTGGGCGGGGCGGTATGGGAGAGGTGTGGGCCGCCGACGACACGCAGTTGCGGCGGCGCGTTGCCGTGAAGATCCTCCTCGCGGACGTTGGGTCGTCGTCGGTGTTGATCGACCGGCTGCGGCGGGAGGCCGAGAACGCCGGGCAGTTGCAGCATCCGGGGATCACCGTTGTTCATGATCTCGGGGAGCATGACGGGCACCCGTTCTTCGTGATGGAGTTGCTCAACGGGACCGACTACTCCACCATCCTCGCGCGGAGTCCGGGTGGGCTGCCTGTCGGGCGGGTGCTGGAGACGGGGGCTGCCGTTGCCGAGGCGCTGGCCTATGCGCACCGGCGGGGGGTGGTGCATCGGGATGTCAAGCCCGCGAATCTGATGGAGCTGGCCGAGGGCGGGGTGAAGATCTGCGATTTCGGGATCTCACGGTCTGCTGATGCGGTCGGTGACCTTACGGGTGTCGGAGGGATGCTGGGGACGCCCGCTTATATGGCGCCTGAACAGTACGAGGGGCGTGCTGCGGATGCGCGCACGGATCTTTACGCCTTCGGGTGCACCTTGTATGCCATGTTGACCGGGGACGCACCGTTCGACGGGGAGACGATGCCCGCGCTGATGCGGCAGCACCTGACCGTCGAACCGGTGCCGCCGTCGCAGAAGAAGGGCGGGATCCCCTCGGACCTGGACCGGCTGGTGCTCGGGCTGCTCACCAAGAATCCCGCCGACCGGCCCTCGTCCGCGGAGGATGTGGCGAAGTGGCTTCGCGCCATCGCCGCAGGCCAGCCGCAGTTCCTGCCGCCCGTCCCGGCCCAGCAGTTCGCGCAGCCCGCGCCCGTCCCGCAGACACCGCAGCCGTGGCCGGTGGCCGGTGCGCCCGCGCCGGCCATGGGGTACGCGCCGCCGCCGCCGGTGGGGCCGCAGACGGTGCCGCCGGCGCGGCGCGGCTCCAGGCGGGGGTTTCTGCTCGGGCTCCTCGTGGTGGGTGGCGCGACTGCCGTGGGCGGCGGCGTGCTGGTGAAGCAGTACTTCGATGAAGAGGCGCCCGGCAACGCCCTGAACGGCCACACCGACAATGTGGAGGCGGTGGCGTTCAGCCCGGACGGCAAGACGCTGGCCAGCGCGCACGGTTACGACAACAAGGTGCGGCTCTGGAAGGTCCCCTGATCGGGGGCGTGTCCGTTTCGGGAGCGCTGGTCGGGTAGATCGCCTGCGGACGTGCCTTGGGGGAGGGGGCTGCGGGCGGCATGCTGGCGCTGGTCGGGATCTATGCCGTCGCGGCCGTCGCCGTCCCGTGGGCGCTCGGGCGGTACCGGCGGGTGATGGCGTGCGCCGCGGCCCTGGTGCCCGCGGCCACGGCCGCCTGGGCGGCGACCCGGGTCGGGCAAGGAGAGCTGAACACCGAGGTCGTGTGGGCGTCCGATCTCGGGCTGGTCTTCGACTTCCGGGTGGACGCCCTGTCCATCGTCATGCTGCTGCTGGTCGGCGGGGTCGGGGCCGTCGTCCTGTGTTACGCGGGCTGGTACTTCGAGCGGTCCGAGCGGCTGATGATCGGGACGCTCGTCGCGTTCGCGGGGGCGATGACGGGGCTGGTGCTCGCCGACAACCTGCTCGTCCTGTACGTGTTTTGGGAACTGACGACGCTCAGTTCGTTCGTCCTCATCGGGCATCCGCGGCCTGACCGGGTCGGTGACCGGCGGGCCGCCACGCAGGCGCTGCTGACGACCACGGCGTTCGGGCTCGTCATGCTCGCCGGGTTCGTGGTGCTCGGGCAGGCCGCCGGGACGTACCGGATCTCGGAGCTGGTCGCGCACCCGCCGGGCGGTACGTCGGCGCAGGTCGGCGTGGTGCTGGTGCTGCTGGGAGCGTTCGCGAAATCCGCGCAGATCCCGTTGCACGCCTGGCTACCGGCCGCGATGGTCGCGCCGACGCCGGTGAGCGCCTACCTGCACGCGGCGGCGATGGTGAAGGCGGGCGTCTACCTGGTGGCGCGGCTGGCGCCGGCGTTCGCCGGGGTCGATCCGTGGCGGCCGCTGGTGCTGGCGGTGGGGCTGTTCAGCCTCCTCGTGGGCGGCGTCGTCGCCCTGCGGCAGGACGATCTCAAGCGGCTGCTGGCGTACGGGACGATCAGCCAGCTCGGCTTCCTCATGGTCCTGCTCGGCAACGGGACCCGGACGGCGGCGCTGGCGGGCGCCGCGCTGCTGCTGGCCCACGGCCTGTTCAAGGCTCCGCTGTTCCTGACGGTCGGGGCCGTCGAGCACGAGACGGGGACGCGCCGCGCCGACCGGCTGTCGGGCGCGGGACGGCGGCTGCCCGTGCTCGCCATAGCGGCGACGGCGGCTATCGCGTCCATGATCGGCATTCCGCCGTTCCTCGGGTTCGTGGCGAAGGAGGCAGCGTTCGAGGCGTTCGCCCACGGCGGCATCGACATCGTCGTTCTCGCGGGGGTGGTCGCCGGGTCGGCGCTGACCGTCGCGTACGGGGCGCGCTTCCTCCACGGCGCCTTCTCCGGCGGGACGGACGAGAGGCCCGGGGACCCGTGGGGGCTCGTGGTGCCGGTCGTGGTGCTCGCCGCCGCCGGATTCGCTTTGGGGCTCGTCCCTGGAGCGTTGCAAAAGCTGATCGGGCCCTACGCCGGGACGCTTCCGGCGCATGAGCCCGGCTACAAGCTCGCCCTGTGGCACGGCCTCGGGCTGCCGATCTGGATGTCGGTGACCGCCATCGTGGCGGGCGCCGGGCTGTACGGAGCGTTCGGCCGGACGTTCCCCGGCCGGTCCACGCGCCCATGGCTCCCGGACGCGCAGCGCGCCTACGACGCCGTCGTCGAAGGGACCATGGCGGCGGCGCACGCCGTGACGCGGCGGCTGCAGATCGGCTCGCTGCCGGTGTACCTGGGGGTGATCGCCCTGATGGTGCTGGTCGTGCCGGGGCCGGCGCTCGTGGCGGGCCTGGTCCGGGGCACCGGGCCGGACTGGCCGGCGGATGGGCCGCGCGCGTGGGACACCCCGGCGCAGCTCGTCCTCGCCGCGGTCGTGATCGTCTGCGCGCTGGCCGCGATGTGGGCGCGCGGGCGGCTGTCGGCGGTGCTGCTGCTGGCCGGCACCGGGTACGGGATGACCGGCCTGTTCGTCGTGTACGGCGCGCCCGATCTCGGGCTCACCCTCGTGGTCGTGGAGACGCTGACGCTGATCATGCTCGTGCTGGTGCTGCGGCGGCTGCCGGAGCGGTTCCCGCCCCGGCTGCGGAAGGTCCCCGCGCGGGCCGCCACCGCCGTGATCAGCCTCGGCGTGGGCGGCTTCGTCGGGCTGTTCCTGATGGTGGTGGCGCTGAGCCGGCGCGCCGACCCGGTCGGTCCCGGCTACACCCGGCTCGCCGCGCAGGAGCACACGAAGAACGTGGTCAACCTGATCCTGGTCGATCTGCGCGGGCTCGACACGCTGGGCGAGATCACGGTGCTCGCCGCGACCGCGGTGGGCGTGGTCAGCCTGGTGCTGACCGGGCCGGGGGTGCCGCGGCCCGGCCGTCCCCCGCTCGGCGGCTCCTCGGTCCTGCTGGAGGCGGTGGCGCGGCTGCTGACCCCGACGATCCTGGTGTTCTCGGTGTACCTGTTCTTCGCCGGGCACGGCCGGCCGGGCGGCGGGTTCGCCGGCGGCCTCGTGGCGGGCATGGCGTTCGTCCTGCGGTACCTGCCGGGCGGGCGGCGGGAGCTCGCCACCGCGCTGCCCGTCCGGCCCGCCCTGCTGCTCGGCGGCGGGCTCGGGATCGCGGTCGCGACGGGCGCGGGCGGCTGGGCGTCCGGCGGGCAGTTCCTCAGCTCCCGCAAGCTCGGCGGCACCGTGCCGGTGCTCGGCGAGGTCGAGATCCCCACCAACCTGTTCTTCGACGCGGGCGTCTACCTCCTGGTGCTCGGGCTGGTGCTGACGATCCTCACCACGCTCGGCGCGAGCCTGGAGGAGCCGGACGCCCCGGAGGCCGCCGGGGAGGAGCCGTCATGACCGGGCCCGCACTCGTCCTCGTGGTGGTGGTGGCCGTGCTGTTCGCCGCCGGGTTCGACCTGCTGATGCAGCGGTCCCTCGTGCGGGCCGTGATCGGCTTCGCGCTGCTCGGGCACGGCGCCAACCTCGTCCTGCTGCTCGCGGGCGGCCCCGCCGGCACGCCGCCGCTGCTCGGCGCGAAGGGCCCGGGCCGGATGGTCGACCCGTTCCCGCAGGCGATGGTGCTGACCGCGATCGTGATCACCTTCGGCGTCACCGCGTTCCTGCTGGCCATGGCGTACCGGAGCCGGCAGCTGCGCGGCGGCGACGAGGTCCCGGACGACGTCGAGGACCGCCGCATCTGCACCGAGCGCCGCCGCCGCGACGAGGAGCCGGACGCCACGCCGCTGGAAGAGGTCAACACCGGAACGGAGGACGACGCGTGAACGTCCTCGTCCCGCTGCCGTTCGTGCTGCCGCTGCTCGGCGCGGTGCTGGCGGTGATCGCGCGCGGCCGCCTGCTGTGGCTGCGGGTGCTCTGTCCCCTGGTCGCCGCCGCGGGCGTCGCGGCGAGCGCGGCGCTGGTGGCGTTCGTCGCCCGGGACGGCGTGCTCGCCGTCCAGATGGGCGGCTGGGGGGCGCCGCTCGGCATCACGCTCGTCGCCGACCGGCTGTCGTCGCTGCTGCTGGTGGTGTCCAGCACGGTACTGCTGGCGATCATGCTGCACGCCGTGGGGGAGGGCGCCGGCGGGCAGGAGGCGGGCGTGTTCTACCCCACCTACATGACGCTGACCGCCGGGGTCAGCCTCGTCTTCCTCGCCGGGGACCTGTTCAACCTCTTCGTCGCGTTCGAGGTCATGCTCGCGTCCAGCTACGTCCTCATGACGCTGACGCCGACCGGGGAACGGGTGCGGGCCGGGATGACCTACACCCTGGTCAGCCTCACGTCCTCGATCCTGTTCCTCACCGCGCTCGGCCTGACCTACGCGGCGGCGGGCACGGTCAACCTCGCCGACCTGTCGACGCGGGTACCGGACCTGCCGGGCGCGACCCGCACCGCGCTCGGCCTGCTGTTCCTCGTCGTGTTCGGGATCAAGGGCGCGATCGTGCCCATGCACCTGTGGCTGCCCGACAGCTACCCCGTCGCGCTCACCAAGATCACCGCGGTGTTCGCGGCGCTGCTGACGAAGGCCGCCGTGTACTCGCTGATCCGCGTCGAGACGCTGGTGTTCCCGCGCGAGCACGCCTCCTGGCCGATGCTCGTCCTCGCCGCCGGGACGATCGTCGTCGGGACGCTCGGCGCGCTGACGCACGACGACATCCACCGCGTGTTCTCGTTCATCCTCGTCGGGCACATCGGCTATATGCTGTTCGGCCTCGCCCTGTTCGACGTCGCGGGACTGACCGGCGCGATCCTCTACCTCGTCCACCACATCGTCGTGCAGGCGGCGCTGTTCCTGGTCAGCGACCTGATCCAGGGATACACGGGGGAGACGTCGCTGCACCGGCTCGGCGGGCTCGCGGGCCTGTCGGCGTTCATCGCCGTGCTGTTCTTCATCCCCGCGATGAGCGTCAGCGGCGTGCCGCCGACCTCGGGGTTCGTCGCCAAGCTCGCGCTGTTCCAGGCGGGCGTCGGCTCGGGGAGCGTGCTGGCGTACGCGGTCACGGGCGTGGCCGTCGTCGGGAGCGTCCTCACCCTCATGGCGATGAGCCGGATCTGGACGCTCGGGTTCTGGCGGCCCCGCCCGGACGACGTCGAGGAGCCGACCGCCTCCGAGTCCTACACGAGCGGCGGTGTGCGGCTCATGCAGTCGGTGACCGCGGTGCTGGTCGTCGCCGGGCTCCTCATCGCCGCGTTCGCGGGGCCCCTCGCGTCCTGGAGCCGGCACGCCGCGAGCGACCTCGTCAGCGGGGACGACTACCGGCACGCCGTCCTGGACGGAGGGAACCCGTGACCACCGGTGCGCGCCGCATCGTCTCCCGGATGGGGATGGGCGTGTGGCTGTTCGCGGTCTGGCTGCTGCTCTGGGGACGGGCCGACGCGCTCATCGTGATCGGCGGCGCCGTCGTCGTCGCGGCCGTCTACGCGCTGAGCCGGCTGCCGGCCGTCCCGACGATCCGGCGGGTCCGGCCGCTGTGGTGCGTCGTGGCGGCCGTGGAGTTCTGCTGGGACCTGCTGCTGTCCAGCCTCGTCATCGCCCGGCACGCCCTCTACCGGCCGCGGCAGGTGATGGGCGCGATCGTCGAGGTGGACGCCCGGACCCGCTCGGAACTCATCCTGCTGGCCACCACGACCAGCATCTCCCTCCGTCCCGGCACGATCCTGGTCGACCTCGACTGGGACCGGCACGTGCTGTACATCCACGCCATGCCGGTCCGCTCCCAAGGGCAGGCGGACTCCTCGCGGGACGGCGTGCTGCACACCGAGCACCGGCTGATGCGCGCCCTCGTGACCTCCGAGGACGCGGCGGAACAAGACATGTCCACCAGGGAGGACCAATGAGCGTCGTCTACTCCGCGACCTTGGCGCTGCTCGGCGCCGCGTTCCTGATGACGGCCGCGCGCCTCGTCCGCGGCCCCTCCACGTTCGACCGCATCATGGCCGCCGACATCCTGGCCGTCCTGCTGGTCAGCGGCATCGCGGTGTTCGCGGCCGTCCACCGGGAGGCGGTGAACGCCACGATCCTCGTGGTGGTCGCGCTGATGGGCTTCGTCGGATCGGTCAGCGCCGCGCACCTGGCGGCGGCGCGCGCGGAGCGGCGGGAGCGGACATGATCGCCAACATCGTCACGGCAGTCCTGCTGCTCGCCGGCTCCGCGTTCTGCGCGGTCGGCGCGCTCGGCATGCTGCGCTTCCCCGACCTGCTCACCCGGCTGCACGCCGCGACGAAACCGCAGACGATCGGGCTGCTGCTCGTCCTCGCCGGGGTGGCGCCGCAGACCGGCTCGGTCACCGCCGCCACCCCGCTGGTGCTCGTCGCGGCGTTCCAGCTGATCACCGCGCCGGTCACCGCGCAGACCATCGGCGGCGCCGCCTTCCGCGCCGGCGTCATCGATCCCGCCACCCTCACCCTGGACGAGACCGGCCGGGTGACCTGAGCGGCGCGGGCACCCGCCCCCGCGGGGCGCCCGGCGGATCAGTTCTGCGGGCGGCGGGCGAACCGGCCGGCGCAGCCCCAGCCGAGGCCGATGAGCACGGCGCCGACGGAGGCGACGAGGCCGAGGGCCGCCACGTCGAGCATGGCCAGGACGGCGATCACGAGGCCGTAGAGGGCGGTGAGGGCGAAGAGGGCCTGCCGGACGGTGCTGTGGCTCATGGCCACGATCCTCGCGCGACCCGGAGCGCAGTAGTATCCACCGGTCGGTGGACAGAGGGGTGCGGGGGAACATGGCCGGGGACCCGGTGGCGCGGGCGGAGAACGTCTGGCGACGCTCGTATCCGCTCTGGGACGCCTATTTCGCGATGGTGCTGGCCGGGACCGTCGCCGCGACCGCCGCCGACGAGGTCCCGCCGGGACGGCGGACGGCGGCGATCGGGCTCCTCCTCCTGCTGGGCGCGGCCTATGTCGCGATCGGCCGGAAGGCGCTGCGGTCGCCGGACGTGCCCCGGCCCGGCTGCAAGGTGTACGCGGCCGCGCTGATCTGCATGTTCGTCCCCGCGACGCTGCTCGCGCCGGTGACGGCGACCGCGCTGGCCGCGCTGGCGCCGCAGGTCTACATGATGTACGGGCCGGGACGCGGCTTCGCGCTGCTGCTCGTCCTGCTGTCGGGGCCGGTCGGGCGGGGCCTGGCGGAGTCCGGGGCGAGCACGGCGATGACCGTTGTGATCGTCGCGGCGGGCATCGCGTGCAGCGTGCTGCTCGTGGTGTTCATCGGACGGATGGGCCGCCAGAACCACGAGCGGATGCGGCTCATCGAGGAGCTGGACCGGACCCGCGGCGAACTTGCCGAGGTGAGCCGCGAGGCGGGCGTGCTCGCCGAGCGGGAGCGCCTCGCCCGCGACATCCATGACACGATCGCGCAGGGCTTCACCTCGATCACGATGCTTCTGCAGGCTGCGGAGGCCGAACTCGGGCCGAACCGGCACCTGGAACTGGCCCTGCGGTCGGCCCGCGAGAACCTCGCCGAAACCCGCGGCCTCGTCGCGGCGCTGGCGCCCCCCGCACTGGACGGCAGCTCCCTGGTGGAGGCGTTGCGGCGGATGGCCCGCGACTTCGACCTGCCGGCCGACCTCGCCGTCGAGGGCGAGCCGCGCCCCCTGGACGCCGTGGAGATCGTCCTGCTGCGGGTGACGCAGGAGGCCCTGACCAACGTCCGCAAGCACGCCGGGGCTTCGAAGGTGCGGGTGTCGCTGGACTACGGCGACCCGGTGCGGCTGACCGTCGCCGACGACGGCCGCGGGTTCGCGCCGGACGGCGTCGAGCGCGGCTTCGGCCTGCGCGGCATGCGGAGCCGGGTCGAGCAGGCCGGCGGGACGTTCACCGTCACCGTCACCGGCGGCACCGCGGTCGAGGCGGTGATCCCGTGCTCCGCGTGATGATCGTCGACGACCACCCGATCGTCCGGGAGGGTCTGCGCGGCATGCTCGCCGCCGAGCCGGACATCGAGGTCGCCGGGGAAGCCGCGTCCGGCGACGAGGCCGTCGCGCTGGTGCCCCGCGTCGCCCCGGACGTCGTCCTGATGGACCTGCGCATGCCGTCCGGCGACGGCGTGAGCGCGATCGAGCGCCTGCCGGGCCACCGCATCCTCGTGCTCACCACATTCCAGGACGACGCCGACATAGTCCGCGCGATCAAGGCAGGCGCCGCCGGCTACCTCCTCAAGGACGCCTCCCGCACCGACCTCGCCGCCGCCGTCCGCGACATCGCGGCAGGCCGCCGCGTCCTATCGCCCGAGGTCTCGGCCCGCCTCGCCGCGGTCGACGAGACCCCCGCGCCGCCCGCCCTGTCGACGCGGGAGTCGGAGGTGCTCGCCCTCGTCGCCGAGGGCCTCACCAACGCCCAAATCGGCGAACGCCTCTACATAGGCCAGGCAACGGTCAAGACGCACCTCCTGCGCATCTTCACCAAACTAGGCGTCTCCGACCGCACCGCCGCGGTCATGACCGCCCTGGAACACGGCATCCTCTCCGTCCCGTGACCTACTTCGGAGCGGACGGACGGTCGGTCGGGACCTGCAAGACGACCTCTACGACCAGACAGGTGACTGCGTCGAGGTGGCGACCCTTGCCTGGCGAAAGAGCAGCCGGAGTGGTGACACAGGCGGCGCGTGCGTAGAGGTGGCGGGCCTTGCCGCGGCGGTCGGGGTGCGGGATTCCAAGGATCCGGATGGGCCCAAGCTCGTGTTCGCGTCTGCCGAATTGCGCGCGTTCGCGCGGCGGGCGAAGAGCGGCGGGTTCGACCTCCGCTGACCCGCCGCCTCCCCGGCCTCATGCACTACTCCTCGGTCGCCGGGCTGCCACCCGCTTCGAACTCTGCCAGTAGGTCTTCTTCGGTGGCGCCTCGGCGCCAGTAGCCGGTGAACGAGACGGCGCGGCGGTCTAGGGCGCGTTCCTTTACCAGGTGGCGGCGCAGCGTCTTGACTACGGCGGACTCGCCGGCGATCCAGGCATAGGCGTCGGGCGGGATCTTTGCGCCGCGGATGGTGTCCACGAGGGTGCCTGGGGTTACCCAGGTGATGTCCGTGTCGGCGGAGGTGGGGAGGTCTTGGTGGTCTTCGGGGTGTGGGACGTCGATCCAGACTTGGGCGGACGTGCCGGCGGGTAGCCAGGCCAGGTTTCCGGCGATGGCGGGCAGGGCCGTCAGGTCGCCGGCGATCACGACCGGGGCGCCGGGGGGTGGGCGGAAGTCGTAGCCGCCGTTGTCGGGGCCGGTCGGGCCGAGGATCGTTACGCGGTCGCCCTTGTCGGCCGCCGCCGCCCAGCGGGCGGCCGGGCCGGACGTGCCGTCGGTGTGCAGCGCGAAGTCGACGTCGAGTTCGCCGGGACGGTGCTCGCGGACGGTGTAGGACCGCATGATGCCGCGCTCGGCCGGGTCCAGCGCCCGCCAGTCGGCGAACCAGGTGGCGCCGTCGTTGTTGTCCGGCATGACGGGCGCGTCCTGGTGCGGGTGCGGGAGGAACAGCTTGAAGCGCTGGTCGCGGCCGCCGGTCGCGAAGCCGTCCAGGTCCGTCCCGCCGAGCGTGACGCGGACCATGGACGGGCCGAGCCGCTCGGAGCGGACGACGTGCACGTCGAAGAAGGCGTAGGGATGGGCCGGAGTCTTCATCGCGCTGCCTTTCAGCTGGTCTTCTTCGCGGAGTTCAGGGCGGCGGCGAGGGCTTCGAGGAGCGGCGCGCAGCCCTCGTAGGAGAAGCGGGGTTCCGGGTTCCACGGGATGACCTGGCCGGCCTTCACCGCGGGGAGGTCCTTCCAGGACGGCTTGGACTCCAGGTCCTTCGGCTGGAGTGCCTGCGTGCGGGAGTCGAGCACGATGAGGTCGGCCTTGTACTTGTCGGCGTTCTCCCAGCTCAGGCTCTCGAAGTAGTCGTCCTCGCCCAGCTTGTCCGGGACGATCAGGTCGACGCCGAGTTCCTTGTAGTAGATGAGGTCGGTGTTCTTGGCCGGGCTGGAGGCGTAGAACAGGTCGGGGCTCCCGGACGCGGCGAGGACCTTCAGGCCCGGCTTCCCCTTTGCCGCCGCACGGACGGACTCGGCCGCCTTCTCGAACCGGGCCTTGGCGGCGGTGACCTTCGCCGCCGTCAGGTCGGCGCCGAGCGCCTCGGCGAGTGCGGCGGTCCGCTCGATCGGCTTCGGCAGCGGGACGGACCCGGCGGCGATGGCGACGCTCGGCGCCAGCGCGTAGATCTTGTCTTTGCTCTCTGCGGGTACGTAGAAGAGCTCGCCCTCGATGAACATGTTGTCGACGAGGAGGTCGGGGCGGAGTGCGGCGTACTTCTCGATGTTGAACTCGCCGTAGGCGTTGCCGATGATCTCCAGCCGGTCGACGGGCAGGTTCCCGGCCTGCGGGTCGGGCTTGCCGTCCTTCAGCTTGGTCGGGCCGAACACGCCGACGATCTGCTGGTCGATCCCGAAGTCGTGCAGGGCGGCGGCGGTGGCGGAGTAGCCGACGATCCGCCGCGGGCGCTGCTTGAGGTCGACCTTCGTGCCGCGGTCGTCGGTGAACGTCCAGGCGCCGCCACTCGGGGAGGCGGTGCCGCCGTCGTCGCCGCCGCACGCGGTGATCAGCGCCCCGAGGGCGACGGCACCGCCGGCGCCCAGGAAGCCGCGGCGGGTGAGGTGACGAGCACCGGTGTTCGACATTTCGGACTATCTCCCCAAGACAACTACAGTGACCGAATGGTGGCCGACGAGAGCTTAGGTTAACCTAACCTAAGATCTTGTCCAGAGGGGGCCCGCCAGGTGCTGTCGACCAAGCCGCCGCCGCTCGCGGAGCGGCCGGTCATGCGCCCGCGTCGCGCGTGGCAGGTGGCGGGGCTCCTCGGCGGGGTCGCGTTCCTGCTGGCCGCCGTGGTGCTCAGCCTCGCGGTCGGCGCGAAGCCGCTGTCGTTCGGCGAGGCGTGGGACGGGCTGTTCCACGCCGATTCGGCGGCGTACACGGTCGTCCACGAGATGCGGCTCCCGCGCACGCTGCTCGGCCTGCTCGCCGGGACGGCGCTCGGGCTGGCCGGCGCGGTGATGCAGGCGCTCACCCGCAACCCGCTCGCCGACCCCGGCCTCCTCGGCATCAACGCGGGCGCGTCCGCCTCCGTCGTGTCGGCGATCTCGTTCCTCGGCATCACCTCGTTCACCGGCTACGTGTGGTTCGCGTTCGCGGGCGCCGGCGCGGTCGCGGTGCTGCTCTACGCGGTCGGTGGCGGGCGCGGCGCCACGCCGGCCCGGCTCGTGCTCGCCGGGGCCGCGCTGAACGCCGCGCTGTACTCCTATGTGAGCGCGGTGCAACTCCTGGACACCGCGTCCCTCGACCGGATGCGCTTCTGGACGGTCGGCTCCCTCGCCGCCGCACAGGACTACACCGTTGTCCGCGTCGCCCCGTTCGTCGCGGTGGGGCTGGTGCTCGCACTGCTGCTCGCCCGCCCGCTCAACGCGATGGCGATGGGCGATGACGCGGCCCGCGCGCTCGGCGCCGACCCCGGGCGTGCCCGGATCGCCGCGATCGTCGCGATCACCCTGCTGTGCGGCGCGGCGACCGCGGCGTGCGGGCCGATCATCTTCGTGGGGCTGATGGTGCCGCACCTCGTCCGCGCGCTGACCGGCCCCGACCTGCGCCGGCTGCTGCCGTACTGCGCGGTCCTGTCGCCCGCGCTGATGCTGGCGGCGGACGTCCTCGGGCGCGTCGTCGTCCGGCCGTCCGAACTCCAGGTGGGCATCGTGATGGTCGTGGCCGGCGGGCCGGTGTTCCTGTACTTCGTGCGGCGTCCGCGAAAGGGCCTGTCGTGAGCCGCGCCCCGCACTTCGCCGTCGTCCGGACGCCTGCCGGGCTGTCGTTCCGGTTCCGTCCGCGCGCCCTCGTCGTCGCGGCGGCCTGCCTCGCCGTGGCGCTCGGGACGGGCGTGCTCCTGATCGGCAGCGGCGACTTCCCGATGAGCCCCGCCGACGTCGTCGCGACGCTCCTCGGCCAGGGCACGCCCGCCGACTCGCTGATCGTCAACGAGATCCGGCTGCCGCGGGTGGCGGCGGCCCTCTCCGTCGGCGCCGCGCTCGGCCTCGCGGGCGCGATCTTCCAGTCGCTGACCCGCAACCCGCTGGGCAGCCCCGACATCCTCGGGTTCACCCAGGGCGCGGCGAGCGGCGTCCTCGCGGTGATCGTGCTGACCGGCGGCGGCACCGCCGCGGTCGCGGCCGGCGCGGCGGGCGGCGGGCTGCTCACCGGCCTGGTCGTGCTCGCGGTGGCGGGACGGCACGGCGCGCACGGGCAGCGGCTCATCCTCGTCGGCATCGGCGTCGCCGCGATCCTCACCGGGGTGAACAGCTACCTGCTCACCAAGGCGGAGATCACCGAGGCGGCCCGCGCCGTGCTGTGGCTGACCGGCAGCCTCGACGGCCGCGACTGGGCCGACACCGCGCCCGTGCTGGTCGCGCTCGCCGTCCTCGGGCCGCTCGTCATGGTCGGCTGCGGCCGGGCGCTGCGGATGCTGGAGATGGGCGACGACGCCGCGCACGGCCTCGGCGTCCCCATCGAGCGGGTCCGGCTGGTCATGCTGGGCGCGGCCGTGCTGCTCACCTCGCTCGCCGCGGCGGCGGCCGGGCCGGTCGCGTTCGTCGCGCTGACCGCGCCGCAGCTCGCCCGCCGCCTCACCCGCACGACCGGCCCCAACCTGCTGCCCGCGATGTGCATGGGGGCGGCGCTGCTGGTGGCCGCCGACTGGGTCGCGCAGCGCGCGTTCACCGGCCACCAGCTCCCGGTCGGCGTCGTGACCGGGCTCCTCGGCGGCGGATACCTGGTCTGGCTCCTCGTGACCCAACGCAAGACGGGACGGATTTGATGAAGGACGCAACCGCGCGCCTGACCGGCACCAACCTCACCCTTGGCTACGACAAGCGCACGATCACCGAGAACCTCGACGTGGCCGTGCCGGACGGCTCGTTCACCGTCATCGTCGGCCCGAACGCGTGCGGCAAGTCGACGCTGCTGCGGGCGCTCGCCCGGATCCTCAAGCCGTCCGCCGGGGCGGTCGTGCTGGACGGCCGGCCCATCGCGGACTGGCCCGCCAAGAAGCTCGCCCGGACGCTCGGGCTGCTGCCGCAGTCGTCCATCGCGCCGGAGGGCATCACGGTCGCCGACCTGGTGTCGCGCGGCCGGTACCCGCACCAGAGCCTGCTGCGGCAGTGGTCGCGGGAGGACGATCGGGTCGTCGCCGAGTCGATGGCCGCGACCCGCGTCCAGGACCTCGCCGAGCGGCATGTGGACGAGCTGTCGGGCGGGCAGCGGCAGCGCGTGTGGATCGCGATGGCGCTCGCCCAGCAGACCCCGCTCCTGCTGCTGGACGAGCCGACGACCTACCTCGACATCGCCCACCAGATCGAGGTTCTCGACCTGTGCGCGCGGCTGCACGAGGAGGGCCGCACGGTCGTCGCCGTCCTGCACGACCTGAATCACGCGGCCCGCTACGCCACGCACATGATCGCCATGCGGGACGGCCGGATCGTCGCGGCGGGCGATCCGTCCGAGGTCGTCACGTCGGAGCTGGTCGAGGACGTGTTCCGGCTGCCGTGCCGGGTGATCGACTGCCCGGAGACGGGGACGCCGCTCGTCATCCCCGCCGGGCGCACCCGGGTGCCCGCCTTGCACTGACCCTCAAAAATCGTTGTAGGCTTATAACGTTTGTAGCTCTACAACGATTGGGGTTCGATGCCCGAGCTGAACCACCGCCGCCGGTTACTGGTCCTGGCCATCTGCTGTTCGAGCCTGCTCGTCGTCAGCCTCGACAACACGATCCTGAACGTCGCGCTGCCCAGCCTGCAGCGCGACTTCGGCAGCTCCCTGTCCGGCCTCCAATGGACGATCGACGCGTACCTGATCGTCCTCGCCTCGCTGCTGATCCTGTCCGGCTCGACCGCCGACCGGATCGGGCGGCGCCGCGTGTTCCAGACCGGACTCGCGCTGTTCGTCGCCGGATCGGTGCTGTGCAGCCTCGCGCCGTCCCTCGGCTGGCTCGTCGGCGCCCGCGTCGTGCAGGCCGTCGGCGGCTCCATGCTCACCCCCGTGGCGATGTCGATCATCACGAACGTGTTCACCGACCCGCGCGAGCGGGCCCGCGCCATCGGCGCGTGGGGTGCCGTCGTCGGGCTCAGCATGGCGATGGGGCCGCTCGTCGGCGGGTTGCTCGTCGACTCCGTCGGCTGGCGGTCGATCTTCTGGCTGAACGTGCCGATCGGCCTCGCCGCGCTCGCGCTGACCGCGCTGTTCGTGCCCGAGTCGCGGGCCGAGCGCCCGCGCCGGCCCGACCCGGCCGGGCAGGCGTACCTGATCGCGCTGCTCGGCACGCTGACCCACGCGATCATCGAGGCGCCCGGCCGCGGCCTCGGCGACCCGGCCGTCTACGGCGCCGCGATCCTCGCCGCCGCGTCCCTCGCCGGGTTCGTCCGGCACGCGCTGCGCGCCCCCGAGCCGCTGATCGACCTGCGCTTCTTCCACAGCCTCCCGTTCTCGGGCGCGACCCTGATCGCGGTCGCCGGCTTCGCGGCGCTCGGCGGGTTCCTGTTCCTGAACACGCTGTACCTGCAGAACATCCGCGGGCTGTCCGCGCTGCACGCCGGGCTGTACCTGCTGCCGATGGCGGCGATGACGGCCGCGAGTTCCCCGCTGTCGGGACGCCTGGTCGGCGCCCGCGGCCCCCGGCTGCCGCTGCAGATCTCCGGGGCGGCGATGCTGGCGAGCTGCCTGATGTTCGCCGGGTTCGACGCCGAGACCCGGAACGTCACGCTGTTCGCCGCGTACATCCTGTTCGGCATCGGCTTCGGGACGGTGAACTCGCCGATCACCAACACGGCCGTGTCCGGGATGCCGCGCGCGCAGGCCGGGGTCGCCGCCGCCGTCGCGTCCACCAGCCGGCAGATCGGCCAGGCGCTCGGCGTCGCGGTGATCGGCGCGGTGCTCGCCGCCGGGACGTCCGGCGCGCCGGGCGCGGACGCGTTCGTGGCCGCGGCCCGCCCGGCATACTGGATCCTGACCGGATGCGCCGCCGCCGTCCTCGTGCTCGGCACGGTCACCACCGGGCGGCGGGCCGCGCGCAGCACCAAGCGCGTGGCCGGGCTGTTCGACGCCGGCGACCCGGCCCCTGACGGACTTCACGTGACGGGAGCGAGCGCCCGATGACCGACCCGTCCGACGCCGTCGCCGAGCGCGCCTGGCGCAACCTCGGGACCGTGTTCCACGAGCGCAACGACCGGCGCCGCGAGGTCACCGAGGCGCTCGGCATGAGCTTCTTCCGGATCAAGGCGCTGCGCCGCATCGCCGCCGCCCCGGCGCCGCTCACGCTCCGCGACGTCGCCGAGCGGCTGCTCACCGACCGCCCCTACGCCACCGTCGTGGTGGACGACCTGGTCGGCCGCGGCCTGGTGGAGCGGACCCCGAACCCGGCCGACCGGCGCGCCAAGCTCGTGACGGCGACCGAGGCCGGGCGCGCCGCGGCGGCGGAGGCCGAGCGGATCCTCGGCACCCCGCCGCCGGAGCTGTACGGGCTCCCGGCCGAGGACCTCGCCGTCCTCGACCGGATCGCCCTGCACCTGCTGGGGGAGTCCTAGGCGCCGGAGGGCACCTGGTAGGTCTCGGCGGCCTCGGACTCCTGGGCGTCCCGCTCGACGACCATGCCGCCGAGCGCCTTGGCGTCCGTCCGCAGGATGTAGGTCTTGCGGGTGCCCGGCTCGTCCACCTTCGAGAAGTCCATCGGGGTGCCGTAGCCGCCGTCGTGCGCGGTGGTAGCCCGGTGCGCGGTGATCAGGCCCTCGCGGGTGAGGTCCTTGGCCTCGCACGCCTTCTTCAGCGCGTCCGTGAAGACCACCGCGCCGGTGTAGCCGTTGACGACCGCGCTGTCGCGCGGCTGCCCCGGGTACTTCTTGCCGTAGTCGTCCGCCAGCTTCTTGATCGCGGGCAGGCCGGACGAGATCGGCGCGCCGGCGCTGGCGAGGTAGAAGTCCTTCAGCAGCGCGGGCGCGGCCGGGGTCTGCAGCAGCTGCGGGGAGAACCCGGAGTTGCTCGCAACGATCGGCACCATGATCCCCTTGGCCCGCGCGACGCCCGCGAGGGACGCCGACTGCTTCGGCCCGGCGCTCATCAGGATCGCCTTCACGCCGGCGTCCTTCAGCGCCGAGACCTGCGCGGTCATGTCGTTGTCGGTCGCCTTGATCTTCTGCTCGACGAGCGTCAGGCCCAGCTTGCCCGCCGCGTACTTGGACCCGGCGAGCGCGCTCTCGCCGTAGTCGCCCTCGAAGTACACGTGCCCGACCTTGTCGCCCTTCTCGATCCCCTTCTCCTTGGTGAGGAAGTCCAGGGCGTTGATCATGTCGACGTCGTAGGTGGTGCCGGTGACCTGGATGTACTTGTTGCCGAGCAGCGTCGTCGCCCACGCGTTCGGGATCACGAACATCTTGTCGGAGGTGATCCGCTGCTTGAGCGCCGTCACCATCGGCGACCCGACGAACTGGGCGAGGCCGATGACGCTCGACTGCATCTCGCTGTACCCGGCGACGGCCTTCTGCACGTCGTAGCCGTGGTCGCGGACGACCAGCTCGACCTTGCGGCCGCAGATCCCGCCCTGCGCGTTGACCTGCTCGAAGTACATCTGCTGCGCCTGGGTGAGGCTCTTGCCGAGCGGCGCGTACACGCCGGTCAGGTCGGTCGCGGCGCCGACGCGGATCGTGTCGTCGGTGACGCCGGGGCCGGTCTTGACGCCGTCCTTGCCGGTGCCGCCGGACCCGCCGGTCGCCTTGCTGCTGCATCCGGACGCCATGCTCAGCGGCAGTGCCACCGCGAGCGCCGCGACCGCCGTCAGCCGTGCCGTTCGGTTCATACTGGTTGCTCCTCTTTTTCGAGTCGGGTGAGGGGACGGGCGGCCCGGCGCCGGGACGCGGCGGTGCGCAGCCGCGACCACGCCCCGGCCAGGCCGCCGGGAAGGAACAGGACGACGGCGACGACGGCGGCGCCGTACAGGATCCGGGCGGCCTCGGCGGGGGAGACCCCGGCGGAGCCCGGCGCGGCGACGAGCGGCAGGTCGTCGCCGAAGCGGGTGAGCAGCTGCGGCAGCACGGACACGAACACCGCGCCCGCGATCGCGCCGGCGGCGGTGCCGAGCCCGCCGATGACGATCATGGCCAGGTAGTCCAGGGACAGGAACATGCCGAAGTAGTCCGGGACCGTCCGGCGGAACGCCAGCGCGAGCAGCGCCCCGGCCGCCCCCGCGTACATCGACGACAGCACGAACACCCCGGCCCGGTAGCGCGCCACCGGCACGCCCATCACGGCCGCGGCCGTCTCGTGGTCGCGGATCGTGTTCATCGCCCGTCCCGGCCGGCCGCGCACGATGCCGCGCGCGATCCACGCCGCCGGGATCAGCAGCAGGCCGGCGAGGAACCACAGCCGCTCCAGCGCGCCGAGCGGCACGTTGAACAGCACCAGCCCGGGGTCGTCGGCGAAGCGGAACCCGGCCAGCTCCAGCGGCGGGACGTCCCGGCCGTTGAACCCGCCGGTGACGGGCTCGGCGTTGAACAGCACGTGCTGCCCGATGAAGATCAGCGCGAGGGACGCGATGCCGAGGTAGACGCCGCGCAGCCGTCCGGCGATGGGGCTGAACAGGCCGCCCGCGACGCCGGCGAGGACGATCGCGCCGATGAACGCCAGCGGCGTCGGCAGCCCGAGGCCCGCGACGTGCGGCCCGTCCTCGGACGCCAGGTACACGTACCCGTAGGCGCCGACCGCGAGGAAGAACGCGTGCCCCATCGACAGCTGCCCGGTGGCGCCGGTCAGCAGGTTCAGGCCGATCGCGCCGATCGCCGCCGACATCGCGAACAGGCCGGTCTGCAGCCAGAACGCGTCCAGGTAGAAGGGCATGGCGAGCAGGACCAGGGTTCCCCCGAGCGCGGCGACGAGGCGGAGCGGACGTTCAGACACGCGACAGCTCCCTCGTCCCGAACAGCCCGGCCGGACGGACCAGCAGGACCAGCAGCATCACCAGGAAGGGCGCCACCTCGCCGATGCCGCGTCCCATGAACGCGAGGTCGCCCTGGTAGCCGGTCACCAAGCGACTCGGTGAGCCCGACGATGAGCCCGCCGACGAGCGCGCCGGTCGTCGAGTCGAGCCCGCCGAGGATCGCGGCCGGGAACGCCTTCATCGCCGCGAACGACGTGCTGCGGTCCAGGCCCGGCGTGGGGAACACGGTGAGGAACAGCGCCGCGACCGCCGCGAGCGCGCCCGCGATCGCCCACGCGGCCAGCGACACGCGGGTCAGCCGGACGCCCATCAGCGCCGCCGTCTCCCCGTCCTCGGCCGCCGCCCGCATCGCCACGCCCCACGAGGTGTAGCGGAACGCCAGCAGGAACGCCGCGATCAGGACGGATGCGACCGCGAACGCGGCGATGCGGGTCTGCGCGATGCCGACGCCCCCCACGTACACGATCTTGTTCTGCCAGGGGTCGCCCATCGACAGGACCTGCGTGCCGATCTCCCGCGTCAGCGCGGTCGTCAGCACGATGTCGACGCCGATCGTGACGATCGCCAGCACGGCGTGGTGCTCGACGCGGGCGCGGCGCAGCACCAGCAGCTCGACCAGCGCGCCCGCGACCGCCGCCGCGGCGACGCCCGCGCCGAGCGCCGCCAGGAACCCGATGTCGTCGTGCAGGACCGCCGTCACGTAGCCGCCCACCAGCAGCAGCGACGCGTGCGCGAAGTTGACCACCTCGGTGGCCTTGAAGATGATCACGAAGCCGAGGGCGATCAGTGCGTACACCGATCCCGCCGAGACCCCGTTGACCACCAGCTCGATGAACGTGCTCAAGGGCTTCCCTCCGAAGGTTCCGCGGACTCGTGCGCGGCGCCGAGGTAGGCGCGGATCACGGCCGGGTCCCGCTGCACCCGCTCGGGCTCGCCGCCGGCGATGCGCCGCCCGAAGTCCAGGACGGTGACCTCGTCGGCCAGCCGCATGACCATCCCCATGTCGTGCTCGACCAGCAGGACCGAGACGCCGAGGTCGGCGCGGACCCGGCGGATGACCTCGGCCATCCGTTTGCGCTCCGCGCCGTTCATCCCGGCCACGGGCTCGTCCAGGAGCAGCAGCCGGGGCTCCATCGCGAGGGCGCGGGCCAGCTCGATCCGCTTCTGGACGCCATAGGACAGCAGCCCGACCGGCGCCGGCAGATGCTCATCGACCCCGACGAACCGGGCGATGTCGCGGACCCGCGCCCGGTGCCGGGCGTCCTCGCGGCGCGCCCACGGCAGCCGCAGCCCCGCCGAGGCGAAGCCGGCCTTCGTGAGCCGGTGCCGCCCGAGCATCAGGTTGTCCTCGACCGACAGGTGCCGCGACAGCGCGATGTTCTGGAATGTCCGGGCCACGCCGAGGCCCGCGATCCGGTGCGGCGGCAGCGCGGTCAGCTCCGCGCCGCCGAACCGGACGCTGCCCGAGCTCGCCCGGTACACCCCGGACAGCACGTTGAAGCAGGTCGACTTGCCCGCCCCGTTCGGCCCGATGACCGCGTGGACGCTGCCCTCCGCCACCGTGAACCCGACCCCGTCCAGCGCGGTCAGCCCGGCGAACCGCACGGTGAGCCCATCAACCACCAGCTCACTCATCCGACCCACCGCTCCAGCGACGGTGGCGGAGCGGAATCGTCCCCGCCCTCGTCGTCCTCGCCGCCGACACCCAGATAGCGCCGCCGGACCTCGTCGCTCGCGGCCAGCTCAGCCGACGGCCCGTGCAGCGTGACCGAACCGACCTCCAGGACGTGCGCGGTCGACGACAGCTCCAGCGCCAGCGCCGCGTTCTGCTCGATCAGCAGGATCGCCGTCCCCTGCAGGTTGATCTCCCGGACGGTGTCGGCGATCCGTTCGGCCATCAGCGGCGCGAGGCCGAGCGTCGGCTCGTCCAGCAGCAGCACCGACGGGCACGCCATCAGCGCCCGCCCGATCGCGAGCATCTGCTGCTCGCCGCCGGACAGCAGCCCGGCCCGCTGCCGGGCCCGCTCGGCGAGCACCGGGAACAGCTCCAGCACCCGCTCGTGCGCCTTGACCGCGGCGGCGCGGCCGGGCGCCCCGAGCCCGCCGGCCCGCAGGTTCTCCTCCACGCTGAGCCGGCCGAAGACCCGGCGCCCCTCCGGTACCTGCACCACCCCGGCCGCCACGACGGTGGCCGGGTGCAGCCCGACGAGGGGCCGGTCGCCGAGCCGGACCGCGCCGGTGTCCACCGCGCCGCGGTGGAACGGCAGTGTCCCCGAGATCGCGCGGAGCAGCGTCGTCTTGCCCGCCCCGTTCGCGCCGAGCACGGCCGTGACCGCGCCCGCCGGGACGTCCAGCGAGACGCCGCGCAGCGCCCGCACCGCCCGCCCGTAGCTCACCGACAGATCGCGGACCGCGAGGGTCCCGTTCGCCATTCGCCCCTCCGTAAGTTCGTGTGGCGGGCAGCCCAGCACGGGCCGCCGACCTGCGTCTACGGGCTCCGGGCAAGACGGGGCCGGGGTCCAATCGAACGTCGTTCGGGTTGTGCGGCGAGCACAGTCGCGACGCGCTTCGACCCTCCGGGCCCGCGCGTGCGTATGTCCCGTCATGAGGGAGACTGCACGCAATCTTCAGCGGCGGTGGCGGGCCGGAGCCGCCGCGGCCGCGATGCTCGCGCTGACCGGCGCGTGCCAGTTCGAGGTGCGGCCGCGGCCGCCGGCGGAGGCCCGCGCCGCCGCCCAGGCCACACCGGCCGCGACCCGCTCGCCGGCAACGCAGCAGATACCGCGGGGCACGTTCAACGAGACCGAGTTCCAGGAGGACCTGCAGACCGCCGAGACGGCCACGGACGACTTCTGGCGGCGGCACTGGACCGAGCTGTTCACCGGCTCCTACACCGCACCGCGCGTCGTCGGCCTCTACGACGGACGCGACCCGAGTTCGGCGCCCCGCTGCGGCAAGGAACGCCTGACGCGCGACAACGCGGCCTACTGCCCGTCCGGTGACTACGTGGCGTGGGACGCGCACCTCATGCGGTCCGGCTACGCGCGCGGCGACGCGTGGGTGTACCTGGTGATCGCGCACGAGTGGGGACACGCCGTCCAGGCCAGGCTCCAGCGCGGCCTGGTGTCGCCCGCCGCCGAACTCCAGGCCGACTGCCTAGCCGGCGCGGTCCTGTACGGCTCGGCCGACGACGGCACGCTCCAGTTCGAGGACGGCGACGAACAGGAACTGGTGGACGCCTTCAAGGTCATCGGCGACAAGGCCCCTTGGACGAAGCCGGGCGACCACGGCTCGGCCGTCCAACGCCTCCGCAGCTTCTCGCGCGGCGGCGAGAACGGGGTAAAGGCCTGCTTCACCTGACGCGGGACGGTCCCGCCGAGCATCATGGCGTCATGACCGCCGACCTGGTCGTCATCGAGGGCGACCGCCACACCACCGTCATGCTGTCCGGGGAACTGGACCGGGCGTCGTGCCGCACAGTCAAGCCGCGACTGCGGGCGCAGGCGCACCGCCCGCTGGTCATCGACCTCTCCGGGGTCTCCTTCATCGACGTGGACGGGCTGCGCATGGTCCACCAGTGCGCGCGCGTCAGCAAGGCCGAGGGCACCGCCCTGGCCCTGGTGGGCGCGAGCCCGTTCACGGCCAAGCTGTTCCGGATTCTCGGCCTGGACAAACAAATCCCGCTCTGCCAATCCACCGAGGAGGCGCTGTGGTGCCTCCTGCCGCCCACGGACGACGAGATCAGGGACTGGCTCAGCTGAGGTGCCGCTCCACGGATTCGACCTTGGCCTCCATGGCCCCGGTGACCCCGGGGCGGATGTCGGCCTTCACCACGAGACCGACCCGCGGCGCACGCGCCGCCACCGCCTCGGTGGCGGCCTTCACCACGGCCATCACCTCGTCCCATTCACCCTCGATCGTGGTGAACATCGCGTCGGTCCGGTTGGGCAGCCCGCTTTCCCGCACCACCCGGACGGCCTCCGCGACGAGTTCGCCGACCTCCTCACCCGTACCGAGCGGCGTCACCGAGAACGCGACGAGCATCGTGCACCCCCTATGGCTGGACGACTTGCCTCACCACGATCTCATCCAGCCGCCGCTCGACGATCACCCCCACCGGCCAGTCGCGCACGAGGCACCGCAGCAGCGCCGCCTCGTGCTCGGCGAACGAGGGGTCGCAGCCCTGCTGCTCAAGGCTGGACCGGATCGCCAGTACGTAGTCCCCTTCGGTGAACCCGGGTATCTCCCGGACCATCGCGGTGGTCGTGGCACGGTGCGAGTTGAGCCCGGCGAAGGACCGGCCGCAGCCGCAGCCGCCGTCCGGGTCGTCGCGGTCGCGGGCGCACACCATCCCGATGTGGACGAGTTCCCCCTCGACGCACCAGTCGAAGTCGTTGTCGCGCAATCCCTGGCCGGCGTTGGTCGCGGTGAGCAGCTTCAAGGCAAACCCCCTCGGTCCTCGGACCCGCCCACCGTACGACGGGGGTCTGACATAACGTCGAGACCATGAGCGAAGACAAGGACGTCCTCCTGCACCGCGACGGCCCGTTCACCACGATCACCATGAACCGCCCGAAACGCCGCAACGCGCTCTCCAAGACCTTCCTCAACGACCTGACGGCCGCCTTCGCCGAGGCAGGCGCCACGGACGCCCGCGGCATCGTCCTCGCCGCGAACGGCCCGGTCTTCTCCGCCGGCCACGACTTCGCCGACATGGCCGGCGCCTCCCACGCCGACGTCCGCGACCTCCTCCAGGTCTGCACCGACCTGATGCGCACCATCCAGTCCGTCCCGCAGGTAGTAGTGGCCAGGGTCCACGGCCTGGCCACCGCCGCAGGCTGCCAACTGGTCGCGAGCTGCGACCTGGCCGTGGCCGCCGAAAGCGCGGGCTTCGCGGCCCCCGGCGGCAAGGGCGGCTGGTTCTGCCACACCCCCCTGGTGGCGATCTCCCACAACATCGGCCGCAAGAGAGCCGCCGAAATGGCCCTCACCGGCGAGGTCTTCGACGCCAGAACCGCAGCGGACTGGGGCTTGATCAACTACGCGGTCCCAGACAACGACCTGGACAAGGCCACGCACGACCTACTCCAACGAGCCACCCAGGGCAGCCCCCGAAGCAAGGCCCTGGGCAAACAAGCGATGTACGCCCAACTGGACCGCCCCGAACAGGACGCCTACACCTACGCCATCGAGGTGATGGCGGCCTCCAGCCAAACCCCAGAGGCCCAAGAGGGCATGACGGCCTTCCTGGAAAAACGCCACCCCACCTGGCCCGCCTAAGGCTTACGCCCCACACCCCCGAACCCGTCCACCTCGGGCGCCTCACCGAAGCGCCCAGGGTCAACGCGCCACTGCGACACCATCACCAGTCCGGGCTCCACCAGCTCCAGCCCCTCGAAGAACCGCAGGAGCTGCTCGGGGCTGCGCTGCTTGTACGGCGCCGCCCCGCTCTCGTTGTACTGCTCGTGCGCCTCGACGTTGGCCTTGCTGAGGACGTTCGACCCGTCGTTCAGCGAGAGGTAGCTGCCAGACGGGAGCGCACCCACGAACTGCTGGACGATCGACTGAGCGGCCTCGTCGTCCACGATGTGCCCCATGATTCCGCTGAGGATCAGCCCGACCGGCCGCTCGAAGTCGAGGTATGCGGCCGCCTCCGCGAGGATCCCGGCAGGTTCCCGCGCGTCGGCGTCGATGTAGGCCGTCCGCCCCTCTGTGGTGCTCGTCAGCAGCGCCCTGGCGTGGGCGAGGACGAGCGGGTCGTTGTCGACGTAGACGATCGTCGAGTCGGGAGCCACCCGCTGCGCGACCTCATGGGTGTTGTCCACCGTGGGCAGGCCGGTGCCCACGTCGAGGAACTGCCGTATCCCGGCCTCGGCGAGGAAGCGGACGCTCCGGGTGAGAAACCCCCGAGACGCCCGGGCCCCCTGCCGCATCCCCGGGAAGATCTCCAGGAACTGCTCACCGGCCGCCCGATCGACGGGGTAGTTGTCCTTCCCGCCCAGCCAGTAGTTCCAGATCCGCGCCGAATGCGGGACAGACGTGTCGATCTCACGCGGTGTGCTTTCCATCAAACCGCCCTTCTCGCGGCCGACCGGTGCGACAGCCCACAATTCGACTCCTCATCCGCCCGCAGAGCAACCCAGGAGCACGGCGCAAACCCAAACCGAGGGGGGCAAGGGGCGAAGCCCCAGGACAGCACCACGCGCGATGAGGAAGGTGATCACGGACCCAAGCCGAGGGGGGCAAGGGGCGAAGCCCCAGGACAGCACCACGCGTAAAGGCAAAGGTGATCGAGCACCCAAGCCGAGGGGGGCGAGGGGCGGAGCCCCAGGGGGCAGACCACAAA
>NZ_JABXFD010000182.1 GCF_013372625.1 Actinomadura sp. BRA 177
CGCCGTGGCGGCGGCCACCGCGGCCGGGTCGCCCGGGGCCCGGACGGCGTCGCGCGCGGCGGGGACGGTCGCGGCGATCGCGCACCAGGTCCACGGCGCGCTCGGCGTCACGGAGGAGCACGTCCTCCGCACGGTCACGCTGCGGCTCTGGTCCTGGCGGGACGAGTACGGAAATGAGACCGCATGGGCGGACGAACTGGGCGCAGCGGCGGCCGCGGCGCCCGACCCGTGGGCGTTCCTCACCGGGACGTGACGATTGCCCTCGCCGCCGGCGGATATGCTACTAGGCAGTAGTAAACCGCGTACGGAGGCGGCATGGCGCTCTGGGACCGACTGCCCGCTCCACCGATCAGGCTGCCGAACCCCCGGGGACTGTCCCGCTACACCGTCGAGCGCGACCTGCCGGCGACCATGCCGGACGGCGTGACCCTGCTCGCCGACCGGTACGTCCCCGCCGGCGTCGAGCGCCCGCCCACGATCCTCGTGCGGACGCCCTACGGCCGGCGCGGTCCCGCCGCCCTGGCCAACGGTCTCCTGTTCGTCCCCTTCGGGTTCCAGCTGGTCGTGCAGAGCGCGCGCGGGACGTCCGGTTCCGGCGGCGAGTTCGACCCGCTCGGCAGCGAACGCGACGACGGGCTCGCCACCGTCGCGTGGATGAAGCGGCAGCCCTGGTTCCACGGCACGTTCGCGACCTTCGGCCCCAGCTACCTCGGCTACTCGGCGTGGGCGATCGCGGCCGAGGCGGGCCCCGAGCTGAAGGCGATGTCGCTGCAGATCACCGCGTCCTCGTTCCGCGACGCCGCCTACGTGGGCGGGTCGTTCGCGCTGGAGTCCGCGCTGACCTGGACGGACCTGACGCACCGGCAGCAGCGCCCGCTCGGCATGATCACCGCGCCGCTGACCGCCCGGCGCCGCGCCCTGCGCGCCGCGCGCTCCGGCCGCCCGCTCGCCGAGCTGGACGTCCTCGCGGGCGGCGAGCCGATGCGCTTCTACCAGGACCTGCTCGCCAACCACGCCTGCACCGGCCATGCCGTCCCCAACGGCTACTGGGACCGCCGCGACTTCAGCGGCACCGTCGGGCAGGTCGCCGCACCGGTGAACCTCCTCGGCGGCTGGTACGACGTGTTCCTGCCGTGGGAGATCAGGGACTACCTCGCGCTGCGCGCCGCCGGGCACGTCCCGTACCTGACGATCGGCCCGTGGTGGCACACCGACGCCCGGCACGGCCTGCCGGGCATCCGCGAGTCGCTCGCCTGGTTCCGCGCCCACCTGCAGGGCGACCCGTCCGGGCTGCGCCGCGACCCCGTCCGGGTCTACGTCACCGGCGCCGGCGAGTGGCGGCACTACCGCGACTGGCCGCCGCCGGGCACCCGGCAGGCGCGCTGGCACCTGCACGCCGGGCCGTCGAGCCAGCGCGGCCTAGGGGAGGACGGCCCGCAGGAGCACCCGCCGAGCACCTACACCTTCGACCCGGCCCACCCGACGCCCGCGCTCGGCGGCCCACCCTGCTCGGCAGCTCCCGACCGGTGGACAACCGCCCGCTGGAGCGGCGCCCCGACGTCCTGGCGTTCACCTCCCCCGCCCTCACCGCCGACCTGGACGTGATCGGCCCGGTCGGCGCGGACCTGTTCGTCCGCTCCGACCGCGCGTGCACCGACTTCATCGTCCGGCTCTGCGACGTCGCGCCGGACGGGACGTCCCGCAACGTCTGCGAGGGCGGCCTGCGGCTGCCCGCGGTCGCCGAGAAGCCCGTCGGGACGGACGGCGTCCGCCGCATCGCCGTCGACCTGTGGCCCACCGGCCACCGCTTCGCGCGCGGCCACCGGATCCGCGTCCACGTCACCAGCGGCGCCCATCCCAAGGTCGCCGTGAACCCGGGCACCGGCGAACCCCTGGCCACCACCGAGACGCGCATGGTCAAGGCCCACCAGGAGGTCTTCCACGACCCGGACCACCCGTCCGCCATCATCCTCCCGATCGCGGAACGCTCCCCCGAGGCGGCCGTCCCGGCGCCCGAGGAGGACCCGGTCTAGAGCCGGGCGGCGATCGCCTTGGCGAAGCTTTCGGCGCTGCCGGGGGCGTGGTGGAGGTAGAGGTTGGGTTCGGTCAGTTCCAGCTCGATGATCAGCGGGGATCCGTCCGGGCCCGGGATGAGGTCGACGCGGGCGTAGAGGAGGTTCTCGCCACCCGGGACGGCGGCGAGGGCGCGGTTCGCGACGTCCAGTTCGGCCTCGGTCGCGGTGGAGGCGCTGACCTGGCCGCGCGTCCTGTCGTTCCGGACGGGGCCTTCGATGCCCGCGCCGGCGGTGAGGATCTGCGCCTTGCGGCCGGCGTGGCTGTACTCGCCGTCGCAGAAGACCAGGGCCGTCTCCCCCACGGAGTCGACCGCGGACAGGTAGGGCTGGACCATCGCCGTCCGTCCGGCGTCGCGCAGCGAGCGCAGGTGGGCGCGAGCCCGCTCCTCCTCGCCGGGGCCCCAGCGGGCCGTGTCGCCGGAGCCGATCGAGACCGCCGGCTTGATGACGTACTCGGGCCATTCGGACGGGATGTCGTCCGGGTCCCAGAGCGTCGGGACGACGGGCACGCCCGCGCCGGCGAGGTCGCGGAGGTAGCGCTTGTCGGTGTTCCAGCGGATGACCTCCGCCGGGTTGAGAACGCGCGGCAGGCTCTCCGCCCACGCCACGAACTCGTCCCGCCGGGACGTGTAGTCCCAGGTGGAGCGGACGACGACCAGGTCGTAGCGGGACCAGTCGACGTCGCCGTCCCAGACGACGGGCTCGGCCTCGGCGCCCAGGGAGCCGAGCGCGCCGACCAGATCCCGGACGTCGTCACTTCCGTCGGGCAGCAGCGAACACGTCGCCAACGCGATGGTCATACCGGGGGGTTCCTCTACAGCGGATTCAGCGGACGGGGTTGCCCGCCGCACGCAGGGCGGTCTTGACCTCGGAGATCTTCAGCTCCCCGAAATGGAAGACGCTGGCGGCGAGGACGGCGTCGGCGCCCGCTTCCACGGCGGGTGCGAAGTGCTCCACCGCCCCGGCGCCGCCGCTGGCGATCACCGGTACCGTCACCGTCTCCCGGACGCGGCGGAGCATCTCCAGGTCGAACCCGGCCTTGGTGCCGTCGGCGTCCATCGAGTTCAGCAGGATCTCCCCGACGCCCAGCTCCTCGCCGCGGCGGGCCCACTCGATCGCGTCGATGCCCGTCCCCTTGCGGCCGCCGTGCGTGGTCACCTCGAAGCCCGACTCGGTGCCCTCGGCCCGTCGCGCGTCCACCGAAAGGACGATGCACTGCGACCCGAACCGGTGCGCGGCCTCCCGCAGGAACTCCGGCCGCGCGATCGCCGCCGTGTTGATCGACACCTTGTCGGCCCCGGCGCGCAGCAGCCGGTCGACGTCCTCAACCGTCCGGACGCCGCCGCCGACGGTCAGCGGGATGAACACCTGCTCGGCGGTGCGGCGCACCACGTCGTAGGTCGTGGACCGGTCGGCGCTGGACGCGGTGATGTCCAGGAACGTCAGCTCGTCGGCGCCCTCGGCGTCGTAGCGGCGCGCCAGCTCCACCGGGTCGCCGGCGTCCCGCAGGTTCTGGAAGTTGACGCCCTTGACCACGCGCCCGGCATCGACGTCCAGGCACGGGATCACCCGCACGGCCACGGTCACTTCACGGCCTCCAGGGCTTCCTCCAGCGTGAACGCCTGCGCGTAGAGCGCCTTGCCGACGATCGCACCCTCGACCCCGTCGGAGACGAGACCGGCCAGGGCCCGCAGGTCATCGAGCGACGAGACGCCGCCGGACGCGATGACGGGCTTGTCGGTGCGGGAGCAGACCTCGCGGAGCAGCTCGGTGTTGGGGCCGCGCAGCGTCCCGTCCTTGGTGACGTCGGTGACCACGTAGCGGGGGCAGCCGTCGTCCTCCAGCCGGGCGAGCACCTCCCACAGGTCGCCGCCCTCCCGCGTCCAGCCGCGCGCGGCGAGCGTCGTGCCCCGCACGTCCAGCCCCACCGCGATCTTGTCGCCGTGCGAGGCGATGATCTTCCGGCACCACTCCGGGTTCTCCAGCGCCGCCGTGCCGATGTTGACGCGGGCGCAGCCGGTGGACAGGGCCGCCTCCAGCGACGCGTCGTCGCGGATGCCGCCGGACAGCTCCACCTTCACGTCCAGCCGCCCGGTCACCTCGGCGAGCAGCTCCCGGTTGGAGCCGCGGCCGAACGCCGCGTCCAGGTCGACCAGATGGATCCACTCCGCCCCCGCCTTCTGCCAGGCGAGCGCCGCGTCGAGCGGGGCGCCGTAGGAGGTCTCGGTGCCGGCCTCGCCCTGGACCAGGCGGACCGCCTGGCCATCGGCGACATCGACGGCGGGAAGGAGCGTCAGAGTCATGCGGAAACCCTATCGAGGCTGATGGGACGGGGTGATCGGGCGTGTTCTCAGGCGATCGTGGAGAGCCAGTTGCGCAGTAGGTGCGCGCCGGCGTCGCCGGACTTCTCCGGGTGGAACTGGGCGGCGCACAGCGGGCCGTTCTCGACGGCGGCGACGAAGCGGTCGCCGTGCTCGGCCCACGTCACCAGGGGCGGGGCGATCGTGCCGGACGGGTCGGGCTCCAGGTCCCAGCTGCGGGCGGCGTAGGAGTGGACGAAGTAGAACCGCTCGCCCGCCAGGCCGTCGAAGAGAACGGACCCCTCGGGGACGTCCACGGTGTTCCAGCCCATGTGCGGGACGACCGGCGCGTCCAGGCGGTCGACCGTGCCCGGCCATTCGCCGCAGCCCTCGGTGGTGGTGCCGTGCTCGATGCCCTTGGTGAACAGGATCTGCATGCCGACGCAGATGCCGAGGACCGGGCGCCCGCCCGCGAGGCGGCGGCCGATGATCTGGTCGCCGCGGACCGCGCGCAGGCCCGCCATGCAGGCGGCGAACGCGCCGACGCCGGGGACGACCAGGCCGTCGGCGTTCAGCGCGGCGTCCCAGTCGGCGGTGACGGTCACGTCGGCGCCGGCCCGGGCCACGGCGCGCTCGGCCGAGCGCAGGTTGCCGGACCCGTAGTCCAGGATGACGATCCTCGTCACAGCCACATCACTCCCCCGGCGAACGCGAGCCCGGCGAGGACGAGCAGGATCAGCGCCCCGAACTTGATGCCCTGCTTGATGAAGCTGTAGACGCCCGCCAGCAGGAACACCCCCACCGCGAAGACCACGATGTTGCCGTAGGTGAGGTGCGCGTCGCCGATCTCCACGGCTACAGGGCCCCCTTGGTGGACGGGATGCCGTGCACCTTCGGGTCGAGCGCCACCGCGTCGCGCAGCGCGCGGGCGAGGGCCTTGAACTGCGCCTCCACGATGTGGTGGGCGTTGCGCCCGTACGGGACGTGCACGTGCAGCGCCACCCGCGCGTTCGACACGAACGACTCGAAGATGTGCCGGGTCATCGTGGTGTCGTACTCGGGGCCGATCATCGGGGCCATCCCGTCCGGCTCGACGTGCACCAGGTAGGGGCGGCCGGAGACGTCCACGGTGACCTGCGCGAGCGCCTCGTCCAGCGGGATGGACGCGTCGGCGAAGCGGCGGATGCCGGCCTTGTCGCCGAGCGCCTCCCGGAACGCCTGGCCGAGCGCGATCGAGGTGTCCTCGATCGTGTGGTGGCTGTCGATGTGCAGGTCGCCGGACGTCTTGACGGTCAGGTCGAACGACCCGTGCTTGCCGAGCTGGGCCAGCATGTGGTCGAAGAACCCCACGCCGGTCGCGACGTCGACCTGCCCGGTCCCGTCCAGGTCGATCTCGACGAGGACCTGGGTCTCCTTGGTCCCGCGTTCGATCCGTCCCTTGCGCGTCACAGACTCTCCTTCAGTGCGGTGCGGAACGCCTTCATCTCTTCGGGGGTGCCGACGCTGACCCGCAGCCACTCGGGCGGCCCCACCTCGCGGATCAGCACGCCGCGTTCCAGCAGGTTCTCCCAGACCCTACGCCGGTCCGGGAACGTCCCGAACAGGACGAAGTTGGCGTCGGAGTCGGCCACCCGGAAACCCTCGGCGCGCAGCCACGCGACGATCTCGTCGCGCTCCCGGCGCAGGGCCTCGACGCCGCCGAGCAGCTCCGCGCCGTGGGCGAGGGCGGTGCGGGCGACGGCCTGGGTGACGGCCGACAGGTGGTAGGGCAGCCGGACGAGCAGCAGCGCGTCGAGCACGGCGGGGCCGGCGGCCAGATAGCCGAGCCGGGTCCCGGCCATCGCGAACGCCTTCGACATCGTCCGGGTGACGATCAGGCGCGGGTTGCCGTCCAGCAGCGTGAGGGCGGACGGCGTCTCGGCGCGGCGGAACTCCGCGTACGCCTCGTCGACGACGACCATGCCCGGCGCGACCTCCAGCACCGCCTTGATCGCGTCCAGCGGCAGGGCGGTGCCGGTCGGGTTGTTCGGCGAGGTGAGGAACACCACGTCGGGGCGGTGCTCCTCGACGGCGGCGATGGCACGCTCGGGTTCGAGGCCGAAGTCCTCGTCGCGGAAGGCGTTCACCCAGCGGGTCCCCGACACGGCGGTGATGATCGGGTGCATCGAGTAGGACGGCTCGAAGCCGAGCACGGTGCGGCCGGGCCCGCCGAACGCCTGCAGGATCTGCTGGATGATCTCGTTCGAGCCGTTCGCCGCCCACACCCGGTCGACCGTGAGGCCCGCGGTGGGCGTGTCGGTGTTGAGGAACGCGGCGAGGTCCTCGCGGAGCGCGGCGGCGTCGCGGTCGGGGTAGCGGTTGAGGGTCCCGCCGACGTCCATGACGGCGTCGCCGAGGGCCTTCACCAGCCGCTCGGACGGCGGGTACGGGTTCTCGTTGGTGTTCAGCGCGTACGGGACGTCCAGCTGCGGCGCGCCATAGGGTTCGCGGCCGCGCAGGTCGTCCCGCAGCGGCAGGTCGTTCAGCGAGGTCACGAAGGAATCTCCCAATCGAAGCGGGCCTTCAGTGCGGCGCCGTGCGCGGGCAGGTCCTCGGCCTCGGCGAGCGCGACCACGCGCCCGGTGGCCTCGGCAAGGGCGTCCCGGTCGTACTCGACGACGTGCACGCCGCGCAGGAACGACTGGACCGACAGCCCGGACGAGTGGCAGGCGCACCCGCCGGTCGGCAGGACGTGGTTGGATCCGGCGAGGTAGTCGCCGAGCGACACCGGCGCGTGCGGCCCCACGAAGATCGCGCCGGCGTTGCGGACGCGGGCGGCGACCGCGGCGGCATCGGCGGTCTGGATCTCCAGGTGCTCGGCGGCGTAGGCGTCGACGACCTTCAGGCCGTCCTCGACGCCGTCCACCAGGACGATGCCGGACTGCCGCCCGGCGAGCGCCTCGATGATCCGCTCGGTGTGCTTGGTGCGCGCCACCTGGGCCTTCAGCTCGGCCTCGACCTCGTCGGCGAGCCGCACCGAGCCGGTGACGAGGACGGCGGCGGCGAGCGTGTCGTGCTCGGCCTGGCTGATCAGGTCGGCGGCGACGTCCACCGGGTTCGCGGTGCCGTCGGCGAGGATCGCGATCTCGGTCGGCCCGGCCTCGGCGTCGATGCCGATCACGCCCTTGAGCAGCCGCTTCGCGGCGGCGACGTAGACGTTGCCGGGCCCGGTGACCAGGTCGGCGCGCGGGCACTCGCCGGTGCCGTAGGCGAACATCGCGATCGCCTGCGCGCCGCCTGCGGCGTAGACCTCGTCCACGCCGAGCAGCGCGCACGCGGCCAGGATGGTCGGGTGCGGCAGCCCGCCGAAGTCCTTCTGCGCGGGCGAGGTCACCGCGAGCGACCCGACGCCCGCCTCCTGCGCCGGCACCACGTTCATGACCACGCTGGACGGGTACACCGCTCGCCCGCCCGGCACGTACAGGCCGACGCGCTCGACCGGGATCCACCGCTCGGTGACGGTGCCGCCGGGCACGACCTGCGTGGTGACGTCGGTGCGGCGCTGGGCGCGGTGCACGACGCGGGCGCGGCGGATGCTCTCCTCCAGCGCGTCCCGGACGGCGGGATCGAGGTCGGCGAGGGCCTGGTGGACGGCCTTCACCGGGACGCGCGTGCTCTCCAGCTCGACCCCGTCGAACGCCTTCGTGTGCTCCCGTACCGCCGCCGAGCCGCGATGGCGCACGTCCTCGCAGATGGGCCGCACCTTGTCCAGGGCGGCCTCGACGTCGAGTTCGGCGCGGGGCAGCACGGAGCGCAGGTCGCCGGGAAGCGAGCCGCGCAGGTCGATACGGGAAATCACGCGTCCCAGTCTACGGAGTGCCTCCGGCCCCTCGCGCACCGTCTCACGTCCCGAGACGCGGCGCGTCTCAGGCGTTGAAGGCCCCGTCCAGGACGGTCACGGCCGTTCCAGACAGGATCACCCGGTCGCCGCGCAGCACGACGCGGACGGCCCCGCCGCGCACGGACGCCTGGTACCCGGTCAGCGTGTCGCGGCCGAACCGTCCGGCCCAGTAGGGCGCGAGGGCGGTGTGCGCGGAGCCGGTGACCGGGTCCTCGGCGTCGCCGGGCAGGACGCGCGGCGCGAAGAACCGGGACGTGAAGTCGTGCGCCCGCCCGGGGTCGGCCGCCGCCGTGACGATCACGCCGCGCGCGTCGATCGCGGCGAGCGCGCGGATGTCCGGGGCGGCCTTCCGCACGGCCGTCTCGTCCGCGACCTCCACCAGCAGGTCGTTCTGGACGTTGCGCCCGGCGCGGAGCACCTGGAGGCCGAGCGCTTCCGGCAGCCCCTCGGGGACGTCGATCGGCTCGGCCGGGCAGACCGGGAAGTCCATCGACAGCGACCCGTCGCCCTCGCGGGTGACGGTGAGGACGCCGCTCTTGAGCGTCCGGAACCGGATCGGACGGTCCGGCGCCACCGTCCCGGTCTCGTAGAGGGCGTGCGCGGAGCCCAGGGTGGCGTGCCCGCAGAGTGCGACCTCCATAACGGGCGTGAACCAGCGCAACTCGAAATCGGCGCCGTCGTCGACGACGGGACGGACGAACGCCGTCTCCGAGTGCTTCATCTCGGCGGCGACGCGCTGCATCCAGTCCGGGTCGGCGGCGTCCCGCAGCAGGCACACGCCGGCCGGGTTGCCGGTGAACGGGCGGTCGGCGAAGGCGTCGACGACGAGCATCCTCATGCCGCCGACGCTACCGGCCGGTCCGTTCCGGAGGCATGGCCAATCACCGGGTATTGGCCCGCGCTGATGACAACGCCTTCACATGCTGAAAAAGCCTCCCTTACCAAGATCATCAATATCGACGTACGCTGGCGGGCGAGGGCGTCCGCCCGGCGGCGCCCAGGAACGCGGGAGTGAGAAGTGTGACCGAGCGGCTCGCCCTGTTCCCCCTCGGCACTGTGCTGTTCCCGGGGCTGCTGCTGCCCCTGCACCTGTTCGAGGACCGCTACCGCCGGCTGGTCGGCGACCTGCTGGAGCGGCCCGAGCCGCGCGGGTTCGGCGTCGTCGGCATCGAACTCGGCCACGAGGTCGGCGAGGGCGCCGCGCACCGGCTCGCCGAGATCGGCTGCGTCGCCGAACTGCGCGAGGTGACCCCGCACCCCGACGGCCGCTACGACATCGTCACGGTCGGGACCCGCCGGTTCCGGGTGAAGGAGCTCGACCGGTCGCGCCCCTACCTGCAGGGCGAGGTCGAGTTCCTGCCCGAGGAGCCGGGGAGCGACCCCGGCCCGATGGCGGCGCGCGTCCGGCGGCTGTACCGGGTGTACCGGCACCGGCTCGGCGCCGCCGGCGCCGGACCGGCCGAGGAGGACCCGCCGCCGGACGACCCGGTCGCGCTGTCCTACCTGGTCGCCGCGTCGCTGATCCTGGACGGCCACGACAAGCAGCGCCTGCTGGAGTGCGAGGACGCGGCGCTGCGGCTCGCCGCCGAGCGGGACCTGCTGGCCCGGGAGAACCGCATCCTGAACGTGCTGCCCATGATCCCCGCCGGGCAGTTCCTGGACGGGTCGTTCACCGCGAACTGACCGGTCACGGCAGACTGCCCCCATGAGCACTGCCAAGGCCAAGGGCGGCAAAGCGGGCAAGGGTGGCAAGGGGACGCCGGCGACCGTCGCGGCGGCGAACGCCGGGATCGAGTACACGCTGCACGCCTACGAGGCGGACCCGAGCGCCGAGTCCTACGGCGAGGCCGCCGCCGACGCGCTCGGCATCCCGTACGGGCAGATCTTCAAGACGCTCCTCGCGGAGGTCGACGGGCGGCTCACGGTCGGGATCGTCCCGGTGTCGTCCAGCCTGGACCTGAAGGCGCTCGCGGCGGCGGCCGGCGGCAAGAAGGCGCAGATGGCCGACCCGAGGGACGCCGAGCGCGCCACCGGGTACGTCGTCGGCGGGATCAGCCCGCTCGGGCAGCGGCGGCGGCTGCCCGCCGTGGTCGACGCGTCGGTGTCAGCGCTCGGGACCGTCTACGTCTCCGCCGGTCGGCGCGGACTCCAGATCGAACTCGTCCCCGCCGACCTCGTCCGCCTCACCGGCGCCGCCGTCGCCGCGATCGCCCGGGGGTAGCCGCCGGACGGCGACCTCCAGCAGCCCGTACGCCGCCACGGCCGACACCGGCCAGAACATCAGGACGCCCGTGGCGCGCAGGTCGGCGACGCCGGTGACCTCGGTGCCGTCGCGCGCGTTGCGGACCGCGTCCTGGAAGCCGCCCAGCCCGATCATGTGCCCGGTCTTCCAGGCCAGCACGGCGGCGGCGCACCCGCCGGCGGCCAGGCCCAGCAGCAGCGCGACGTCGTTGCCGCGCCCGCCCGCCAGATAGGCGGCGACCCCGCACAGGATCCCGGCGACGAGGGTGATGAGGGCGAACCGCGCGTCGGTGCCGATCGGGCCCTGTCCTTCCGGGTCGGCCAGCAGCGCCTCACCCTGGACGATCACGAATGTCACCGGGGGAGCGATCTTGGCCCACAGCAGGCCCGCGAGCGGCCCGATCACCGCCATGATCGCGGCGGTCGCGGCCCCCGTCACCCAGAGCCTCGTCGCGAAGAGCCTCCCGGTGGGTCGCCGCACCTCGTACGCTCCTAGGTGTGAGTGCTCTGACAGCGAAAGCCTAGCCTGCCCGGTTCGGCCGATCGACTCTCGAAGGGTGTCCGATTCCCGCCCACGACCGCCCCGATTACTGGGATAATGTGCCCGACATGTCCGGATTCAGTCCTGCGTTCGAACGCCTCGGCGCCGCGCGCGCGGCCGTCGTCCTGCAGCAGCAGGAGACGCTCGCCGAGTTCCTGCCGCGCGAGGACTGGAGCGCCGACCTGACCGCCCGCACCTACACCAGCGGCGGCGTCACGGTCCGCGTGTCGCTGCTCGGCAGCTACGCGGCCCGCGAGCGCACCTGGCTGTGGGGCTGGGCGAACCCGCAGTTCGGCGACGCGCACCCGGCGGTCACCCCGACGCTGGTCATCCGGGCGGTCGGGGAGCGGCTCGCCATCCCCGAGTTCACCACCCCCGAGGTCGACCTGTCCTGGTACGAGGGCCCGGCCGGGCACGGCGGCGAGCTGATCGCGATGGCCGCCGGCGGCGTCCTCGGCGGCGCCGGCTACATCGGCGCCGGCTACGACGGCGGCTCGGCCTACCTGCACGTCGACGACCCGCAGGTGCCGCACGCCCAGTGGGACCCGGTCCCGCTCCCCCGGCTCCTCGCCAACGCCGCGAGCCTGTTCCCGCACGAGCCCCGCCTGACGCTCGCCGGACTCCTCTCCCACCACCGCGTCGCCTACCGGCAGACCGCCGAGCAGACCGAGGTCACGCTCCCCGGCGGCGGCACCGCGCACGCCGCCTTCGACGGCCTCGGCCGCTTCGTCGACTGGAAAGCCGAACTGACCCCCGCCGCCGTCCCGTCGGCGGTCGGCCCCTAGCTCAGGGGCTCGTCCAGCGGATCGCGCCGTCCTCGTCCACGGTGAAGCGGGTGCGCGGAACCTCGGCCTTGTCGTAAGGGGACTCGGAGGACGGCGGCAGCGGGCGGGGCGTCCGCTGCTTCAGCGCCCGGTGGACGGGGCACGGGCAGTCCGCGTCCAGCGGCGCGGGGCAGGCGGTGACCGCCTCGCGGAAGGCGGCGGTGTCGCCGGCGTCCATCCGCCACCACCAGTACTTCTCGTAGCCGGCCGGGTCGCCGGTGTCCCAGTCGTCGTAGCTGTAGTACTCGATCACCGCGCCGCCGCAGGCGGCGCAGGTGCTCACCGAGTAGCGGGTCGCCGCCGAGTCCGCCAGGATGAGCAGGCGCGCCGGCGCGGGCTCCGCGCAGCACCGGACGGCCATCAGCCGAGGCAGGACGGGCCGAGGAGCTGCTTCAGGTCGCCCATCAGGGCCGGGGACGGCGCCACGCGGAGCCGGTCGTCCAGCCGGACGACCGTGGTGCGCGGGCCGTTCTGCAGGTGCAGGTGCACCTCCGCCGTGCCCGGGTGGGTGACCAGGACCTCCTTGAGGCGGGAGACCGTGGGGGGCGTGCAGCGGCCGAGCGGCATCGTGACCGACAGCGGGCCGGTCGCGTCGGTGATCGTGAGGTCGGGCTGGGTGACCTCCATCGCGATGATCTTCGCGACGTCCTCGCGGCGGTCCAGCTTGCCCTTGACGATCAGGATCGCGTCCTCGGCCAGCAGCGTGGAGCACAGCTGGTAGGACGAGGGGAAGCACAGCACCTCGATGGAGCCGCCCAGGTCCTCCAGCTGGAACATCGCCCACGAGTTGCCCTGCTTGGTGACCTTGCGCTGCAGCCCGGACAGCAGGCCCGCGACGATCACGATCTGGCCGTCCGGCCGCTCGCCGCCGTTCAGCACCGCGATCGTGCAGTCGGCCTCGCGCTCCAGGATGTGCTCGACGCCGAGCAGCGGGTGGTCGGACACGTACAGGCCGAGCATCTCCCGCTCGAACGCGAGCAGGGTGGTCTTGTCCCACTCCTCGCCCTCGGGGATCGCGACGGCGAACGCGTCCTCTCCGCCGTCGTCCTCCAGCGCGCCGAACAGGGAGTCCTGGCCGACGGCCTCCTTGCGCTTGAGGTCGATGACCGAGTCGATGGCCTGCTCGTGCACCATCAGCAGCGCCTTGCGCTCGTGGCCCAGCTCGTCGAACGCGCCCGACTTGATCAGCGACTCCACGACCCGCTTGTTGCACACCTGCGGCGGGACCTTGTTGAGGAAGTCGTTGAAGTCGGTGTAGGCGCCCTTCTCCCGGCGGGCCGCGACGATCCCGTCCACCACGTTGTGGCCGACGTTGCGGACCGCCGACAGGCCGAAGCGGATCTCGGTGTCGCCCAGCGGGGTGAAGTCGGCCTCGGACGTGTTGACGTCCGGCGGCAGGACCTTCAGCCCCATCCGGCGGCACTCCGACAGGTACAGGGCGCTCTTGTCCTTGTCGTCCCCGACGGACGTGAGCAGGCCCGCCATGTACTCGGCCGGGTAGTTCGCCTTCAGGTACGCCGTCCAGTAGGACACCAGGCCGTACGCGGCGGAGTGCGCCTTGTTGAACGCGTAGTCGGAGAACGGGACGAGGATCTCCCACAGCGTCTTCACGGCCTCCTTGGAGAAGCCGTTGTCCACCATGCCCTGCTCGAAGCCGACGTACTGGGCGTCCAGCTCCGCCTTCTTCTTCTTGCCCATCACGCGGCGGAGCAGGTCCGCCTTGCCGAGCGTGTAGCCCGCCACCTTCTGCGCGATCGCCATGACCTGCTCCTGGTAGACGATCAGGCCGTAGGTCGTGTCGAGGATCTCCTTGAGCGGCTCCGCCAGCTCCGGGTGGATCGGGGTGATCTCCTGCTGGCCGTTCTTGCGCAGCGCGTAGTTCGTGTGCGAGTTCGCGCCCATCGGGCCCGGCCGGTACAGGGCGCCGACGGCGGAGATGTCCTCGAAGTTGTCCGGCTTCATCAGCCGCAGCAGCGCGCGCATCGGGCCGCCGTCGAACTGGAACACGCCCAGCGTGTCGCCGCGCGCGAGCAGGTCGTAGGTCGGCTGGTCGTCCAGCGAGAGGCCGAGCAGGTCGACGTCGACGTCCTTGTTCTTCTTGATGCCCTTGAGCGCGTCGTCGATGATCGTCAGGTTGCGCAGGCCCAGGAAGTCCATCTTCAGCAGGCCGAGCGTCTCGCAGGTCGGGTAGTCGAACTGCGTGATGATCGCCCCGTCGGCGTCCCGGCGCATGATCGGGACGTGGTCGGTGATCGTCTCACCGGACATGATGATCCCGGCCGCGTGCACGCCGGTCTGCCGGATCAGCCCCTCCAGGCCCTGCGCCAGGTCCATGATCTGCTTGACGTCGGTCTCTTCCTCGTACAGCTTGCGCAGCTCGCCCGCCTCGCCGTGGCGGGGGTGCTTGTCGTCGAAGATGCCCGACAGCGGGATGTCCTTGCCCATCACCGCGGGCGGGAACGCCTTGGAGATCCGGTCGCCGAGCGCGTACGGGAAGCCGAGGACGCGGCCCGCGTCCTTGATCGCGGCCTTCGCCTTGATCGTGCCGAACGTGGCGATGAAGGAGACCTTGTCGGCGCCCCACTTCTCCGTCGTGTACTTGATGACCTCGGCGCGCCGGTCTTCCGGGAAGTCGATGTCGATGTCCGGCATGGACGCGCGCTCGGGGTTCAGGAACCGCTCGAAGATCAGCCCGTGCGGGATCGGGTCGAGGTCGGTGATCCCCATCGCGTAGGCGATCAGCGACCCCGCGGCGGATCCGCGCCCCGGCCCGACCAGGATGCCGTTCTCCTTCGCCCACATGATGAAGTCGGCGACGACGAGGAAGTAGGACGGGTACCCCTTGCCGAGGATCACGCCCATCTCGTACTCGGCCTGCTCCTTGTAGCCGTCCGGGAGGCCGTCCGGGAAACGCCGCTCCAGGCCCTTCCAGACCTCCTTGCGGAACCAGCTCTCCTCCGTCTCGCCCTCCGGGACGGGGAAGCGGGGGCTGAGGTCGCGGTACTCGAACATGCCCGCCGGGTCGACCCGCTCGGCGATCATCAGGGTGTTCCGGCAGCCCTCCAGCCACGCGTCCGAGCCGTCGATGCCGCGCATCTCGTCCGCGGTCTTGATGTAGTAGCCGCTGCCGTTGAACCGGAACCGGTCCGGGTCGGCGAGCTGCTTGCCCACCTGGACGCACAGGAGCGCGTCGTGCGCGGTGGCCTCCGACTCGTGGGTGTAGTGCGAGTCGTTCGTCACCACCGGGGGGATGTTGAGCTTCCGGCCGATGTCGAGCAGGCCCTGCCGGACGTTGCGCTCGATGTCGAGCCCGTGGTCCATCAGCTCAAGGAAGTAGTTGTCCTTGCCGAGAATGTCCTGGAAGGTCGCGGCGGCCTTCAGCGCCTCGTCGAACTGGCCGAGCCGCAGCCGCGTCTGGATCTTGCCGGACGGGCAGCCGGTCGTGCCCATCACGCCCTCGGCGTGCTCGGCGAGCAGCTCCTCGTCCATGCGCGCGTACTTGAACACGAAGCCCTCGGTGTACGCGCGGCTCGACAGCTTGAACATGTTGTGCAGGCCGGTCCGGTTCCGCGCCCACAGCGTCATGTGGTTGATCAGCCCGCCGCCGGAGACGTCGTCGCGCTTCTGGCTCGGCTCACCCCACTGGACCTTCTTCTTGTGGTACCGCGACTCCGGCGCCATGTACGCCTCGATGCCGATCACCGGGGTGATGCCCGCGGCCGTCGCGTGCTTGTGGAACTCGTACGCGCCGTGCATGTTGCCGTGGTCGGTCATGGCGATCGCCGGCATCTTCTGCCGGTCCACCTCTTCGAACATCTGCTTCAGCCGGGCCGCTCCGTCGAGCATGGAGTACTCCGTATGGACGTGCAGATGAACGAATGAGTCCGCCATGTGCTGCTGCGCCTCCTGCTCGTCGCATGCGACCGCCCACGTGCCTGGCCGGCACGTGATGGCGATATCGGTCCCGGGGGAAGATCGTCAACCCGGACGGGACGCCGGGATGACGCGGTCCTGAGAGCCTAACCCGCATCGGCCGCCCCACGCGCCCCGACGCGCCCGATCCCCGCGCTCCCCGCGCTCCCCGCGCTCCCCGACCGGCGTCTCAGCACGTGGGACGTCCTGTCCGGAGTTTGGCGGCGCGGGACGGGACCGCCTACCATCGGGACCGTGGAACGTCGCCATTCCAGGTTTACGCAGCCGGCTCCGGGCGAGCCGGTCGCCGCCGCGACCTGAGCGACGACCCCGGAGCCGGCCGAGGCGAAGCCCCCATGGGCTTCGCCTTTTCCATGGACGTCCACCACCAGGCGCGGCCCCGGGCACCGAACCTTCCCCTGCGCGGCCCGCCGCGGCACGAGAGGGAACCCGACATGCACGACCAGGTGATCGACCCCGTCGAACTGCGCGTCGCGCTGCCGTCCGCCGGTGCGATCGGCACGCTCGGCGAGGCCCGGGCGGCGATCGACGAGCTCGACGCCGCCCTCGCCGTCCTGCTGGAGCACCGCGCCGCCGTGGCCGCCGCCGTCCAGCGGCTCAAGCCCGTCGGCGGCTTCGCCGGCCGCGACCCCGGCCGGGAACGCGAGATCGTCGAGGCCATGGCCGAGCGCGCCCCGTCCCTCGGCGCCGAACGGCTCGCCCCCATCGTGAACGCGATCATCGAGGCGGGCCTGGACGCCGCCGAATCCGGCCGATGAGCACGGTGGAGGCGGCCCCGGACGAGCACGTGCCGGACGCGGGAGCGCGGGCCGCGGCCGTCCGGGCCGGGCTGAGCGTGGGCATCGCCGTGGGTGTGTCGGGGCTCGCGTTCGGCGCGGCGGCGGTCACCGCCGGCCTCACCGTCACGCAGGCGTGCGTGCTGAGCCTGCTGACGTTCACCGGCGCGTCCCAGTTCGCGCTGGCCGGCGTGATCGGCGGGGGCGGCGGGCTGGTCGCCGGGACGCTCGGCGCGGTCCTGCTCGGCGGCCGCAACGCCCTCTACGGGATGCGGCTCGCCCGGACGCTGCGGGTGCGCGGCTGGCGCCGGCTCGCCACCGCGCACGTCGTCATCGACGAGACCGCCGCCGTCGCGACCGCGCAGCGCGACCCGGCGGCCGCCCGCGCCGGCTTCTACACCACCGCGATCAGCCTCTACCTCGCGTGGAACGCGACAACGCTCCTGGGCGCCGCCGGCACGGCCCGCCTCGGCGACCCCGACGCCATCGGCCTGGACGTCCTCGGCCCAGCCGCCTTCCTGGCCCTGCTCTGGCCCCGCCTGACCGGCGGCGGGGACGCGGTGCGGGTGGCGTTGGCGGCGCTCGTCATCGCGGTCGCGGCGACGCCGGTGCTGCCGCCGGGGGTGCCGGTCATGCTGGCGGCCGTGGCGGCGTTGCCCGCGCTGATCGGGAAGAGGGGGACGCCGTGAGCGTTTGGATCGCGGTGGTCGTTACTGGGCTCGGCTGTTACGCGCTGAAGCTCGGCGGGCTCGTTACGCCGCAGCGGGTGCTGGATGATCCGCGGGTGCGGCGGTTCACCGAGTTGGTGCCGGTGGCGCTGCTGACCGCGCTGATCGCCGTCCAGGCGCTCGCCGACGGCAAGTCGCTGGACTTCGACCCCGCCCGGCTGGCGGGCCTGGGCGCGGCCGTCGGCGCGCTGCTGCTGCGGGCGCCGTTCCTCGTGGTGCTGATCATCGCCGCCGGTGTCACCGCTGGGCTGCGCCTGCTCGGGCTGTAGCCGTCAGGACTCGGCTTCGACGATCTCCAGGGCGCTGGCCAGGTCGTCCGGGTACGGGCTCTCGAACTCCACCCAGTCGCCCCTGGTGGGGTGCTCGAACCCCAGCCGGGCGGCGTGCAGCCACTGGCGTTTCAGGCCGAGCCGCGCGGCGAGGGTCGGGTCGGCGCCGTAGGCCATGTCGCCCACGCACGGGTGCCGGAGCGCGGACATGTGCACCCGGATCTGGTGGGTGCGGCCCGTCTCCAGGTCGATGTCGAGCAGCGTCGCCGCCCGGAACGCCTCCACCGTGTCGTAGTGCGTGACCGACGGCTTGCCGCCCGCCACGACCGCGAAGCGGCCGTCGCCGGACGGGTGCCGGTCGATGGGGGCGTCGACCGTGCCGCGGAACGGGTCGGGGTGGCCCTGCACCAGCGCCCGGTACCGCTTGTCGATGCGGCGCTCCTTGAACGCGCGCTTGAGCCGCGAGTACGCGATCTCGCTCTTCGCCACGACCATCGCGCCGGTGGTGTTGGCGTCCAGCCGGTGCACGATGCCCTGCCGCTCGGACGCGCCGCTGGTCGCGATCGTGTGGCCGGCGCCGAGCAGCCCGCCGAGGATGGTCGGGCCCGTCCAGCCGGTGGTGGGGTGCGCGGCGACGCCGATCGGCTTGTTCACCACGACGATGTCGTCGTCCTCGAACAGGATGCCCATGCCGGGGACGGGCTCGGCGACCGGGGCGGGCGGCGCGGGCGGCGGCGGGAGCGTGACCTCCAGCCAGGCCCCGGCGTGCAGCCGCTCCGACTTGGTGGCCACCTCGGCGCCGTCCAGCAGGACGTCCCCGGCGGCGATGATGTCGGCGGCGCCGCCGCGCGACAGCCCGAACAGCCGGGCCAGCGCGGCGTCGATCCGCTCGCCCTCCAGGCCGTCCGGCACGTGGAGGCTGCGCACCTCGCCCATCAGGACTTCTTCTCCGGCGCCGTCTCCGGTTCCTCGGGCTCGGGCTCGGGCGGGTCGTCGTCCTTGCCGGTGATGCGCGTCCCGTCGACCTGCAGGCCGCGCGCCGCCAGCAGCACGGCGAGGACGCCGCCGCACACGATCGCCGAGTCGGCCAGGTTGAACACCGGCCAGTGCGGCAGCTGGATCCAGTCGACGACATGGCCCTTCAGCGGCGCCGGTTCGCGCAGCATCCGGTCGGCCAGGTTGCCGACCGCGCCGCCGAGCAGCAGGCCGAGGCAGACCGCCCACGGCACGCTGCGCAGGTTGCGGGCGGTCCGCAGGATGGCCACCACCACGCCGCAGGCGATCAGGGTGAACACGATCGTGTAACCGGTGCCGATGGAGAACGCGGCGCCGCTGTTACGGGTCTCGCGCAGCGTCAGCAGCCCGCCGAGCAGCCGGATCGGCTCCCGGTCCTGCAGCGTCGCCACCACGATGATCTTGGACACGACGTCGGCGGCCAGCGCGGCCAGGGCCACGGCGACCAGCACGCCGACGCGGCGCGGCCGGGAAGGTCCCGTGGACTCCCCGGCCTCGCGCTCTGGGTTCGTTGAGTCGCTCAGCGACGTTCCTCGCGTTGTTTGCATGTCACACACAGGGTCGCACGCGGGAAGACCTGAAGTCGCGCCTTGCCGATCGGCTTGGCGCACGACTCGCAGGTTCCGTACGTGCCGGCGTCCATCCGCTGGACGGCCCGCTCGATCTGGGCGAGCAGGTCCTGTGAATTGTAGGCCAGGGAGAGCTCGTGCTCGCGCTCGTAGGTCTTGGCGCCCGCGTCGGCCTGGTCGTCGCCGGCCCCGTCGCTGCCGTCGCCCTCGGCGATCTGGCTCGCGGACGCGGCGATCTCGGCGCGCAGGCCCTCGATCTGCTCCTGCAGCCCGGCCCGCACCTCGGTGAGCTCCGCGGCCGTCCAGCGGTCCTCCCCCTCGCGCACCGGCAGCTCCGCCGCGGCGGCCGGCTTGTCCGCCGCACTCTTCGCGGCCGGGCTCTTCGCGGCGGGGGCCTTGCGCCGGGACTTGCCCGCGGCGGGACGCGCCTTGGTCGTCCTGGCAGGGGTCTTTCCGGCGGGCAGGGTGCCCTTCGTCGCGCCGGCCATGTCGGCCTCCCTCGCGCTGATCGCCTCGACGGGCAGTGCGGGCAGCATAGGTCCCCTTTCTCGGGCTCGGTAAACAACCTGGGCCGTGGTACCGACCGCTTATGCCCGGTCGCCGATCGCCCGGAAACCCACGCCCGGCGCACGAGATCGCAAAGGAACGCCGCGGCGCCCGCCGGGGCCGGACCCGGCGGAAAGGGGAAGAGCACGGCGTCCGGGTGCGTTAAAGTTCAGACGAGCAGTCGCACGGCAGGCGCTGATGGGGACACCTGCCGCCGAACGCGGCCATGAGCGACCCGGGGACGGTGCGAGCCCGGGGGCGAGCCCGGCGGTCCGATCACCCCTGAGCCGCCGGAAGAACCGTCCCGGACCCCGGTCCGCGGGCGCGGTAGACCCGGCAGCCGAGACTCGAACGAAGCGGGCCGTGCCGTCCGGGCACGGTCAAGGAGGGTGGTACCGCGGGGCGCGCGCCTCGTCCCTCCGGTCAACGTGTTCACGTCGATCCGGAGGTCCGCCATCGTGAGCCGAGGTTTTCGGCCGCTGCCCGCGCAGGTCGATCTGCCCGCCCTGGAGCGGGACATGCTGCGCCGCTGGCAGGAGAACAAGGTCTTCGAGCGGTCGCTGGAGCGCACCGCGTCCGGCGACCCCTGGGTGTTCTACGAGGGGCCGCCCACCGCGAACGGCATGCCGGGCGTCCACCACGTCGAGGCCCGCGTCTTCAAGGACGTCTTCCCGCGCTTCAAGACCATGAAGGGCCACCACGTCCCCCGCAAGGCCGGCTGGGACTGCCACGGGCTGCCCGTCGAGGTCGCCGTGGAGAAGGAGCTCGGCCTCACCGGCAAGAAGGACATCGAGGAGTACGGCGTCGCGGAGTTCAACGCCCGCTGCCGCGAGTCGGTCCTGCGCCACGTGGACGCGTTCGAAGAGATGACCGAGCGCATGGGCTACTGGGTCAACACCGACCAGGCGTACCGGACGATGGACCCCGAGTACGTCGAGGCCGTCTGGTGGTCGCTGAAGCAGGTGTTCGACAAGGGCCTGCTGTTCCGCGACTTCCGCATCACCCCGTACTGCCCGCGCTGCGGGACGGGCCTGTCCGACCACGAGCTGGGCCAGCCCGGCGGGTACGAGACGGTGTCCAGCCCGTCGGTGTACGTGCGGATGCCCGTCACGTCCGGCCCGCTCGCCGAGATGGGCGCCGCGCTGCTCATCTGGACGACGACCCCGTGGACGCTGGTGTCGAACACCGCCGTCGCCGTCCACCCCGACGTCACCTACGTCGCGGCCCGTCCGGCCGGGTCGGACGAGGTGCTCGTCGTGGCCGAGCCCCTGCTCGACCAGGTCCTCGGGGAGGGCGCCGAGCGGCTGGCCACGTATCAGGGCACCGAGCTTGAGCGGACGACCTACCAGCGGCCCTTCGAACTGGTCGACATCCCCGACGCGCACTACGTCGTCCTGGGCGACTACGTCACCGTCGAGGACGGCACCGGGCTCGTCCACCAGGCGCCCGCGTTCGGCGGCGACGACATGACCGTCTGCAAGGCCTACGGGATGCCGATCGTCAACCCGATCGGGCCGGACGGGCGCTTCCTGCGCGAGGTGCCCCTGGTCGGCAACAAGTTCTTCAAGGACGCCGACGAGCCGCTCACCGACGACCTGCGCGCGCGCGGGCTGCTGTTCCGCGGCGGGCACTTCGACCACAGCTACCCGCACTGCTGGCGCTGCCACACGCCGCTGCTCTACTACGCGCTCCCGGCCTGGTACATCCGCACCACGCAGATCAAGGACCGTCTGCTGGAGGAGAACGAGAAGACCAACTGGTACCCCGAGACCGTCAAGCACGGCCGGTACGGGGAGTGGCTGCGCAACAACGTCGACTGGTCGCTGTCCCGCAGCCGCTACTGGGGCACGCCCCTGCCGCTGTGGGTCTGCGGCGAGGATGAGGACCACGTCACCTGTGTGGGGTCGCTAAAGGAACTGGGTGAGCTGGCCGGGCAGGACCTGTCCGCGCTCGACCCCCACCGGCCGTATGTGGACGACGTGACGATCCCGTGCTCGCAGTGCGGGACGGAGGCGCGCCGCGTCCCCGACGTCATCGACGCCTGGTACGACTCGGGTTCGATGCCGTTCGCCCAGTGGGGCGCCCCCTACCGCAACAACGAGGTCTTCGAGAACGCCTACCCGGCCCAGTACATCTGCGAGGCCCAGGACCAGACCCGCGGCTGGTTCTACTCGCTCATGGCCGTCGGGACGCTCGTGTTCGACCAGTCGTCCTACGAGAACGTCGTGTGCCTCGGCCTGATCCTCGCCGAGGACGGCCGCAAGATGAGCAAGCACCTCGGCAACGTGCTGCGGCCCATCCCGCTGATGGACGAGCACGGCGCCGACGCGGTGCGCTGGTTCATGGCCGCGAGCGGGCTGCCCTGGGCGTCCCGCCGCGTCGGGCACGGCGCCCTGGAGGAGATCGTCCGCAAGGTCCTCCTCACGTACTGGAACACCGCGTCGTTCTTCGTCCTGTACGCGAACGCGGCGGAGGCGCAGGGCCGCGCCTGGACGCCGGACCGGCTGTCCGAGGCGCCCGCCCCGGCCGACCGCCCGCTCCTGGACCGCTGGGCGCTCGCCGAGCTGCACCGCACCGTCCGCGAGGTCGACGCGGCGCTGGAGGAGTTCGACACCGCGCGCGCCGGCCGGCGCCTCTCGCAGTTCGTGGACGACCTGTCCAACTGGTACGTGCGGCGGTCCCGGCGTCGGTTCTGGGAAGGCCCGGAGACCCCGGAGGGCTCGGCGGCGTTCGCGACGCTGTACGAGTGCCTGGAGACGCTCACCCGGCTGATGGCGCCGATCGTCCCGTTCATCACCGACCACGTGTGGGACGTCATCCGGCCCGAGGACGGCCCCGAGTCGGTGCACCTCACCGACTGGCCCGCCGTCGACGAGAACCTCGTGGACGAGGCCCTGACCGCCCAGATGGCGCTCGTCCGCCGCCTGGTCGAGCTGGGACGTTCCGCGCGGGCCGCGAGCGGCGTCCGGACCCGGCAGCCGCTCGGCCGCGCCCTCGTCGGCGCCCCCGGCTGGTCCGCGCTGCCGGAGCAGCTGCGGGCGCAGATCTCCGAGGAGCTGAACGTCCTCGGCTTCGAGGAGCTGTCGTCGATCGGCGGCGACCTGGTCGAGTACGAGGTCAAGCCGAACTTCCGGGAGCTGGGCAAGCGCTACGCGAAGGACACCCCGAAGGTCGCCAAGGCGATCACCTCCGCCGACGCGGCCGCCCTCGTGCAGGCGCTGCGCGCGGGCGACGCGCAGGTGGAGGCGGACGGCCTCGGCACGGTGCCGCTGTCGGCGGACGACGTGATCGTCACCGAGCGGCCGCGCAGCGGCTGGGCGGTGGAGAGCGCCGCCGGCGAGACCGTCGCGCTCGACCTCACCGTCACGCCCGAGCTGCGCCGCGCCGGCCTGGTGCGGGAGGCCGTCCGGCTCGTCCAGGAGGCCCGCAAGGCCGCCGGGCTGGAGGTCACCGACCGCATCGAGCTGTGGTGGGAGGCGACCGGCACCGACCTCGCCGAGGCGCTGCGCACGCACACGGAGGAGGTCGCCGGCGAGGTCCTCGCGACCGCGGTGAGCGAGGGCCGACCCGCGGACCTGCCCGCGACCCGCGACGAGGACCTCGGGCTCACCTACTACCTCCGCAAGGCGTGAGGCTCTCCGCCGCGCCCGGACGAAGCAGCGCCCGGACGAAGCCGCGTCCGGGCGAATCCGGGCGCGGCGGAGAACTTTTCCGTAACGGGGGTTCGTCGCGACACATCTCGTTTGCGATGATGGTCCGGTGAGTCTTCCCGAGCAGCCCGCCGGCCCCGAACGTCCGGCCCCGCCGTCCCCGGCGGCCATGCGCGCGTCGGACGCCGACCGCGACGAGGTGGCCGACCGCCTGCGCGAAGCCCTCGCGGAGGGGCGCATCACGGCGGAGGAGCACGCCGAGCGCATCGACGCCGTCTACCAGGCCAAGACGTACGCCGACCTGGAGCCCGTCCTCAGCAACCTGCCGTCCGAGCAGGCGCCGCGGTCCCGGGTCGACCTGCGCAAGGAGCCCGCCCTCGCGCCGCCCCCGGCGCAGTCGCCGAACATCGTGGCGATCTTCGCGGGGGCGCAGCGCAAGGGCCGCTGGCTCGCCGAGCCCACCACCAACGTCGCCTGCGTGTTCGGCGGCGTCGAGCTCGACTACCGGCAGGCCGTGCTCAGCCGGGGCGAGGTGACCGTCAACGTCACCTGCATCTTCGGCGGGGTCGACATCACCGTCCCGCCGGGCGTCCGCGTCACCGGGTCCCCCACCGCGATCTTCGGCGGAAGCGACCTGCCGGAGGACGACGGCGTGGACGCGGACGCGCCCGTCATCCGGCTCACCGGGATGGTGCTGTTCGGCGGCGTCTCGGTGAAGCGCCGCGCGGTCGGCGAGAAGGGCGACCGCCGCGACCGGCACCGGGAGGCCCACGAGCTGCACCGCAGGCACCACGAGGAGCTGCGGGAACTCCACCGGGAGCACCGGGACGCCCGCCGCGAGCGGCTGCGGGAGCTGCGCGAGGAGCGTCACCGCGACCGCTGAGCCGGTATCGGCGGCCGCGCGTCGCGGCCGCCGCCGGTGTCAGTCGCGGGCGTGCTCGCGGTCGGGCTGGCAGACCAGGCAGGGCGTGCAGCCCCGGGACTTCGCCTCGGCGCGGGACAGCGACTCCAGGTCGTCGGCCTCGTCGCCGATGTCCTCGATGAGGGCGCAGTCGACGCGGTGGTAGCGCTTGGTGCCGCTCAGGATGCGCACCTGCGGCCCGTCCCCGGCCGGTTCGCCGGCGGGCTCGTCGTCGTCCTCGGCGGCACCGGACGGCTCGGGTTCAAGGTCGGCCTCGGGCTCCGCCGCCAGGACGTCCGTCTCGTCGGCCGTGTCCTCGGCGTCGTCGCCGGGCTCGTCCTCGGCCGTGTCGTAGGCGTGGCGCGGTTTCGGAGCCGCCGCGTCCGCACCGCCGTACGGCGCGGGCCCGAGGTCGACCGTCACGTCCGGTGACGCGGATTCGGCCTCAGCGGGCCTGTCCCAGGCGGAGCGCGCCTCCGGCTCCCGCTCCAGGGGTTCGGGCTCCTCGGCCGTCTCCGGCGTTCTGGGCGCCTCTCCGGCCGTCTTGCCGAACAGCCCCGAGACGGGCATGTCGGTCAGCGTCGGCCCGGCCGGGTTCGCGGCGGGCTCGTCCGCCCGCGGGATCTCGGCCGTCCACTCGGAGGCCCCGGGCTCGTCCAGACCGGGCTTGTCGAACCGGGGCTTGTCGAACCGGGGCTTGTCAAAGGAGGTCGGTGCGGCGTGCGGCGCGGGCGCCGGCTTGGCGAGGCCCGCCAGGCCGCCCTCGGAC
>NZ_JABXFD010000367.1 GCF_013372625.1 Actinomadura sp. BRA 177
CATCTTCGTCGTGCTCGGCGGACGTCTCGTCACGCCGCCGCTGTCGTCGGGCTGCCTGGCCGGGGTGAGCGCGCCGACGGCGAGCGCGCATCTGGGGCGGCTGCTGGACGGCGGGTTCGTCACGGTGGTCAAGCAGGGCCGGCACCGGTACTACCGGCTGCGCAGCGACGAGGTCGCGCAGGTCATCGAGGCGATGTCGCGGATCAGCCCGCCGGTGCGGGTGCGGAGCCTGCGGCAGTCGCGGGACGCGCGGCGGCTGCACGAGGCGCGGACGTGCTACGACCACCTGGCCGGGGCGGCGGGGGTGGCGCTGTTCGCGGCGCTGCTGGACGGCGGCCTGATCGAGCCGGACGGCGAGGAGGCCTTCGAGGTGACGGAGAAGGGCGAGGAGCGGCTGGGGGCGCTGGGCCTGGACGTCGCGGCGCTGCGGCGGGCGCGGCGGAGGTTCGCCTGGCAGTGCCTCGACTGGACGGAGCGGCGCCCGCATCTGAACGGGGCGCTGGGGTCCGCGCTGACCGGCCGGATGATCGAGCTGGGCTGGTTCGAGCGGGGGACGACCCGGCGGGCGCTGGTCGTGACGGAGGCGGGGATGACTGGCCTCGCGGATTCGTTCGGCTGCGTGCTGACCTGACCGTCGTGGTGTTTCGTCCCGGTTCGGTGGGGCGAGCGGGCCGATGATGCCGGAAAACTTCGAACACCTCGCCGCGCGCGCCGTACTGTGGGGGCCATCGGGTGGGTGGACTCCCGCCGCTCCGCGAACGGCGCGAGGCCGGGCCGACGCCGGCTCGGGCGATTGGGGAGGTGGCTATCGGTGACGGCCAGGATCTGGCTGAACGGGGAACTGATCGACCCCGAGCGGGCGATGGTGTCGGTCTTCGACCACGGCATGCTCGTCGGGGACGGGATCTTCGAGACGGTGAAGGCGACGAACGGGGAGCCGTTCGCGCTGACCCGCCATCTGCGCCGGCTGGCCCGTTCGGCGGCGGGCCTCGGCCTGCCCGAACCGGACCACGACGTCCTCGCCCAGGGCGCCCTCGAAGTGCTGGCCGCCGCGCCGAAGTGGCCGCTGGCCCGCATCCGGATCACCTACACGAGCGGCCCCGGCCCGCTGGGGTCGGCGCGCGGCGACGCGGGGCCGACCGTGTCGATCATCGTCGGGCCGCAGGACCCGTTCCCCGCGACGGCGGACGTGACCGTCGTGCCGTGGCCGCGCAACGAGCGCGGCGCGCTGTCCGGCCTCAAGACGACGTCCTACGCGGAGAACGCGCTCGCGCTCGCCTACGCCAGGGAGCGCGGCGGCGGCGAGGCGATCTTCGGCAACACCGCCGGGAACCTGTGCGAGGGGACGGGCAGCAACATCTTCGTCGTGCTCGGCGGACGTCTCGTCACGCCGCCGCTGTCGTCGGGCTGCCTGGCCGGGGTGACGCGCGCCCTGGCGCTGGAGTGGTTCGGCGGCGAGGAGGAGGACCTCGCGCTGGACGACCTGTACCGCGCCGACGAGGCGTTCCTGACGTCCACCACCCGCGACGTCCAGCCGATCCGTGCGGTGGACGGCACGGTCCTCCCGGCCGCCCCCGGCCCCGTCACCGCCAAGGCCATGGAGGCGTTCGCGGCCCGCTCCGCCGAACTCATGGACCCTTGATCAAAGAAGTGGCCGCCGAAGTCTTTACGTGATCGATTTCATCGTTCACGTTCGAGGTGACGCTTGTAGGAGGTCACCCCATGGTCTTCTCCAGTAGGGACTTCTCCAGGAGGCGGATCGGCGCGGCGGCCGCGCTCGTCATGGCGGGCGCGGTGCTCGCCGGGTGCGGCGGCGGCGGATCCTCGACGGATCCCGATCGGGGCAAGGACGCCAAGAGCTTCTCCCTGACGATCACCCGCAACGCCATCGAGGGCGGCAAGAACACCGAAGAGGCCGAGTGGATCACGAAGTCGGTGATCCCGCGGTTCGTCGCGGCGCAGAAGGCGAAGGGCGTCACCGCGAAGGTGACGTTCCGCGGCCAGGGCGTGGACGACGAGGCGTACAAGACGAAGCTGGCGCTGGACCTGAAGTCCCGGTCGGGCGCCGACATCATGGACATCGACGGCATCTGGGTCGGCGAGTTCGCCCAGGCCGGGTACATCAAGCCGCTGTCGGAGGTCGTCGGCGCCCCGGCGGACGCCTGGGACGGCTGGACGAAGATCCCTGGATCGGTCCAAAAGCTGGCGATGTTCGAGGACGAGCGCTACGGCGTCCCGCCCGCGACCGACGGCCGCCTCCTGTACTTCAACAAGAAGCTGTTCGCGCAGGCCGGTCTCCCCGCCGACTGGCAGCCGAGGAGCTGGCCGGACATCATCGCGGCGGCGCGCGCGCTGAAGAAGCTCCCTGGCGTGACCCCGATCCAGCTGAACGCGGGCACCGCGATGGGCGAGGCGACCACGATGCAGGGGTTCCTGCCCATGCTCGCCGGTGCCGGAGCCGAGATCTACACGGACGGCAAGTGGACGGGCGGCGGCCCCGCCGTCCAGCAGGCCCTCGGCCTGTATGCGCAGATCTACGGCAGCGAGGGCCTCGGCGACCCCAAGCTCCAGCAGGAGGCCAAGGGGCGCGACAAGTCGTTCGAGGAGTTCGCCGCCGGCAAGATCGGCATCCTGGCCGAGGGCGACTACTTCTGGCGGGACGTCATCAACCCGAAGACCGGCGTCGCGAAGATGAAGACCCGCGACCAGGACGTCGGCTACGCCCTGATCCCGGCCATCTCACCAGGCAAGGGCGTCCGCGGGCAGGACTTCGTGAGCATGTCGGGCGGCTCGGTCACCGTCCTCAACCCGAACACCGAGTACCCGCAGCAGGCGTTCGAGCTGCTCGCCTTCATGAACTCCGCGGAGATGATCAAGGCGCGGACGGCCGGCACCCCCGAGATCACGTCCCGGACGGACGTCAACAAGGAGATCCTCGCGGGCGACCCGTTCCTGACGTTCGTGTCGGAGAAGGTCCTGCCCGTCACGTCGTACCGTCCCGGCCTCGCGGTGTATCCGCAGGTTTCGACGGCCTTGCAGGAGGCCACGGCCGCCGTGGTGTCGGGGAAGACGCCGCAGCAGGCCGCCGCCGAATACACCGAGAAGCTCGAAGGGATCGTCGGTGGCGCCGCCCACGTCACCCCGCGCTGACGTCAGAGCACACTTCGGGGAGGACGCGGCCGGCCTCGGACGGGGCCGCGCCGCCGCGTTCGTCGCGCCCGCGCTCGTCCTGGTCGCGGTGTTCCTCGTGTTCCCCGCGCTCTGGACGCTCTACCTGGGCACGACCGACTACCGCCTCACCGGCATCGCGGCGAGCGACCCGCAGTTCGTCGGCCTGGACAACTACCGGAACGTGCTCGGCGACGGGGAGTTCCACCGATCGCTGTGGCTGACGCTGCAGTTCGTCGTCGGGTCGGCGGTGATCGGCCAGACCGTCCTCGGGTTCGCGATCGCGTGGGTCATACGCGACCGCGCTGGCCCCATCCGGAGACTGGTCGAGGGGGTCGTCCTGCTCGCCTGGATCCTGCCGTCCTCGGTCATCGCGTTCCTCTGGATCGCGCTCCTCGACCGCGACGGCGGCACCCTCAACGCGCTGCTCGGCACCCCCGGCACGGCGTGGCTGCTCGACCATCCGATGGCGTGCATCATCGTGTTCAACATCTGGCGCGGCACCGCGTTCTCGATGATGCTCTACGGCGCCGCGCTCGGGAACGTTCCACCGTCCCATCTGGAGACGACCCGGCTCGCGGGCGCGTCGACGTTGCAGACGTTGCGGGACGCGGTGCTCCCGCGCATCCGCGGCCATGTGCTGACGAGCCTGCTGCTGATCAGCCTCTGGACGTTCAACGACTTCACACCGTTCCTGATCACGGCCGGCGGCCCGGACGGACGCTCGGAGATCATGTCGGTCTACGTGTACCGGACGGCCCTCGGCGACGGCCGGCTCGGCTTCGGCGCCGCCATCTCGCTGATCATGATCCTGATCAACCTGGTGATCGCGCTGGTCTACCTGCGCGCCCTCCGGAACCGCGGGGAGGCGACCGCGTGAACGAGACCGTCCGGGAGGCGCTGCGCAGGATCGGCCTGGCCACGTTCGTCTCCGCCGTCCTCGGGTTCTTCGCGCTGCCGCTGCTCTGGCTGGCGTTCGCGCCGTTCGACGCGAATCCGGGCATAGCGGCGTCCCTGCCCGACTTCACGCTGCACAACTTCGAGGTCCTGCTGGACAACCCGTACGCGCTCGCGTCGCTGCGCAACTCGGTGCTGCTCGCCGCCGGGACGGCCGCGCTCGTCGTGACGTCGGCGGCGCTGGCGGCGTACGCGCTGAGCCGGGTCCGGGTGCCCGGACGGGACGCGCTGCTGTACGTCCTGCTCCTGCTGTCGTCCATCATCACCGGGACGGCGGCGATGGTGCCGATCTTCCTGCTGGCCTTCAACCTGCACCTGATCGACTCGCGGCTCGGCGTGATCCTGGTGCTGACCGGCGGGCTGCTCCCGGCGGCGATCTTCCTGCTGAAGGACTTCACCGACGCGACGCCCACGTCCTACGAGGAGGCCGCGCGGGTGTTCGGCGCGTCCCCGCTGCAGATCCTGCGGCACGTGGTCGCCCCGGTGATCCGGCCCGGCCTCGCCACGGTCGCGGTGTGGACGGTCGCGCAGGTCTGGGGCGACTTCCTCATGCCGTTCCTGCTGCTGCGCGATCCGGACAAGGCCCCCGCCTCGGTGATCATGTACACCTTCTACACCGAGGGCGGCCAGCCCGACCTGCCGCTGATCTCCACGTTCTCGCTGCTGTACTCCCTGCCGGTGGTCCTCATGTACCTGTTCGTGAGCCGCCGGTACGGGTTCCGCTTCCACGGAGGGATCAAGCGCTGATGGCGGCCATCACCATTCGGGAGCTGACGAAGGTCTATCCGGGCGGCGTCCGGGCCCTGGACACGCTCGCCCTCGACGTGGCGGACGGCGAGTTCTTCGCGCTGCTCGGCCCGTCCGGCTGCGGGAAGACGACGCTGCTGCGCACGGTCGCGGGCCTGGAGACGGCGACCGGCGGGACGGTCCACCTCGGCGAGCGGGACGTGACGCGGCTGCCGCCGGGGCGCCGCGACGTCGGCATGGTCTTCCAGGACTACGCGCTCTTCCCGCACATGACCGTCCTGGACAACATCGCCTACCCGCTGCGGATCAAGAAGCGGAGCCGCGCCGACCGGCACCGGCGCGCCGCGGAGGCCGGGACGTACCTGGGCCTGGAGGGGCTGGAGCGGCGCCGGCCGGGGGAGCTGTCGGGCGGGCAGCAGCAGCGGGTGGCGCTGGCCCGCGCGCTGGTCGCCGAGCCGCGGATCTTCCTGCTGGACGAGCCGCTGTCCAACCTCGACGCGCGGCTCCGCCTGGAGGCCCGGACGTTCCTGAAGCGGCTGCAGAAGGAACTCGCCGTCACCACCGTGTTCGTCACGCACGACCAGGCCGAGGCGCTCGCGCTCGCCGACCGCATCGCCGTCATGGAGAACGGACGGATCCGGCAGATCGGAACACCGGTGGAGGTCTTCCGGCGTCCCGCGAACCTGTTCGTCGCGTCGTTCATCGGCTCCACGCCCATGAACCTTCTGCCCGGACGCGTCCAGGACGGTGCCGTGGCCGTGGCCGGCATCGAGCTGCCGGCACCCGGCATGGCTGACGGGGAGTCCGTCGTGTGCGGGGTACGACCGGAGTATCTCGATTACAGCGATACGCCCGTAGACGGGGCGTTCGGCGGGCAGGTCTCCGTGGTCGAACATCTCGGCGGAAACTCGCTGGTCACGCTCGACGTGGCGGGGGAGCCGCTGCACGTCGTGGTCGGCGAAGGACGAGAGCCCGAGCCGGACGATCAGGGATGGGCCGTGCCGCGCCCCGGCCGCGTCCTGCTGTATCGCGACGGGGAACTGGTGACGGAGGGCGGCCGGTCGATGGCGCCGCTGGCCAAGGACGGGGGACACGGATGACGGTGCATCGCGGGCGCTGGAGCCTGGAAGACCGGCTCGTGCAGGGGCTTCGTGAACTCCCTTTTGACGTCCCGCCGGGCACGGCATCGGTCACGGTCGAGCTGTCCCATGAGGGAGGCGTCATCGACCTGGGCTGCCATGGGCCGAACGGGTTCCGCGGCTGGTCCGGTGGGGCGCGCAGCCGGTACACGATAAGCGCGGACTGGGCGACCCCTGGATACCTGCCAGGTGAACTCGAACCGGGCGTATGGCACGTCTGGCTCGGGCTTCACCGCATACCGCCCGATGGCGTCCCGTATGAGGTCACGGTGACGACATCGACCTCGATACCACCGCGACCGGACGAGACCTTGCCTCCACGGCCGGAACGTCCTCCGCGTCGCGAACTCCCTGCCCCGGACGGCATGCGATGGCTCGCAGGTGACCTGCACTCCCACACCGTCCACAGCGACGGAACGCTCACCGTCCACGAACTGGCGTGTCTTGCCGCGAGGCAAGGGTTGGATTACCTCGCGGTGACCGACCACAACACGGTCAGCCACCATCCCGAGCTGCCCGCCGCCGGGGCGCACGCCGGCGTCCTGCTGCTGCCCGGCCAGGAAGTCACCACCGACCTCGGGCACGCGAACGTGTTCGGCGCCACCGGCTGGGTGGATTTCCGCAGGCCAAGTGCCGACTGGGCCTCGTTCGCCGTCGCGCGCGGCGGGCTGATGTCGATCAACCATCCGCTGAGCGGCGACTGCGCCTGGCGCCGCCCGCTGCCCGCCGAATGGCGGCCGAGATTCGCCGAGCTGTGGCATTCATCCTGGTGGGACCGGCGCTGGGGCGCCCCGCTGGCCTGGGCGGAGCTGTGGCGTCCCGGCGGGCTCGTCCCGCTCGGCGGCAGCGACTTCCACGACCCGGCCCAGCACAAGACCCTCGGCGAGCCCTGCACCTGGGTGCTCACCGAGGACGACGACGTGCTCGGCGGCCTGGTCGCCGGACGGACGGCCGTGTCCGCCGGGCGGGACGCGCCCGTCCTGCTGCGCGTCGAGGGCGACCTGATCGCCATCGGCGCCGACGGGACCGTGCTCGTCCAGCCCGATGGGCGTCGCACGGCCGTCCGCGGCGATCTGGTCCGGATACCGGCGGAATGTCCGGGCATGCATCGCCTGGAGAGCCACGAGAACGAGGTGATCGCACTGTGCGGGTAGAGAACACAGCGCGGGTAGAGGACCCGGTGACTTCCGAGATCGTCGTCGTGCCGCACACCCACTGGGACCGCGAGTGGTACCTCCCGTTCCAGCGCTTCCGGCTCCGGCTGGTGTCGCTGCTCGACGGCGTCATCGACCGGATGGAGGCCGATCCGCGCTGGCACTTCACGCTGGACGGCCAGATGGCGGCGGTCGACGACTACCTGGAGATCCGTCCCGAACGGCGCGAGCGGCTGGCCGCGCTCGTCCGGGAGGGCCGGCTCGCCGTCGGGCCCTGGCAGATCCTGCATGACGAGTTCCTGTGCTCGGGGGAGAACATCGTCCGGAACCTGGAGCTCGGGATGCGCCGCGCGCAGGAGCTGGGCGCCGCGATGATGGTCGGCTACCTGCCCGACCAGTTCGGGCATTGCGCGCAGATGCCGCAGATCCTGCGGCTCGCCGGCATCGAGCACGCGTGCGTGTGGCGGGGCGTCCCGGAGCGGGTCCGGGCCTGCGCGTTCGCGTGGGAGGCGCCGGACGGGACGGCGATCCGCACCCGGTACCTGCCCGAGGGCGGCTACGGCAACGCCGCGTCGATGTTCGAGGAGTTCGGGGACGGCGCGTCGCTGCTGCCCGGCCGCGTCGCCGGGTTCGCCGAGGCGATGGGCCGCTGGTCCCCGCACGGCGGCCCGCTGCTGGCCATGTACGGCGCCGACCACACCGCGCCCGCCGCCGACCTCGCCGACCGGGTCGCCGCCGCCGGGCTCGGCATGCGGCTGGACACCCTCGCCGGGTTCTTCGCGGGGGAGCGGGCCTCGGTGGACGGGCTGCCGCACGTCCGCGGCGAGCTGCGGTCGCACGCCCGCGCCAACATCCTGCCCGGGGTGATCTCCGCCCGCGTCCGGCTCAAGCAGCTGCTGGGACGCGCGGAGCGGCGCGTCGAGCGGTACGCCGAGCCGCTGACCGCGCTCTGGTACGCGGGCGACGCGCAGACGTTCCTCGACCTGGCGTGGCGGCGGCTCATCGAGTCGAGCTGCCACGACTCGGTCACCGGCTGCGGCTGCGACGAGACCGCCGACCAGGTCGCGGCGCACATGGCCGAGGCGGACCAGCTCGGCCGCGCCGTCTGCGACCTCGTCACCGCCGAACGGGCCGCGTCCGTCCCGCTCGGCTCCCACCTGGTGTTCAACCCGACCCCGGCGCCGCGCACCGGCGTGGTTACGCTGGACATTCCGTGCGAAGGGGAGCCGGGCCTGGTGACGGGGGACGGGCGGCCGGTGCCCGTGCAGACCCTCGACATCGCGCCGACCGTGCTGGACGACGCCGTCCATCCGGCCTCCGAGCTGCCGATCCTGCTGGAGCGGGTGTACGGGCGGGTGCTGTTCGGGCAGGAGATCCGCGACTGGTCGGTGTCGCGCGAAGACCGCACGCTCACCTTCCACGTGACGTCCCGCGCCGACGTCCCGTTCGACATCAACGAGGTGCGGGAGGCGCTGCGGGACGCGGAAGGGGAGTGGCGAGTCCGGATCCTGGCCGACCCGCGCCGCACCGTCGCCGCGCTCGTCGACGTCCCGCCGCTCGGGCTGACCACCGTGCGGCCGGTGCCGGCCTCGCAGCCCGAGGAAGGCCCGGTGACGCTGGAGGGGAACGTCCTCGACAACGGGCTGCTGCGCGCCGAGGTGCACACCGACGGCACGCTCGGGTTGCGCACCCCGTCCGGCCACGTCATCGAGGGCGTCGGGCGGATCGTGGACGGCGGCGACCTCGGCGACTCCTACAACTACGCGCCGCCCGCCCACGACCGGATCGTCGGCGACCCGGTGACCGTGGACGTGAAACGCGTGTCGGACGGGCCGCTCGTCGCCGCGTTCGACATCGTCCGGACCTACCGGTGGCCGACGTCCGGCGACCTGCCTGGCGACGCGCGATCCGAGGCCGAGGAGGACGTAACGGTCACGACGTGCGCCGAACTGCGGGCGGGCGAGCCGTTCCTGCGGCTGCGGGTCACGTTCGACAACCGCTGCGACGACCACCGCGTCCGGCTGCACCTGTCGTTGCCGCGCCAGGCGGACTCGTCCTTCGCCGAGGGCCAGTTCGCGATCACCGAGCGGGGGCTGACGGCCGAGGGCGGCTTCGGGGAGCGGCCCGTGCCGACGTATCCGGCGTCCGGATTCGTCGCGGCGGGCGGCATCGCCGTCCTGCTGGAGCACGTCACCGAGTACGAGATCACCGGCGCCGGGCGGGAGATGGCGCTGACGCTGCTGCGCGCGATCGGCCACCTCTCCCGGGACCGCAACGCCTACCGGGACCAGCCCGCCGGGCCGCAGCTAGCCACCCCCGGCGCGCAGTGCCGCGGTGAGCGGACGGTCGGGATGGCGGTGATGCCCTACGACGGCGAACGGCCCGGATCAGCCGTACTCCAGGCGGCCGAGGCATACCGGCACGACCTTCTCACCGCCGCTGGTTACGGGCACGCCTCCGCGTCCGTCCCGCCGTCCCGGGAGGGCCTCGCGATCACCGGGGACGGCGTGGTCATGACCTCGCTGCGCGGCCGCGACGGCTGGACCGAGACCCGGATGGCCGCCCAGTGCACCGAGCCGACCACGGCCGTCCTGCGCGGGGACTTCACCGAGGCCGTCCGCGTCGACCTGCGCGGACGGCCCGGCATCCCGCTCGACGTGCACGGCGGGACCGCCACGCTGGCGCTGCGCCCCTGGGAGATCGCGACCGTGCGGCTCAGAACGTCCTAGCGGGCCGCCTGGGCGGTGCCGCGCTCGCGCTGCGCCCCGCCGGTCGCCCCGGACGTCCGGACCCTGCGCGGCGCGGGCTCGGCGGTCTCCGCCGGATGCGCGGCCGCCGCCGCCATCGCCGCGCCCACGATGCCCGCGTTGTTCACCAGCCGCGCCGGGACGATCTCCGCGCGCACCCCCTCGATCAGCGGCAGGAAGTGCGCGGACTTCCGGCTCACCCCGCCGCCCACGATGATCAGCGACGGGGAGACAAGCGCCTCCAGGTGCGCCATGTACTCGCCGAGCCGCTCCGTCCACTCGGCCCAGCTGAGGTCCTCGCTCGTGCGGGCCTTCGCCGATGCCCGCAGCTCGGCGTCCTTCCCGTTGATCTGGATGTGCCCGAACTCGGTGTTCGGGACGAGGACGCCGTCGGTGAACAGCGCGCTGCCGATGCCGGTGCCCAGCGTGAGCACGACGACGGTGCCGGGCCGGCCGCGTCCCGCGCCGAGCCGCATCTCCGCCAGCCCGGCCGCGTCCGCGTCGTTGAGCAGCGTGATCTCGCGCCCGGTGACGTCCGCGAACAGGGCCGCCGCGTCCAGCCCGAGCCAGCGCTTGGACACGTTCGCCGCCGACATCGCCACACCGTTGATCACCACGCCGGGATAGGTGACGCCCACCGGGCCGTCCCACCCGAAGTGGTCCACGATCTCGGCGAGGACCTTCGCGACCGCCTTGGGCCGGGCGGGCCGCGGCGTCTCGATCCGGAACCGCTCCCGCGCGAACGCGCCGCCGGACAGCTCGACCGGCGCCCCCTTGATTGCCGACCCGCCGATGTCGATCCCGAGCATCTCCCTTGCCATGCCTGCACTGTGCCCGATCTTCGCCGGGGCTAAGAGTTCTCGGCGAACTGCAGGCCGACCACGCCGACGATGATCAGCGCCAGGAACCCCACCCGGGCGAGGGACGTGCTCTCGTCGAACACGATCATGCCGACCACCGCCACGCCGAGCGCGCCGAGGCCGGTGAAGACCGCGTAGGCGGTGCCGACCGGCAGGGTGCGCAACGACAGCGACAGGACGACCACGCTGACCAGCGCGACCACGAGGCCGATGGCGGTCGGCCACGGCTTGGTCAGGCCGTCCGACTCCTTCAGCGCCGTCGCCCACACCAGCTCCATCAGCGACGCGATCAGCAGGAAGACCCAGGCCACGACGCAACCCCCTTAACCGGAAATGCCTCCGCTTGACGTTAACCGGAGAATGTTCCGGATACAACCATGAAGCGGAGCCCTCTCCGGTAGCCTGCCGGAGCACGATCCCCCGGACGGAGACCGACATGCGGGAACTGCCCGTCGCGGGCCGCCCGCCCGCCGAGCGCGCGGACGCCGCCCTGAACCGCCGCCGCATCCTGCGCGCCGCCGCCGAGGTGATCGCGGCCCGGGGGCCCGAGGCCCTCTCGATGGACGAGGTCGCACGGGCCGCCGGCGTCGGCGTCGGCACCGTCTACCGGCGCTTCGGCGACCGCGCCCGGCTCGTCTACGCGGTGATCGACGAGCGCGAGCGCGACTTCCAGGACGCCTTCATCCACGGGCCGCCGCCGCTCGGGCCCGGCGCGTCCCCGCCCGAGCGCCTGCGCGCCTTCCTGCACGCGCTCGCCGACCGCACCGAGGCGCAGGCCGACCTCCTGGTCATGGCCGAATCCGACCCGCCGGGCGCCCGCTTCCGGGACGGCTCATACGCGCTCTACCACAGGCACCTGGCCATGCTCCTCGGCCAGATCCGTCCCGGCGCCGACGCCGCCTACCTCGCCGACGCGTTCCTCGCGCCGCTCGCCGCGAACCTGTTCCTGTACCAGCGGCGGACGCGCGGCATGCCGCTCGGCCGCGTCAAGGCCGGCCTGGACGTCCTCGCCGAGGGCCTGATCCCCGTCCTGAACAGGACGAATCGCGATCCGTCCGGCGAAAGCCTTTAACGGGACCGGGACGTACCGCCAGACTGGGTGCGTGAACGACTTCGATCTCCTCGTGCTCGGATCCGGCCCCGGCGGGCAGCGCGCGGCCATCGCCGCCGCCAAGCTCGGCCGCAAGGTCGCCATCGTCGACCGCCGCGACATGATCGGCGGCGTCTGCATCAACACCGGGACGATCCCGTCCAAGACGATGCGCGAGGCCGTCCTGTACCTGACCGGCCTCAACCAGCGCGAGCTCTACGGGCAGAGCTACCGGGTCAAGGACGACATCACCGTCGCCGACCTCGGCATGCGCACCCAGCACGTCATCGGCCGGGAGACCGACGTCGTCCGCAGCCAGCTCGCCCGCAACCGCGTCACCGTGCTGGCGGGCACGGGACGGTTCCTGGAGCCCAACACGATCGGGATCACCGGCACCGGCGACCGGGAGCAGAAGGTCACCGCCGACCGCATCGTGATCGCGACCGGCACCCGCCCGGCCCGTCCCGACACCGTCGACTTCGACGACCGGACGATCATCGACTCCGACGGCATCATCAACATGGACCGCATCCCGGAGACCATGGTCGTCGTCGGCGCCGGCGTCATCGGCATCGAGTACGCCTCGATGTTCGCCGCGCTCGGCACCAAGGTCACCGTCGTGGAGCGCCGCGAACGCATGCTGGACTTCTGCGACCTGGAGATCGTCGAGGCGCTCAAATACCACCTGCGCGACCTGGCCGTCACGTTCCGGTTCCGCGAGTCGGTCGCGTCCGTCGAGCGGATGCCGAACGGGGCGATCACCGTCCTGGAGAGCGGCAAGCGCATCCCCGCCGACACCGTCATGTACTCGGCCGGACGGCAGGGCATGACCGACGACCTGTGCCTGGACGCCGCCGGCCTCGCCGCCGACCACCGCGGCCGGATCAAGGTCGACGCCGACTACCGCACCGAGGTTCCGCACATCTACGCGGTCGGGGACGTGATCGGCTTCCCGTCCCTCGCCGCCACCTCGATGGAGCAGGGCCGCCTCGCCGCGCACCACGCCTGCGGCGAACCCGTCTCGGACATCAACGAGACGCAGCCCATCGGCATCTACACGATTCCCGAGATCAGCTTCGTCGGCCGCACCGAGGACGCCCTCACCGAGGCCAAGGTCCCCTTCGAAGTAGGAGTCTCCCGCTACCGCGAACTCGCCCGCGGCCAGATCATCGGCGACTCCTACGGGATGCTGAAACTCCTCGTCTCACCCGAAGACCGCCGCCTCCTGGGCGTCCACGTCTTCGGCACCGGAGCCACGGAACTCGTCCACATCGGCCAGACCGTCATGGGCTGCGGCGGCACCGTCGACTACCTGGTCAACGCGGTGTTCAACTACCCGACCCTCGCCGAGTCCTACAAGGTCGCCGCCCTGGACGCGATGAACAAGATGCGCCACATCGCCCGCCTCTCCGGCTAGGACGGCCAGAGCAGGTTCTCGAGCTCCGCGTCGATATCGATGAACTCGCTCTCCTCACCCGCGGGCACGGCCTGATACGTCCGGTGCAGGAAGTCGGCGAGCGGCGACAGCGGCACCTCGAACAACGCGTCCCCGAACGGGGACGACAGCGCGATGTTGAGCGAGCCGTCGTCGTCGGCCGGCCAGACCTCGACGTCCCCGTCCCCGACCCTGCGCACGATGCCGACCGTGAGGAGCTCCCGGGCGAAGATCCACTCCACCGGCTCGTCGTCGCCCACGTAGAAGGCCATCCGGATCGCGTACGGGTCGTCGGCCGCGTACTCGAGCCCGGCGAGCAGGGGAACGGTCGTGCGGTCGGGGACGACGAGACGAAGGCCCAGCTGTGCTGAGACGGTGGTACTGCTGTTCATGGCCATTCCCTCTTACGTCGGTCCCGCTGGCTCGCGGGGTGCTCCGGTGGGGTGGTTCTCCCTCTCACGGACATCCCCGCGATCTATGACGCCTAACTGCCTGATCCCGGTCGAACATTCCGGCGCCCCCCGGGCCTGTGACCCATCTCACCGTAGCAAAACCTGCGTCTGACCTGCGCAAAAGCCGATCTTGCGGGGATCTGTCCAGGTCGCTTCATGCCCTTCCCGGCGTCCTCGCCGCGGCAAGATCTGGCTTAAAGTAAATGCGTGGCAATCAATCATGAAAAGGTCGCCCCGCCTCCGGAGGAACCCGGCCTGTTCCACCGCTTCCGGGCCCGGGTACGGCGCAACCCGCTGCTCAACACCGCCTGGCGCGCCGGCGTCTTCGCCGTCGGCGCGACCGTCCTCATCGGCGGCCTCGTCATGATGGTCACCCCCGGCCCGGGCCTCCTCGGCATCGTCATCGGCCTGGCGATCCTCGCCACGGAGTTCGCCTGGGCCCAGCGCGCCCTCCACCGCGCCAAGACCGCCGCCGACCGCGCCAAGGAGAAGGCCTTCGACCCCCGGCGCCGCCGCCGCAACACCATCCTCGGCACCCTCACCGCCGGCCTCCTGGCCGCCGCGGCAGCCGCCTACCTGGTCATCTACGGCCCGACCCTCCCCTGGCACATAGAAGACCCCACGTTCTGGACCTGACGCCGCCCGCCAAGGCGGCGCGCCCACCCCGCAACATGCGCTAGAGTTTCGGACGTCGGACCGCCCGCCACGGCGGCCCGGGCGATTAGCTCAGTGGGAGAGCGCTTCGTTCACACCGAAGAGGTCACTGGTTCGAACCCAGTATCGCCCACCCTGTATCAGTCAAGGTCAGAGGCCACTTCCGGTCATCCGGAAGCGGCCTCTCTGCGTCTCTCATGCGTCAGGACTGACTAGCTGCCTGACTGCGTCCCGTCGTTGACCTCGGGAAAGATCAGGTCCATAGCGGTCGCCCCCTCCTCCATGACGGGACGGATCTGCTGACGGTAGACCTTCTCAGTGACCGTCGTGCCGTTGTGCCCAACCAGACGCGAGATGAGTTCGAGAGGAACGCCGCTGTCGGATAGCAGGGACACGAAGCTGTGCCGCATCTCGCGCGGCGTCCATTCGGACGCGGTGAGACCCGCACGTGTTGCTACGCGGCGGAACTCCCGGCGGACGTTGCCGGCGCTCAGCTCTCCGCCGGTACGTGTGGCGAACACGAGGCCGGTACGCCGGTCCTGTGGCATCAACTCCCAGAGATCCCGCAACGCTGCCACGCAGCGACGAGGGAGTTTCAGCGTGCGGCGGGATTTGGCTGTTTTGGTGTCGCCGCCCCTGCGTACGGAGCGCCAGACGTGCATGGCGAACTCCTCGTGTTCCCACCCCCCGACCTCCACCGTGCGCCATTCCCGGCGGTCTTCGTCGTACGCCACGACGTGCGGCCAGATGAGCCCTCGAAGTTCCTCCGTCCGGGCGCCGGTCAGCAGTGACAGGACGACGTACGCACGAAGCCATGGACGCGCGTTCTCGGCAGCGTCCAATACCGATGCGGCCTGTTCGACTGTCAGGGACTTGGAAGGGCGGCCGGGACGTCCCTTAGGAAGTTCGCACAGCAGGACCACGTTTCGCTTGACCTTGTCTCGCGCTTGGGCTCGTGCGACGGAGCGCGTGAGGATCGAACGCAGCTCTTGCAAGGTTCGGGTACTGACCTCCCTGGCCTTCCGGCTAAGCCATGCGTCAACGTCGTCGGCGGAGAGTTCGCGGAGTTTGCGGGCGCCCAACTCCGGAACGATGTGCTTGCTCGAGAGAAAGCGCTTGGTTGTGACGGTGTTGGAATCCCGGCCGCTTAGCCCGTAGTCGAGCCAGTTCTCGACGGCTTGGGCGACGGTGTATCGGCTGTCTTCGCTGGGCAACCCGTCGGCGCGGTCGCGTAGTTTCTCGTGCAGCTTCTTGAGTGCGCGGGTCTTGCTTTTGTCGCTGGCCGAACGAACGATGCGCTTTCCCTGCGGGGTGTAGCCGATCGTGACTTCAGCGATCCACCGTTGACGCTTTTCGCTCCAACGGAGTCCGCCGTCACCGCGCGGTCGGCGCTTTGCGTCGTCGTCGTTGGTCATCGGTCGGTGTCCTCGCTTTCGGGGGTGTGTTCGGTCATGGAGTCGAGCCAGGTGTTGTATTGGGTGCGGTGGATGCGTTGAACGCCGTCGGGGCAGGCTTCGGGGGCGGGTGCGCGTCCGCGACTGGCCCAGTTCGCCAGCTCGCGCGGGGTGACGCGCAACGCATCGCAGATCTCCGGGACGGTGATCCACCATTGCGGCGGGTAGATCGGTGCGGGCATCATGCGGCCTTCCGGGGGAGTCGACGGGGGTTGCGGATTCCGGCGGCCAGGCCGGATCGGATGGTGCCGTGTGCCTCTCCGGGAGTCATGGCGTCGGGGCCGGTGCCGAAGTGGGTTGTGGCGGCGTCGGACAAAGCGGTGTAGGCGACTCCTTCGGGCAGGACGCCGGCGCCGACGAGGCGACCGAGGTTGTAGGCGGCTTTGTTGAGCGCGTGATTGCGGCCACCGGGCGCGGCGGCCCGGACGCGCTGTCCCTCCCCCTGGAGTGCAGCCCGGACGTAGGCCGAAGCGTCACTGACGCACCCGGCGGGTTGGGGATGCACTCCAGGGAGGGGGGCGGCACGGCGGGCGCTCAGAAGCCCTGACAGCCACTCGGGGAGTGGGGCCGGGGGGACGTCGGTCACGACGCGGTAGGGGCGCCCGGCGACGGTGCTGGGCGGGGCAAGGACGTACCCGCCGCCGCCGCGCGTGTCGATCAGCCATCCCAGGCCGGTGCGGTGACGGCCGGTGGTGTTGCGCAGCATCGGCGCCAGGTCGGGCGGTGAGGTGAAGTACAGGTGCCGCCCGCCGGAGGGGGTGGCCACGGTGTAGGTGTCGGTGGGGAAGGGCTGTCCGGCTCGCTCGCACAGCGCGGCGAACACGTCAGCGCCGTCGCTGATGCCGGGTTCGCCGTCCCAGGGCGCCGGCGGGCGCTCACCGGGCTTGGGCGTGTCCAGGTCGATGACCAGCAGCCCGGCCGGGCCGCACGCAATGCCGACGTTGTACGGCCCGGCGGACCAGCAGCGGCGGATACGGGCGGGGTCGGTGGTGGCGCGGTTCTCCCAGTCGGCCACCGGGGGCTTTTTGGTGTCGGGGCGTTGCAGCGGGAAGACGTGCCAGCCGCGCGCGGCGTAGTCGAGCGCGGCCGACAGCAGCGCCGGGGGGTGCGGCGCACTCATGCCGCCGCCTCGCGCTCCAACAGGGCGATGTACTCGGCGATGGCGGCACCGGGGATGCGGCGGGCGCGGCCGACGGTGACCGACCGCAGGCGACCGGCGCGCAGTTCCTCGAAGATGACGCTGCGCGAGAGCGCCAGCAGGGTCATGGCCTCTTCGACCTTGAACAGTCGCAGGGTTGCCGGGATGGGCAGGGACTCAGCGGTCATGATGGGTGGTGCCTCTCGGTAGAGGGGTGCGGCCCCGGCGGGGTTGCTTGGCGGTGAGTCCGCCGGGGCCGCTCGGACGATCGGGGGGTCTACGCGCTACACGCGTGGTCAGGTGCCGGTCTGGGGTCTACGAGGGGGGTCTACGGGTAGCGGGCCGACCGCTACGGGTAGACCCGGTTTCCCGCCGCCGTGCCGTCCGTTAGCGGCACAGCGGCGGGGGGTCGAAACTCCCTCCCTGAGGCAGTTTTCGCGGGGTGCGGCGGGAAGCCTGCTAGGCGCTAGCGCGCTGCTCAGCGCCGGATGAGCCGCTAGCGGGACTGCTAGCACTAGCAGTGGGGGCCGCTAGCGCTAGCGGTCATGCGGCGGCCCGTCCGGTGCGCGTCAGGCACGGGCCGCACAGTCCGAACGTCAGCAGCAGCGGCCCGGACTGGGCGACGGTGGGGTGGATCGGGTCGGCGGTGCGGCGGCACCGGTCGCAGGTGGCGTCTTCGGCCGGGTCGGGGGTGAGGGTGGACACGCAGCCGGGGCAGACCAGGCGGCCGGGCGCCCACACGGCGGCGTGGATCACGCGGGGCGCGGTGCCGATGTGCGGGCACATCTGGCCGCGCCCGGACAGCAGCGCGGCGCGCAGGTTCGCCAGCTGGCGACCGACCCACGGGTCGGCCGGGCGGGCGGTGCGGCCACCGTGCGCCGTCAGGGCGGTCATGGTGCGGCGAGCGTCGGCCGCGGCGGCGTTGTACTGGTCACGGTGCGCGGTGTGCGCGGCGCCAGTGGCTCGGTTCATCATCACGTCACTTCCCATCGTGGGGCGGTCGGGAGACAGTGGCGGGGACAGCGGGGACAACGCCGGTTGCGGGGTGTCCCCGCAAAACCGGCCGCTGACCTGCGACGGGGACACGGGGACAGCGGGGACAGCTCTTGACCCCCATGGGGCCCGGCGGCCCGACGCGTCGGGCTTGCCAGGTGCGACGCGTCGCGTAGGGCCTCAGGCGACGGGTGTTCATGCGGCGTGCCCGTCGGTGGGGGCGAAGTAGCGGCCTCGCCCGTCGGTGTCGAGCTGCCCTTTGCCGGTCATCCGGGCGACGGTCTTCTTGACCAGTTCGTAGCTCAGACCGGTGGCGTCGCTGATCTGCTTGGGGCCTTCCCCCTCGTTGCTGCGCAGGTGCGCCAGGATCGTTGCGGCGGTGTCGGAGATGCCCAGTTCGCCGGCGGGCTTGTCGAGCATCTGCCAGGTGCCCAACTCGGGGCGGAACGCCATGGCGTACTGGGCTTCGTCGACGTCCCGACCGACCACGTGAAGGATGCCGTCGGCCTCGCCGCGGGTGCGGCGTAGTACGAGGGTGGCGTCAGCTGCCCCGGCCAGCCCGTTGGTTCCCGACACGTCGGTGAGGAAGTCGTCACTGGTGGCCTTGCGGGTGTGGTGGATCAGCATGACCGCGACGCCGTAGTGGTCGGCTACGGCCTTGATCCGGCTCATGGACAGGTAGTCGGCGTCATAGGCCGACATGCCGGGCGCCACGGTGCCGCGCACCTTGGCGAACACGTCCACGATGACCAGCCGCGCGGACGGGTGGTCGTCCAGCCATGCGGCCAACTGGGCATCGCCGCCGCTGGTGAGCGCGGGCCACTCGATCGCGAACGACAGCGTCTCGGGCCAGACGTCGCGGTCGGCCAGCACCTTCGACAGCCGCGATTGCAGACGGCGGCCGGTGTCCTCCAGTGCCAGGTACAGCACCGGTCCGGCGTCCACCTCGATAGCGCCGAGTGCCTTGCCGCCGGTGGCGACCGCGACGGCCAGCGCCAGGGCGAGCCAGGACTTGCCGACCTTGGGCGGACCGGCCAGCAGGTTCACGCCCTCGGCGAGCACGCCGGGGACGGCCCAGCGGGGCGGCGGGAACTCCGCCGACAGCAGTTCGGCCGCCGTCCATGCGATACGCCGGGACGGTCCACCCGGACGCGCGCCGGACAGGTCGGCGGACGGTCCGAGGTTCGGTCCGGGGACCGGTCCGGGGTCGGGTGGTGGACCGTCCGCCGGTCCGTCCGGCATCGCCGCGCCGGACAGCAGCGCGGACGGTCCGGACGGGCGGCGGTGTCCGTTGGTGTGGGTGGAGTCAGCCAAGACAGACAGTCCTTCCTTGGCACGGGGCGGAACCGGGCCGGGCCGGTCCGCGACATGGAGGCGGTCAGGGAACGGGGGACACGAGCGACGGGTGCGGACCGGCCAGCAGGCCGGGGCGTTGCACCGTGACCAGCCACCACGCCCCGCGCAGTTCTCGGACCGTGCGCCGTCCGGCGGCCAGTGCCACCACGACCGCGCCCGCACCGATGGCCACGGCCACCGGCCAGCCGAACAGCACCAGCAGCGCCAGCGCGGCCAGGATCACCAGACGAGCGCCGGTCATCGCGCACCGCCCATCGCCCCGGCCAGCGCGGCGCCACCGTCGGTGGACCGGCACCCGATCGCGGCGGAGCGCGGCCCGCCCGCCCGCCGGCCGATGACCGGCCGGTGACCCTCGGCGGGCTGGTCGCCGTTGCGGGCGGCGGACAGCAGCCCGTCACGGGACCCGAAGTAGTGCGCGGGAAGCGCGTTGCTCACCCCGGCCACCTCGGCGACCGCCCGCAGGCTGAACCCGTCCTCGCCGCGCTCGGCGAGCACCTGCCGGGCGGCGGTCAGGATCCGGGCGACCTTGTCGCCCCGGTCGTAGGTGACCCGCTTGGGAGCACGCAGCGCCTCCACTGCGGCCGGGTCGCCCTGAGCGGCCGACAGCAGCGCAGCGCGGGATCCGAAGTAGTGCTGTGCCAGCGCGGGACTGACCTCGGCGACCTCGGCGACCGCGCGGACGGTGAACCCGTCCTCGCCGTACTCAGCGAGCACCTGCCGGGCGGCGGCAACGATCCGGGTGACCTTGTCCGCGCGGTCGTGCTTGACCTGCTTGGGCGCGCGGAGTTCGGCCAGCGCGGCGGCGGCCAGATTGTTGACCGAACTGGCCGTGCGGCCCATCGCCTCGGCGGTCTGGTCGATCGACAGTCCCTCGACGTAACGCAGTTCGAGCACCTGCCGGTAGTGCGGGCGCAGCGTGCCCAGCTTGCTGCGCAGCGCCTCACCGAGCCCGGCCGCGACCGCACCGGACGGCGCCGCCTGGTCGGGGTTGTCGCGCAGTTCCCGGCGGAACGCGTCCTCGCTGCGGAAGTAGGCCTGACGGCGCACCCAGTACTCCCGGCCGTCCTTGTACAGCACGAAGTGCGCCACGCGGCCGAACAGCCAGCGGCGGAACGAGTTCGACCGGCCGTCGTCGCGCCAGTCGCCCAACTCGGCCAGCGCGTCAGTGAAGATCTCCTGCACCAGGTCTTCGCACTCGGCGGCCGACACACGGGTACGGCGCTTGCGCACGTACCCGGCGACCTGGTCGAAGTAGCGCAGGTACAGCGCGGCGACCGCCTCACGGTCGCCGTCCTGGAACGCCTTGACGAGCGTCTCGTCCGGTAGCCCGTCACCGGGGGGCGAGGTACGGTTGAGCTGCATCGTTGAGTCTCCAAACACTCGATGCTCCGGCCCTGGCGGGGGTGCGACCCCGCCGGGGCCTCTTGCGTGGGTGGGGAGCCGGTCAGCCCAGGGCGCCGGCGAACGTCGCGATAGCCGAGATGACCTGATTGACCAGGTCGGCGGCCTTCTCGGGGTGGTTCACGGCGTAGATCGCAACCGCGATTCCCGCGATCACCTGGGGGATCTTGCTTGCCTTCTGCGGAAACATCCGCGCTCCAAACACTCGATGCCTCGGCCCCGGCGGGGCCTAGCTGTGTCCGCTGAGGTCCGTGCAAGTCGTCAGCTGGTGCGCACCAGTTTGCAAACTGGTTCGCACCAGTGTCAACCCCTCTTCCTTGATCGGTTCGGCCTTGTGGACCTCCTGACACTTCGAGGGAACTGCACGGACTACCCACCTCGGAAGCCAACAGGGGTTAACACGGTGCGGTTAACCCCTTGTTGCCTGCGGAATCGGTGCGGCATCCTCTAGCTAGACCGCTGAGTTCAACCTCGGGAGTTGAGAGCGACGAAGCTTCGGGATGCTCGTGCGGCGCACGGCTGGTCTCAGAGCCGTCTAGTGCGCGAAATAGAGCTGTTTGCTCAGAAACATGTGCTCAACGTTGCGTCAACCGCAAGCCTTCGCGTGTACGTCTCAGAGTGGGAGAACGGCAGGCGCGCGGTATCAGAAGACTATGCAGCGATATTGCGGGCGCTGCTCGGCTGGACGAACGATGAGCTATTTGCCGAAAATGACCCATCGCCGCACGCCGATGGATATGACGTACTCGTGCAACGAATCGACTCAGCTCATGCTCTTAGCGCGTCCATGGTGGACACGTTCCTAGGTCAAACGGAAATCCTCAGGACGCAGGATAGGCAACTAGGTGCCAGCGGCCTTGTAGACCAGATGAACGCCCATCTCACAACCCTGCAAGACGCGCTCACGTTCGCTGTCTTACCAGAGGCGCGGCAACCTTTAGGGCGCGCTCTTGCAGGTGCCGCAACTCTCGCAGCATGGCAAGCGTTGGATGTTGGCGCAGCTGACCGCGCTTGGAGGCATTACGAGCTAGGCAAGCGGGCCGCTCTCGAAGCTGGTGACATGCTCTATCTGGCGCACGCGACGGGCGAGCAAGCCTACGTTCTTTCGGATGCCGGAAAGTCCGAGTTGGCTGTTGCGCTTATTCGTCAAGCTCAGCATGTGGGTGGCGATAAGGTCTCGCCGAGACTCAAGGCGTGGCTGTTGTCAGCCGAAGCTGAACTGTGCGCGCTTGCCGGAGATGTGGAGTCGGCTAAGAGGGCTCTTGATAAGGCGTCTACTGCCATGCCAGAGACGACTGATGTCAGAGATCCGGACATGGCGAGCATCTTCCTCAATAGTGCCCATCTAGAGCGTTGGCAAAGCCATACAGCCGCTCTGCTGGGCGAGGAACACGCTGTAAGCAGCATTTACGAGGTACTAGAAGGTATGGACCCGACATTCAGCCGCGCCCGTGCTGGGCTGCATTGCGACCTGGCGCACGCGCATCTGCTGCGCGGTGAATACGGCGATGCTAACGAGCAAATCCGGGCCGCACGTCTGATTGCGAACAGGACGGGATCGGTCCGATTCCGGCGCAGGATTGGCCAACTGTCTAGGACAGTCACTGAAAGCGGCTAGCTTGCGGCCTTTCGGGTGGCGAGGATATGAAGCAGGGCAACGAGCGTCCCCGAACCGAGCAACTCACCTCGACGCATCATTTCGGGCACATCAGCCAGTGGTATCCAAGCTACTTCGCCAGCTTCTTCAGCATCCACCGGTTCGTTTACCTTCGTCGCTCCGCTTCCGACGAAGACTTCATGCGGTGAGTCGACCATGCCAATCATGGGCTCGAAGGTCACAATGTGCTCAAGTCTGTGAGGGCGCCATCCTGTCTCTTCCTCGCATTCCCGCAAGGCCGTTTCCTTGGGATCCTCGCCAGGCTCGACAATCCCTCCGGGAAGTTCCCAACCCCACTGGTCCGGGACGAAGCGGTATCGCCAGAGCATCAGGACTCGGTTATCCCGGTCGATGATTGCGGCGATAGACACGCGGTGAAGGCGCACAACATGATGCTGGAAGCGGTCGACTCCGGGCGGCTCAACGTCAACGAGGGTCAGTTTCACCCATCGGTTATCATAAAGCGTTCGTTCGCCGTGGATGCGCCACGGTTCTAGTTCCTTGCCATCGTTGGGGGAGCGACGTAGGGCTTCGCTAACGAAGTAACCACGTCCGTGGCCAACCCTGAGAAGCCCTTCCGATACAAGGCGGGTAAGTACAAGTCGAATCGTTGTCCTGCCAGCGTCTAGTTCCTCGGTTAGCGTTCGTTCAGAGGGGAGTTTGTCGCCCGGCTTGAACTTGCCCGAGTTGAGCCATTCGCGGACGGTCTGTTCTACCCGTGTCGTCACGTCCCCCACGGCCTCTACCATCCTTCCGGCTTGTTGAGAGGTGCGCACCAGTGCTGTAGCCCACGTTACAGCGATGTTCAAGCGAACCGGGTGGTTGCTTTCGAGTCTCACTCACTGGGGGCCCTCGTGCGCCAGCTGGCGCACGCCGGCGGGGTAGCGGGCGCCAGCTGGGGGGGCGTCGTACCCCCTTAGGGTCGGCTGAGTCGAGTTGTTGCCTGTTCCACCGCTACCCGCTACCGCGCAGGTCGGAGCAGGTGAGCGGGTAGCGGCGGGTTGCGCCGTTGGAAAGCGACGCAGGTCGGAGGCGGTAGCGGTGGCGCTACCTCGGGTCGGCGTGCCGCTACCGGTTCGGGCCGGGAGAGCGGGGCGCCTAGAAGCGGGGCCGACCCCGTCGTGAACCCCTCGAACGAGGGAATCAGGTCGGACATCGGAACCTGCCTCTAGGGGTTAGGTAGCAGGTCAGGGGGCGAAGCCACCTCTAGAACCACCTCTAGGTCTAGAGGTACCCGCCTCTAGACCTAGAGGGATAGGGGATCAGATGCTGTCCCCGCTGTCCCCGTGTCCCCGTCGCAGGTCAGCGGCCGGTTTTGCGGGGACACCCCGGAACCGGGCTTGTCCCCGTTGTCCCCGTGTCTCCGCCGGGGCAGGTCGGGGGCCGTGTCTGCCTGACGGACTGCATGACGATCAACACATAACCGGGTGGACCGTGGTGGACGTCAGCGGACGGTCGCAGGGGGAGTGACGGTCGTTCTGACCTGGATAAACGAACATGAAGATGCTTCACACCGAAGAGGTCACTGGTTCGAACCCAGTATCGCCCACCTTGCAGGTCTTATTAGAACCTTGGACCAGGTCTATGCGGCCCAGTAGGAGCCGCAGGCTAGAAGCGCCAGCAGGGCCGTCTTCCGTATGGGAGGCGGCCCTGCTGGCGTTGTCGGTCTGTGTGGAGGCGACACCAGCTCCTGGGTCGGGCTTGTCGGTGGCTGCCTGCCGTTGGGCTTCCTGGAGGTTGTGGAGGCGAGCGAAAGGCTGCTGCAAGTGGTGCCCGGCGACGTCCTCCTCCTCGACATAAACCGCGTGAAAGATCGCCTGGTTGAGCAGCCGGCGCTGCTCGTCGTCACAGCGCAGGTAGAGCGCGTAGGGGTCTTCCAGTAGTCGCAGGCAGATGTCGATCAAGCGAGCGCTCGTCGACAGGTCCTCGTTGGTAACGGTGAGACGGTCCTTGAGGCGCTGCCGTTGGCGCTCGATCTCGTGAAGTTTGGTCCTGATCTTGCCCTGGGCGGCACCGCCGGCGGCCAGCTCGATCAAGTTGTCTTCTTGGGTATCCAAAGCCTTGAGCTCGGAGGTGAGTTGCTGCCGGAGCAGGCGGGCGTCATGTTCTTCGTCGGCGATCGCCTGGTTGATGTGCCCGCGAACCTCGGCGATGAAGGCGGGGGAGAAGCGGACCTGACGGTAGTGCTCGGTGACAGCATCTTCTATCCAGTGAATGCCGATGTGTGGGCCGGGGCAGGATCCGTCACGACGGCGACGGCAGAAGAAGTAGCTGTACTGGCTGCCGTCGGCCTTGACGACCTGCTGGATGGCCAGGCGCTGGGTGACGCCGTTCTTCCAGCAGTAGCCGCAGAACACGGTCCCCTTGAGGTAATGGTGGTGAACACGCTGGCGCTCCCCGGCGACCGCGTGGGAGTCGAGGACGTCCTGGACACGCTCGAAGAGGTCTTCGTCCACTAGCGGCTCGTGGCGTCCCCCCTCTGTGTCAGGCTCAGGTGGGACACAAGGGGATGAAGTTCCCTAACTGATGTGAACAGGGCGAGAACGGGTACTGAGCAGAGTGACGATGACCAGCCACGATCTTCCTTCCGGTGACGGGCCGC
>NZ_JABXFD010000265.1 GCF_013372625.1 Actinomadura sp. BRA 177
CTAGTGGTGGGGGGACAGCGTGGTGTTGCACTCTCCCCTCCGTCGGCAGCGTCAGATGTGTAGAAGGGACGGGGCCGACGCGCTGCGCCTGCCGTTCCGCGACGGGACGTTCGACGCCGCCGTGGCCGTGAACATGCTCTACCACCTGGACGATCCGGGCCGCGCGCTGCGCGAGGCCCGCCGCGTCCTCGCCCCCGGCGGGCTGCTGCTCGTGTCCGCGATCTGCCGCGACGACAGCCCCGAACTGGCGCCCGTCTGGTGTCCCGAACCGACCCTGTTCGACGCCGAGGACGCCCCGGACCGCGTCTGCGAGGTCTTCGGCGAGGTCGAGGTCGAACGCTGGGACGCCCCGCTGATCACGCTCCCCGACCGCGCCGCCGTCCGCGACTACCTGATCGCCCGCCGCGTGCCCCGACCCGAGGCCACGGAGGCCGCCACCAGACTCCGCACCCCTCTCCCCGTTACGAAACGGGGCAGCCTGGTGCTGGCCCGCCGCTGACCGTCACAACCAGCCGAGGTCGTGGGCGGTGCGGGCGGCGGCGTGCCGGTTGTCGGCGCCGAGTTTGGTGACGGCGGCGGAGAGGTAGTTGCGGACGGTGCCCTCCGACAGGCCTAGGTCGCGGGCGATGCGGGAGACGGGGGCACCGTCGGCGGCGGCGCGGAGGGTGTCCAGTTCGCGCGGGGTGAGCGGGCATTCCTCGGCGGCGAGGGCGTCGGCGGCGAGCTGCGGGTCGATGTAGCGGGCACCGGCGGCGACCTGCCGGATGACCTCGGCGAGCTGCCGGCCGGGCGCGTCCTTGCCGAGGAAGCCGCGGACGCCGGCGGCCATCGCGCGGCGCAGGTTGCCGGGTCGCCCGTGCGCGGTCACGATCACCAGGCGGCAGCCGGGCAGGTCGCGGGCGAGGCGTTCGGCGGCGGCGAGCCCGTCCAGGCCGGGCATGTCGATGTCGAGGACGGCGACGTCGGGTTTGAGGGCGAGGGCGCGGTCGACGGCCTCGTCCCCGCGCCCGACGTCGGCGGCGACCTCGATGCCGTCCTCGGTCTCCAGCAGGAGGACGAGCGCCTCCCTGATCAGAAGGTGGTCGTCGGCCAGCAGCACGCGGATCATGCGACTCCCTCGGTCGTGGCCGGGACGGCGGCGGTCACCCGGAACGTCCCGTCGCCGGCCGGGCCCGCGGTGAACTCGCCGCCGGCGGCCGTGATGCGCTCGGCGAGGCCGGTCAGGCCGCTGCCCGCGTCGCCGGCGCGGCGTCCGGCGCCGTCGTTGACGATCTCCACCCGGACGCGGTCGCGGCCGGCCTCGACGGTGATCTCGCACCAGGTGGCGCTGGAGTGCCGCAGGACGTTGGTGGCGGCCTCGCGGGCGACCCAGCCGAGCGGCTCGTGGACGTGCGCGGGCAGCGCCGGGGACACCTCGGGGCGTTCGCACCGGATCCCGGCGGCGCGCAGCACGGCGGACATTCCGTCCAGTTCGGTGCGCAGCGACGTGGTCCGGTAGCCGCGGACGACCTCGCGCACGTCCCGGACGGCGTCCCGCGCCATCGTCTGGATCTCGGTCAGCTCCTTGCGGACACGCCCGTCGTCGCGTTCGACGAACCGTTCGGCGACCTCGGCGCGCAGCGCGACCGCCTGGAGGCTGTGGCCGAGGACGTCGTGCAGGTCGCGGGCGAAGCGCAGCCGCTCCTCCCCCACTGCCGAGCGGGCCAGTTCGGCGCGCACCTCGCGCAGTTCTTGGACGACATGGAACAGCCAGACCGTGACATACCCGGAGAATGCGCCGAGCGGTACCCCGGTGACCTCGTACAGGACGGTCAGCGCCGGAAGCCCGAGGATCACGCCGTAGATCGGGGTCAGCACGGTCGCCGCCGCCGTGACCGCGATCGCCTCACGGACCGGGAGGACGACGGCGATCAGCCCGGCCGGCACGAGCAGCGCGTTGCCCCAGCCCTGGCCGGTGTCGAGCAGCGGCGGCAGCGCCCAGCAGATCAGCGCGATCGCGGCCAGCCCGAGCCGGTGGACGGGCGCGGTGCGGCGCATCAGGTTCTGCCACAGGAGCCGCGCGTAGAGGCCGAAGGCGGCGCCGACGCCGGTGAGGGCGAGGAGCAGGTGGCCGGCCTCGCGCCGCTCGGCGATCTCGTACCAGAGCGCCGGCAGCAGGAACCCGGCCAGCGTCAGCACCGTCATCCCCACGATGATCGCGGCGATGACGGTGGGACGCGGGATGCTGGGCTGCACGCGCCCAGCGTATGCGGCCGTCACGGTGGGGGTCGGGCTGCGCGGCCGGTCAGGCGGCGCGGAGCCGGTCGGCGTCCCGGCCGGTGACGAGGCGGCCCTCGTCCAGGATCCCGACCCGGTCGGCGCGGCACGCCTCGTCCGGGTCGCGGGTCGTGACGACGATGCTGACGCCGTGCGCGGCCAGCATGAGCAGGACGGACCACACCTCGCGGGCGTCGGCCGTGTCGAGCCCGGCGGTGGGTTCGTCGAGGAACAGGACGTCCGACCGTCCGATCAGGGCGAGCGCGAGGTCGAGCATGCGCCGCTGGCCCGGGGTCAGCTGCTCGAACGGGACGTCGGCGACGTGCGTGAGGCGGGCCATTTGCAGGGCTTCGTCACGGGTGAGCGGGTCGAGCGTCCAGCGCCGCCACGTGTCGATGACCTCGGTGACGGTCAGCCCTGGGAAAAGGCCACCGTCACGCCAAACGGCCCCAGCGCGCGCGGAGTCGCGGTCGTCGTAGGGGTCCGCACCCCTGAACCGGACGGTTCCGCTTGTGGAACGCCGTAGGCCGGCGAGCATTTCCAGGAGGGTGGTCTTGCCGGAGCCGTACCGTCCCAGCAGCGCGTAGACCTCACCCTCGGCCACGGTGAACGAGACGTTCCGGACGGCCTCGTTCAGGTCCAGGTCGCGTACCTCGATCACAGGTGCCTTCATGACATCCATGCTGGCCGCCGGTGGCGAGGACGTGCAGTCACAGGCGTCAGGAAGCGATCGTGAGGAATGCGGGGGTGGGCCATGACAAATGTCATGGTTCGGCGATGGCCCATCCGGTTGGGGGGACGGTGGCGCCGTCGGTGGTGAAGCTCGCTTCACCCGCTACGCACGTCCAGTCGGCGGTGGGCAGGTCGGTTTCGACGGTCTCGCCGTCCAGGTTGAGGACGACCGCGAGTTGCTCTGCGCCGTGCCCCACTGTGTAGGAGAGAGCCGTATTGGTCAAGGTGGCGACCGTGGTTCGGGCGCGGACAAGCCATGGATGGCGCCGTCTCAGACCGATCAGGTCTTGGTAGAGGCGATGGTGGGGGCTTGCGTAGCCCGGGGCCTCGTCGGGACGTTCTGGGAAGGCCGGTCGTATCGCGTCGTCCCCGCCTAGGCGTTCCTCCTTGACACCTTCGAAACCGAATTCGTCGCCCGCGTAGATGGACGGGACGCCACCGATGGTCAGCAGGAGCACGAGGGCGTGCGCTTGGTGCTCTTTCTGGCTCAGGCGGCTGGCGATGCGGGTCACGTCGTGGTTGCCGAGGAAGGTCTGCGGGGCGAACGTGTCGAGCATCGTGTTGTGCCGGTCTAGCGCGTGGGCCAGTTCGAAGAAGTTGCCGTCGTTGAGCGAACTCCAGATGGCCTTCCAGAGCTCGTACTGGGTGACGGAGTCGAACCCGGTGTCTTCGATGAGGCGTACGTAGTCGCCGTGGATGACCTCGCCGACGAACCAAGCGTCGGGGAAGCGCGCGCGGACGCGATCTGTGACCGTCCGCCAGAACGGTGATGGAACGGCGTATGCGGCATCAAGACGCCAGCCGTCTACGCCTCGCTCCAGCCAGTGGGTCATGACGTTCGTGACGTAGTCGGCGACCTCGGGTTCGGCGTGATTCAGCGTGATGAGGCGGTCGTGGCCTTCGAACGTCCGCAGGTCTGCGTGGAACCAGTTTCGGTACGGGGAGTCGTCGCCTCGGCTGGCGACGTCTCTGAACGGTTCGAAACTGCGTCCGACGTGGTTGAAGACCCCGTCGAGCAGAATCCTGACACCCTTCTGGGAGGCGTCGTCGATGAGCCGTTTCAGGTCGTCCTCGGTGCCGAGCCTGGGGTCGATGCGGTAGTGGTCGACGGTGTCGTAGCCGTGGGTCTCGGACGCGAACACGGGGCCGAGCACGAGCCCGTTGCAGCCGAGCTCCACGAGGTGGTCGAGCCAGTCGGCCAGCCTCCCGAGCCGCGGCTCGGGAGGTGTGTCTGCGGGGAGGGCCTCGCGTTCGGCGCCGACGAAACCGAGCGGGTAGGCGTGCCACCAGATGGCGTGATCGGGCCAGCGCATGCAGGTGTCCGTACCCGGAAAGTAGAACGGCATCTACGCCGTCTACGCGCGCGCAAGAATCTCCGGTGTCAGTCCGTCCAGAGTCCGGATGCCAGAGAGGGCCATGGTCAGCTCCAGTTCGGCCTGGAGGCAGCGCAGAACGTGCTGAACTCCCGCTTGACCGGCGAGCGCCAGCCCATACGCGTATGGACGAGCGACCAGGACGGCCTTAGCGCCGAGTGCGAGTGCCTTGGCGACGTCCGATCCCGTCCGGATTCCGCTGTCGAACAGTACGGTCGCCTGATCGTGGACGGCCTCGACCACACCGGGCAAGGCGTCCAGTGAGGCGATGGCCCCGTCCACCTGGCGTCCGCCATGGTTGGACACGATGACCGCGTCCATGCCGGCGTCCACGGCCTGGCGGGCGTCGTCGGGATGCTGGATGCCCTTGAGCGCGATGGGCCCGTCCCAGTGGTCGCGTAGGAAGATGAGGTCGTCCCAGGTGAGGCTCGGGTTCCCGAAGTTGGCGACCCAGTGCAGGATCGCCATGTCGCGGTTCTCCTGCGTGATGGGGCCGCCCACGGCCTTCTGGAAGACGGGGTCACTGAAGTAGTTGGCGACACCGATCCCGCGCAGGAACGGAAGGTACGCCTGGTTGAGGTCACGCGGGCGCCATGCCAGCGTGAACGTGTCGAGCGTGACCACGAGGGCCGTGTAACCGGCCGCCTTGGCCCGCTCCAGGAAGCTGACGGCAAGCTCCCTGTCCTTGGGCCAGTACAGCTGATACCAGCGAGGCCCGTCACCGTTCGCCTCGGCCACCTCCTCGATGGAGTACGAGGAGGCTGTGCTGAGCACGATCGGTAGTCCCTCCTCCGCCGCAGCCCGCGCAACGGCCAGTTCACCCTCCGGATGGAAGATGGACTGGACGCCGATGGGTGCGAGCATGACCGGAGACGGCATCGCGGTACCCAGGACGTCCACCGAAAGGTCCCGTTCGGCGACGTCCCGCAGCATGCGCGGCACGATCCGCCATCGGTCGAACGCCGCCCGGTTGGCCCGCGCGGTCGCCTCGCTGCCCGCCGACCCGGCCACATACCCGAACGCCTGCGCCGACAGCGAGCGCTCAGCGAGCCCTTCCAGCTTGGTCAGGTCCGTGGGCAGCGTCGGCAGGACGTCGCCCAGACCCTGCAGATAGATCGAGTTCTGGAAGTCGGCCAGCCCGCTCAAGGGAACCTCCACCTGGGGATATCGAAACCGTCCACCCTCAATCTGCCAGGTCCGTCAAGGTGACGGAACGGCACCAATCGGCCGAGTTCGGCGGCGCATCCGGTGGGGCGTGCGAAAGATGTCCCCGGGACCGGCCACAATGTGGGGCATGGCACGACGCGGATCCCAAGCCCCTCCACCGCCGCCGGACTTCGAAGAGAACATCGTCGACGTCGATGTCTCCGACGAGATGCGCGGCAGTTTCCTCGAGTACGCCTACTCGGTCATCTACCAGCGGGCGCTTCCGGACGCGCGCGACGGCATGAAGCCCGTCCAGCGCCGGATCCTGTACTCGATGAACGAGATGGGGCTCCGCCCCGACCGCGGGCACGTCAAGTGCGCCCGCGTCGTCGGCGAGGTCATGGGCAAGCTGCACCCGCACGGCGACAGCGCCATCTACGACGCGATGGTGCGGATGGCGCAGCCGTGGGCGATGCGGATGCCGCTCGTGGACGGACACGGAAACTTCGGCTCGCTCGGCGGCGACGACATGCCGGCGGCGATGCGGTACACCGAGGCCCGCATGTCGCGCGAAGCGATGCTGATGGTCGCGTCGATCGACGAGGACACGGTCGACTTCCGTCCCAACTACGACGGGCAGGAGCAGGAACCCGAGGTTCTGCCGGCCGCGTTCCCGAACCTGCTCGTCAACGGCGCGTCCGGCATCGCGGTCGGCATGGCCACGAACATGGCGCCGCACAACCTCGGCGAGGTCATCTCCGCGGCCCGCCACCTGATCGACAACCCCGACGCCACGCTCGAAGACCTGATGCGCTTCGTCCCCGGCCCCGACCTGCCCACCGGCGGCAAGATCGTCGGCCTGGACGGCATCCGCGACGCCTACGAGCGCGGCCGGGGGACGTTCCGCACCCGCGCCACGGTCTCCATCGAGAACGTCACGCCCCGCCGCAAGGGCATCATCGTCAGCGAGCTGCCCTACGCCGTCGGGCCGGAGCGGGTCAAGGCCAAGATCAAGGAACTGGTCAACAATAAGAAGATCCAGGGCATCTCGGACCTGAAGGACCTCACCGACCGCAATGTCGGCCTCCGCCTGGTCATCGAGATCAAGAACGGCTTCAACCCCGAGGCCGTCCTGGCCGACCTCTACCGGCTGACGCCGATGGAGGAGACGTTCGGCATCAACAACGTCGCCCTGGTCGACGGCCAGCCCCGCACTCTGGGCCTGCGCGACATGCTGCAGGTCTACGTCGACCACCGCATCGAGGTCGTCCGCCGGCGCTCGATGTTCCGGCGCAAGAAGCGCGAGGACCGGCTCCACCTGGTCGAGGGCCTCCTCGTCGCCCTGCTGAACATCGACGAGGTCATCCAGGTCATCCGGCAGAGCGACGACGCGGCCCAGGCCAAGCAGCGCCTCATGCAGATCTTCGAACTGTCGGAGATCCAGGCGCAGTACATCCTGGACACCCCGCTGCGCCGCCTCACCCGCTACGACCGCCTCGAACTGGAGAAGGAGAAGGAGCAGCTCGCCAAGGAGATCGCCCGCCTGACCGCAATTCTCGAATCCGAGAAGAAGTTGCGCGGCGTGGTCTCCAAGGAACTGAGCGACGTCGCCAAGGAGTTCTCCACTCCCCGCCGCACGATCCTCCTCGAATCCTCGGGCCACACCGCCGCGGCGGCCGTCCCCCTTGAGGTGGCGGACGACCCGTGCACGGTGCTGTTCTCGTCCACCGGCCTCCTGGCCCGCACGCACGACGCGTCACCGCTGCCGGACAGCGGCCCGCGCGCCCCGCACGACGTCCTGGCCTCGGTGGTCCCCGCGACGGCCCGCGGCCAGGTAGGGGCCGTGACCTCCTTCGGCCGGATGATCCGCATAGACGTCCTGGACCTCCCCACCCTGCCCCCCTCGGCGACACCCCCGTCCCTGGCCGGCGGTGCCCCGGTAGCCGAATACATCGACCTAGAGCCGGACGAAACGGTCGTAGGCATAGCCTCCGTGGACGAGGAGGGCGGCGGCCTGACCCTGGGAACGGCCCAAGGCGTGGTCAAACGAGTAGTCCCCGACTTCCCGGCGAACCGCGATGAATTCGAGGTGATCGGCCTCAAGGAAGGCGACCGAGTAGTCGGCGCCGTCCAATTGCTCTCCGAAGACCAGCACGTCGTCTTCATCTCGACCGACGCCCAACTCCTGCACTTCGCCGCGTCCCTCGTCCGCCCCCAGGGCCGAGCGGCCGGCGGAATGGCGGGCATCAAACTGGCCGCAGGCGCGCAGGTCATGTGGTTCGGCGCCCTGGACCCAGCCCGCGAGGCCCGCGTAATCACGATCTCCGGCTCGTCCTCAGCACTACCGGGCACTCAAACGGGCGCGATCAAACTGGCCGACTTCGCCGACTTCCCGTCCAAGGGCCGTGCAACGGGCGGCGTCCGAGCCCACCGCTTCCTGAAGGGCGAGGACGTCCTGCTCAAGGCCTGGGCAGCGCCAACACCCCTCCGCGCAGCAGCCGCCAACGGCAAACCGGCCATGCTGAACGTCACGATGGGCCGCCGAGACGGCTCCGGCGAACAACTGGACACCCCCATCGTCTCCATAAGCGGCCCAATAAGCCCGCCACCCCCGGACGAAGAAACAACCGAAGAGTGACGAAAGAGGCCCCGGGCCAACTCCCGGGGCCTCTCCCTCACACTCCGGGACGCACCCGAGCATTGAGATCCTCATTGCACCGGACGATCTCCTCCGCCACCTCGACAACGTCACACACAGGACGGCAGACGGCACCAACCTGCGGCAAGGACGCAGGCCGACGTCCAAGTCCGGCCCTCGATCGTCCGGGCCGCGAGTCCATAAGTGGGCCATCAGGGCACTGCGCCGCTACCAGGGCGACCGCCGCAACTGCTACCGCACCCTCGGAGCCGTGCATTTGGCTGGCCTCGCGGATCGCGGCCTCCAAGGCTTCTCGGATTGCGGTTGGACGCTCGTCCAAGGCCAGCTCATCCAGATCTCCCGCGAAGTCTGCGGCGTTGTCGTTGCGGAATTTCAGCCTCCGAGATCAGGGAGGAGCCCACGCTGTTCGCTGCCGGATCGGACGCCCGGTGCCGCCCCTTTCAGGGGTGGTGGGCGGTGATGAGCCAGGCGCGGGAGTTGAACCAGACGCCGTCGTCGGTCAGGTGCGCGGAAAGGGTTTCGCGCAGACGTCCGAGCGCGTGGTCCGCAGCGGCGGGAGGCAGTCGGTTCAGGGCTTCGCGGGTGCAGGTGAAGCCGTGGACCCAGTCGAGGGCGGCGGCCACGTCCCGGCCGTAGTAGACCGGCTCGTGGACGTCGGTGAAGGTGATGTCGGCGAACCCTGCAGCGTCCAGGATCCGCTTCACGGCCGGCGGGTCGGCCAGTGAGAATGGGTCTGGGCCGGCGGCTGGCTCCTGTGGTTCTGGGAGGGATTGTCGGACGGCGACATTCCACTCGTTGTGTTCGCCGGACTGCCAGACCAGGATCACAAGGCGTCCGGCCGGGCGCAGCGCCCGGCGGATGTTGGCGAACGCGGCGGCAGGGTCGTCGAAGAACATCGTGCCGAACCTGCTGGTCACCAGGTCAAAGCGCTGCTGCGGGAAGCGGTGGACCTGCGCGTCGGCGTGCTCGAAGCTGACGTTGCGCAGCCCCTCGGCCCGGGCGAGTTCGCGGGCACGCTCGATGGCGGGTGGGGAGATGTCGACGCCGAGCGCGCTGCCTGCTGAGGCTGCGCGCGCGGCCTGCCGGGTCGTCTGCCCGCTCCCGCAACCGATGTCGAGGACGTGCTCTTGGGGCTGGACGCCACAGGCCCGGCGCAGTACCTCGTTGTATCGCCGCAGTTCGGCGTCGTAGTTAGTGGTCACCCTGTAGCCCCCTGTTCGGCGGCGTACGCGTCGAGGCGGTCCGCCAACTCTTGCGGGCGGCTCAGCGCTGGGGTGTGCCCGCCGTCGATCTCGTCCGGGACGATCCCGAGGCGCTCTTGGGCGACGCGGCGCAGGAAACTCGGAGGGAACAGGCGGTCGTCGCGGCAGATCAAGACGTGCGTGGGGACGTTCGGCCAGGCCCGAAGCGGCGACTTTTCGCCCATGCGGGCCTCGGACTGGGCGCGTCCCCGCTTCAGCGCCTCGGCGGCCAGATCCGGCGGGACGTCCTGATAGAACAGGGCGATGGTGCCGTCGTAGCTGCCCCGCTCTTCCTCCTCGTACCTCGTGTGGGTCCAGTAGTCGGCGGGCGCCTCCCCCGGTGCGGGGATCATGGGCGCGAGCAGGACGAGCAGATCAACGGGCGTGCGGTCGCAGACGAGCGGGGCTATGAAGCCGCCGAACGACTGGGCGACGACGATGAGATCGGTTCGGTCACCGATGGCGGCGGCCACGGCGTCGGTGTACTCGGACAGGCCGGCGGAGTCGTCGTCACAAGGAAGATCCGGCGAGATGGTTTCATGGCCCCGCGCACGCAGTTCGTCCTCCACCAGATGCCAGTACCAGCCGACATCCCCGGCACCGTGGATCAGCACAAATGTGGCCACCTTGCCCTCTTTCCGCTGCTCAGATCCAGATCCAAACCGCTACCTGCCGTCCGGCTCTGGGATAACCCGGCTGCCGGGGCGGCAGTTCACGTTCCGTGAGCGAGGTTAGGCGACAGCGCCGACATTCTCTGCAACGTCGCCGGGCTGGCGAGGACGAGTTCGGTGACCGCACGAATCAGGGCACGAGGGTGACCGCCGATTCGTCCAGTTCCAGCTTGTGGACGGCTCCTGGCCTGGAGGGACGCCAACCTGCGCTCAACGCCGATCTAATGGCCGATGCCACCATCCCGGGAAAGACCACTCCTGCCGGAGCCATCACCCAGTTACTCGGGTGCGCGCACGGCAACGACACCAACAGACGTGCCCCAGGTCCCTGGGCATGCTCGACCACGAAGGTCAGCGGCGACCATGCCCATCCCTTGGCAGTAGGTCGGCCTGCCGCGCACCTTCCAGCGGTACTGAATTCCGTCCACGGAGATCAGCCGGGATCCCCTTTTCTTCAGCGCCATGTCCACCATCTGTTGTTGGTTGAAATTGAACCCTATTAGATGAGCTGAATCGATGGGCAATCGATTAATCCATCGACCGCTGTGCAAGGAGGCCACCTGGAAGACGGTGCGGGACGGTCGGGTCCTTGTCACCAGGGCGCAGGGGCCAGGTGGTCGGACCGTGGTGCCCGTTCTTCGGGATGCCGGGTGGGACGTGATCGCCCTGGCCGATGCGGGAGGCGTCTCCGCAGTTATTGAGGGCGCTGGGTCGATGCGGTCGTCCATGCGGCGGCGATCCCGGAGCCGGGGCACCAACCGCCTCATCCGGTATTCGGCAACAACCGTATGGGACCGTTCAACGTGGCGTCGCCGGGTGGCCTTACATCGGCGGCCACGGTCTTCACCGCGCTTGGCGAACCGCGAATCCCGAAGCCCCTACCGAGTTGATGCCCGTGGCACGTCCGGACGCCAGCGGAGTCGACTCGGGCAGGGCCGGACCTCTTCAGGACTTGAGGCCGGCGAATGCTTCCATGAGTTCGTTGCGGAATTCCGTCCAGGGGAAGGTGCCCTTGGTCATGTCGGGCGCGTCGGGGCTCGGGAGCGTGGCGGAGTCGAATAGGACTTTCACGCCCCAGTCGCGCAGTTCGGCGATACTGCGGATGAAGACCGGGTGGCGAGCGAGCGCCGAGTTCGGCCATGGTGCCGCGATGATGGGACGCCCCATGCCGACGGCCTCGTTGAGTAGGCCGAGGGCCAGGGTGTCGCTGGCTCCGTGGGCCCATTTGTTGATGGTGTTGAACGTGGCGGGCGCCACGGCGAAGGCGTCGGCGGGTGGTAGGACGTCGGGCTCGTCAGGATGCTTGTAGTCGAACCGGACGGGGAAGCCCGTCATCTCGGCCAGGCGGCCGGCGTCCAGGAACTTCATGCCGGACGGCGTGGAGACGACGCATACCGTCCAGCCGTCCGCCCGGAGGTCCGCGACGAAGGGCGGAAGTTGGGCGGCGGGCCTGCCGCCGCAGGCGATCACGTAGAGCACCGGATCTCTGGCCACCTCCCCACCCTCCCACGGCGCAGGGTGCATGCAGCGCCACCGCCATCTTCGGCGTGCGGACGACCGGTGATGTGTGTCCGTGATGCGCGCTTGATGGAGGTTTGATCGCGACCGCTCAGGCTTACCGGCACACGTTCACTCAGCGATGATCTACTCCGCGCCTGCACGTGGCACACCGCTGGCGTCCCGACCTCGTCGGCTGTTTCCGCGAGGCGGACGGACGGCCGGAACTCTCTGCCGTGGTCGGCGTGGAAGCCACGTCCCGCGGCCGTACCCGCACTGCGCGCAGCCGAGCGTCCGCTGCTGCTGACGACCGGCTGCGCCGACATCCGTTCGGTGATCTCAACTCACCGTGCCGTGTGTCCCGTCCAGGATCCGACCCCAGAAGGGCCCTCAATGCACGGCTATTACCGGCTGCTCAGGCGGCAGAGCATCCTCGTGCCGTTCGCTGCGTCCGTGGTCGGGCGGTTGGCGTTGGCGATGGCGCCGCTCGGGATCGTGGTCCTCATCGAAGAACTGCGCGGTTCCTACGCGAGCGCGGGAATGGTGTCCGGAGTCTTCGCCCTGGGAACCGCGGCATCCGCCCCATTGTGGTCCGCCGTCATGAACCGCGCGGGGCAGCCGAGGATCATCGCGGGTCGGGCACCGCCCGACTTCAGCCGGGTGATGAGTCGAGGCCATCAGGTGTTCGACCACAACCTGATGGCCTTGTTCGACGTCATCGAGGTCTGCGTGGGCGGAGGAGCGCCCTGTGCGGCGCGGGCAGGCGTCCGCAGTTGGCAACGGAAGGCCGTCAGCGGATGACGTCGAAGACGTTCTTCTGGATGCCGTTGGAGTACGCCTCGTGCTCGACGAGCTTGAGCTGCTGGGCGTCCTTGTCAGTGGAGCTGAACAGGCGCTTGCCCGCGCCGAGCAGCAGCGGGAACACGAGCAGGTGGTACCGGTCGATCAGACCCGCATCTGACAGGGCCTGATTCAGGGCCGCGCTGCCGTGGACGATGATCGGGCCGCCCTCGGTCTCCTTCAGCGCGGCGACCTGGTCGAGCGAGCGCAGGATCGTGGTCTCGCCCCAGCCCGCGACCAGATCGTCATCGGTGAGGGTGGTGGAGACAACGTACTTCGGCATCGCCTTGTAGCCGGCGAACTCCTCCATGGCGGGCCACACCGGGCTGAACGCCTCGTAGCTGGTCCGGCCCAGCAGCATCGCGGTGGACTCCTCCTGTTCCCGGCCCTTGATCTCGAACGACTCGGGGACGAACTCGATGTTCTTGAAGGTCCAGCCGGTGTTCCGGTAGCCGGGTTCGCCGCCCGGAGCCTCCATGACGCCGTCGAGCGAAATGAAGGCGGTGCTGATCAGAGTGCGCATCCTGGTCTCCCTGGTGTCTCGCGGTATGGTCACAGCCTGCCCTGGACAAAAAGATTTGTCAAGAACGATTCGATTGTCGGTGGTGGCCGTGCTTCGGCGGAGGCGGACCTCGGGGAGGCGGCCGTCCTCGACTCGGGCTGAGCGGACGGGCTTACCGTTGTCGCCGGCAGTGGCATCTTCGACGCTCGGGCATCGTGGCGACGTCGCCGGTGTGACCAGCGCAGATGGTGTGCCGGGATCGGCGAATCAGGACTCGGGCAGATACGGTCCCGATCTGGCGGCAAGGTGGTCGGCCGGGTTCCACAACCCGCTCATAGTGGACGCACGTCCTCGAAGACCAGGTGGAGGATGCGTACGGTGCTGTCCGGCGGGGCGGTCGTCTCGTTGACTCGGGCGACGGCCGTGACCAGCAGTTCAGCGGCCATGGTCGCGAACCCGTCCAGGCTCTGGCCGACGACTTCGGCCGTCACCGCCTCCTTGTCAGGGAAGTGGCGCCCCGGCGCGCTCTTCGACGAGGTCGGAACAGATGCGGCATCGATGAACGACATCGCCCTCTACGCGCGGGGACGCTTCGGCCCGGCCCGTGACCGGTCCTCCGGGGCGCACGGCCGGCGCCCGCGCAGCGCTCGGGGCCGACCGCGCTGCCGGCGGATCCGGCCACCCTTTCGCAGGACCGATGGGGAACGCGGTGGTGACGCGCCGGAGGCCGCGGGGACGGTCGGTCAGGTTTCGATGTCGTTGGGGCCCCAGTGGGCCTGCATTTGGGTGATTTTGCCCTCGGAGTTGAAGGTCATTACGTCTATAGCGCGGATGCGCATGCCGGGGACGTCGATGGTGAAGGCCATGGCGGCTCGGTCGCCGTGGGAGCCGCGGATGGGGGTGTCCAGGGTGAGTTTGGCGCCGCTGGCGATGGCGTTCGTGTAGAACTCCTCGATGGCGGCGCGGCCGGTCATCGGGGGGTGGCCGACCGGGTCCTCGATGACCGCGTCGTCGGCGTAGAGGCTGGTCACGGCCGCGGCGTCGGCGGCGTTGAAGGCGTCGACGTAGGTCTGGAGCGCCTGCTTCATGTGTTCCTGGGACGGCATGAGCGAAGCGTAGCAAGCGATCGCTTGGTCGCTCGTATTGGTGTAATTACACGGGGAAACGACACCGGCGGAATCACAGCGGATTAGTTACGCCGGCGTGGTTTCGGGCTTGCGGGGGCGGGGTTGCAGGCCCTGTTCGGCGGATGCGGCCAGGGCTTCCAGGAGGTCGGACGGGGCGCCGGTGGCGTCGTCGTAGTGCCACGCGCGGATGATCTGCTCGCCCTCGGCACCCGGGTTGAAGCGGCCCAGGGCGAAGCAGCCGGCGATGGCCAGGCGGACGATCACGCGGGAGCTCTCGTCCAGGTGCGTCGCGTAGGCGGCCGCGTCGATCAGGCCGATCGCGGCGCGGACGTTGCGCGGGCCGGGACGGTCGATCCGCCATTGCGCGTAGGGGCGCAGGTAGTCCGCGATCATGCAGGTTCTCAGCACGGTCCTCATCGTGGAGCCGCGAAGGCACGCCAGTGTCTGGTTTGACCGTCCTCCAGCCCCCACCCACCACCATCCAAAGGACGAGCTCCGCTCGGCGCTATGCCTTGCCGGACGATGACCGATGATCAGCCGGTGAGGCCGTTCTTGTAGGCGTAGGTGACGGCCTGGGCGCGGTCGCGGAGGTTCGCCTTGGCGAACAGGTTGTTGATGTGCGTCTTCACGGTGGCCTCGGAGATGAACAGGTCGCCGGCGATCTCGGCGTTGGAGCGTCCCTGCGCGATGAGGGTGAGGACTTCCGCTTCGCGGCGGGTCAGGCCGTCCGGCAGGCCGGCGCGGCGGGGGCGTTCGCCGGCGGCGACCGCCTCGACCAGGCGGCGCTGGACGGCGGGGTCGAGCTGGGACGCTCCGCCGCGGACGGCGTCAATGGCGCGGGCGATCTCGTCGGCGCCGGCGTCCTTGGTGAGGTAGCCGCGGGCGCCGGCGCGGAGGGCGGCGAAGATCGAGTCGTCGTCGGCGTAGGTGGTGAGGACGACGATCCCGACGTCGGGGTGGGCCTCCTTGATGCAGCGGGTCGCCTCGACGCCGTCCATGCGCGGCATCCGCAGGTCCATGAGGACGACGTCGGGCCGGAGTGAGGCCACCATCGCGACGGCCTGTTCGCCGTCGCCGCAGGCACCGGCCACGTCGATGCCGGGCAGCAGTTCGAGGAGCAGGACCAGGCCCTCGCGCACCACGGTCTGGTCGTCGACGACCAGGATTCTCGTCACCGCGTCTCCCATCACGCCGGCACCTGGAGGGACACACGGAAGCCCTTACCGTCCGGTCCGGTGATCAGGGTCCCATCGATGAGTTCGGCACGCTCCCGCATACCGACGAGACCGTATCCGCCTCCGTTCAGTTCGATGACCGATTCCGTTCCTCCGCTGTCGGTCACTTCCAGTTCCACCTTGTCGTTGAGGTAGCGCAAGGTGACCTGTGCGCGCGCGCCGGGAGCATGCTTGCGGACGTTCGTGAGGGCTTCCTGAGCGGTGCGCACTACCGCGAGCCCTGCCTGGGGTGAAAGTTCGCGCGGTGCCCCTGTCACTTGCACGTCGCAGGGACGCCCCGTGCTGGCGTAGAACTCCTCGGCGAGTTCCGCGATGGCCTCCTTGGGCTCCGGTATCTCCCCGCGGAGGGTGGCAAGGGCGCGCCTTGTCTCCTCCAACCCCGACCGAGCGAGGTTCCGCGCGCGCTCTACACGGTCCAAGGCCTGGACGCGGTCGCCGTCCCGCGAGAGGAGCAGCCGTGCCCCTTCCAGGTGGACGATCTGCGCCGAAAGCGAGTGCGCCAGGATGTCGTGGATCTCGCGGGCGATGTGCGACCGTTCGGCGAGGACGGCGTTGGCGGCCTCCGCGCGACGGGTGGCCTCCTGTGCGGCAGTGCCCTGGCGGCTGGCGACGGCGCCCAGTGTGAGCCCGGCGAACGCCGACATGAGGCCGAAGTCCGCCCCGCCCGACCGGAGGGCCTCCCCCAGCCCGCCGATCGCGGCGACAGTCAGCACGCTGACCGTGATGCCCCACGGCAGCGGCAGCCGCATCATCAGCACCCAGAGGCCGGCCATGCAGAAGAAGAACCCGCCGCCGGCGTGCGGTGCGATCGCGTACAGCGCCATGCCCGCCGCCACGGCCAGGAGCAGCAGGACGATCCCGGTCCCCCGCCAGGGCGAATCCTTCTGGCGTCCGACCGCGATGCCGGATCCCAGAAGGGCGAACATCGCCACGTTGAGGACGACGAGGGCTAGGCCGGCGCCGTGCAGCGCCGGGGCCGGTTCCCCGTGCAGCAGCCCCCGAACGTACGCGACCAGCCCCCACGCCACCAGCATGCCGACGATGAGCAGCCGGACGATCCGCTCGCGTGACGTCACCTTGCAGTTCACGATGCGACATTAACCGGTGCGAACCCGGCGAGCCTGCGCGCTCGGCGGCCGACCACGAGGCTCTGCACGAGCAGCGTCACGGCGAGGAACAGCAGGACGCCGCCGGCGGCCGGCTTGATCCCGGCGGCGTACCCTGCGCCGACGAACGCCGCCCGGATCGCGACCGACACGAGCCAGGCCGCGAGCGTCCAGCCGGTGCCGCGCCGCCAGAGCGTCCCGTCGTGTTCGCGCCACAACCGGACGGTGACCGCGCGCAGCACCCCGAGCCCGACGGCGGCGACGGCCTCCCCGGCGAACAGGCCGAGGCTGGGGGCGAGATGCCCGCTGTCGATCAGCCCGCCCTGCGCCACGGCCACCACCGCGAGGACGAGCGGGACGGTGTACATCCTGCGCTCGTCGACGGACCGCGTCCGCAACTGCCGGTAGAGGACGAGCGCCAGCACCGCGAGCCCCAGAAGAACGTTGTCCAGCGTGTTCATGCCCCGACGCTATGGACCGGCGGCCCTGAAGCGGATCGCCGCACGGCTGGAATCCCGCTCTCCACCCGCGGGTGGACGCTCAGGTGTCGATGCGTTCGACGTCGAGTTCGGTGGCGCTGGCGGTGAGGAACGCGCGGCGCGGGGCGACGTCGCTGCCCATCAGCAGGTCGAACACCTTCGCGGCCTCCTCGGCGTCCTCGATGCGGACGCGCCGGAGCACCCGGTGCCGCGGGTCGAGGGTCGTCTCCGCGAGCTGGTCGGCGTCCATCTCACCGAGGCCCTTGTAGCGCTGGATCGGCTCCTTCCAGCGCTGGCCCTTGCGCTCCAGCTCGACGAGCCGCTTGCGCAGCTCGGCGTCGGAGTAGGTGTAGATGTACTTCTCCTGGCCCTTCCGCGGCTTGATCAGCTCGATGCGGTGCAGCGGCGGGACGGCGGAGAACACCCGTCCGGCCTCCAGCATCGGGCGCATGTAGCGGTGGAAGAGGGTGAGCAGCAGCGTGCGGATGTGCGCGCCGTCGACGTCGGCGTCGGCGAGGATCACGACGCGCCCGTAGCGGGCGGCGTCCACGTCGAACGTGCGGCCGGAGCCGGCGCCGAGCACCTGGATGATCGCGGCGCACTCGGCGTTCTTCAGCACGTCCGCGACGGACGCCTTCTGCACGTTGAGGATCTTGCCGCGGATCGGCAGCAGCGCCTGGAACTCGGAGTTGCGGGCGAGCTTGGCGGTACCGAGCGCCGAGTCGCCCTCGACGATGAACAGCTCGCTGCGGTCGTCGGTGGTGCGGCAGTCGACGAGCTTGGCCGGCAGCGCCGAGTTCTCCAGCGCGTTCTTGCGCCGCTGGTTGTCGCGCTGGGTGCGGGCGGCGATGCGGGTCTTGGCCGCGCCGACGACCTTCTCCAGGACGGCCCGGAGCGGCTGCTTCTGCCCGCGCGGCGGGTTCTCGAAGATCGCCCGGAGTTCGCGCAGGACGACCGCGGACACGATGCGGGTGGCCGCGGACGTGCCGAGGACCTCCTTCGTCTGCCCCTCGAACTGCGGCTCGGGCAGCCGGACCGTCACCACGGCGGTGAGGCCCTCCAGGACGTCCTCCTTGATGACGTCCTCGTCGCCGTTCTTCAGCAGCTTGACCGCGCGGAGCTGCTCGTTGAGCACCTTGAGCACGGCGCGGTCGAAGCCGCGCAGGTGCGTGCCGCCCTTCGGGGTGGCGATCACGTTGACGAACGACTTGGTGATCGTGTCGTAGCCGTTGCCCCAGCGCAGCGCGACGTCGACCTCGAGGTCGCGTTCGACGTCGGTCGGGGTGAGGTGGCCCTGGTCGTCCAGGACGGGGACGGTCTCGGTGAAGTGGCCGCGGCCCTGCAGCCGCAGCACGTCGACGAGGGCGGCGTCCTTGGCCAGGTAGGTGCAGAACTCGCTGATGCCGCCGTCGAACCGGAACGTCTCGTCGACGATCTCCTCGCCGCGCTCGTCGCGGACGTCGATCGTGAGGCCGGGGATGAGGAACGCGGTCTGCCGCATCCGGTCGAGCACGACCGCCTGGTCGATCGTGGCGTCCTTCAGGAAGATCTGCAGGTCGGGCCAGAAGCGGACGCGGGTGCCGGTGACCTTCTTGGCGACCTTGCGGACCTGCCGCAGGCCCGACTTCTTGCGGAACCGCGCGTTCGGGCGCCCGTCGTCGGCGAACTCGCCGGGCAGGCCGCGCCGGAAGCTGATCGCGTGCGTGTGGCCGTCGCGGTCGACCTCGACGTCCAGCCGCGCGGACAGGGCGTTGACCACGGACGCCCCCACGCCGTGGAGCCCGCCGGACGCGGTGTAGGAGACGCCGCCGAACTTGCCGCCCGCGTGCAGCCGCGTCATGACCAGCTCGACGCCGGGCAGCCCGGTCTTGGGCTCCAGGTCGACGGGGATGCCGCGGCCGTTGTCGCCCACCTCGAAGGACCCGTCGGCGTGCAGCGTCACGCTGATGTGGGTGCAGTAGCCGGCGAGGGCCTCGTCGACGCAGTTGTCGACGATCTCCCACAGGCAGTGGGCGAGGCCCCTGCTGTCGGTCGACCCGACGTACATCCCGGGTCGCTTCCGGACGGCCTCCAGCCCCTCCAGCACCGACAGGTGCCGGGCGGAGTAGCCGTGCGGGTCTTCGGTTGTCGCTTCGGCGGTCGCGGCGGTCAACGTGCGTGCGCTCCTCGGGGGTAGGACGGTCGGCAGCAGGGTACCCCCGACCGCCGACAATCCACCGAATGGCTCGCCGCCACGGGCGTTCCGCACGTCCGTACGGCGGTTGCGGCCGGTTCGCCGGGCTGCCCCCGACCTCGACTTCTAGACCTTAACGTCCACCTTTAGGTGGGTGTGCGGGATCTGCTCCGCTGCCTAGTGTTCGTTGCATGGTGCAAACGATCGAGGTCTCGGGCCTCTGTAAACGCTACGGGGACGTCCAGGCCGTGGACGGGGTGACGTTCGGGGTCGAGGAAGGCGAGTTCTTCGGGATCCTCGGCCCGAACGGCGCGGGCAAGACGACGACGCTTGAGATCATCGAGGGGCTGCGCGAGGCGGACGAGGGGGACGCCTCGGTGCTCGGGCTCTCTCCGTGGCCGCGCAATCCGAAGCTGCTGCCCAGGATCGGCGTGCAACTGCAGGCGTCCTCGTTCTTCGAACGGCTGACCACCCGCGAGCAGTTGCAGACGTTCGGCTCACTCTACGGCGTCCCGTCCAAGAAGGCCGACGCGATGATGGAGCTGGTGGGCCTGGCCGACAAGGCCGACGTGCGGGTGGAGAAGCTGTCGGGCGGCCAGGCGCAGCGCCTGTCCATCGCGTGCGCGCTCGTGCACGACCCCGAACTCGTGTTCCTGGACGAGCCGACCGCCGCGCTCGACCCGCAGGCCCGCCGCAACCTCTGGGACCTGCTGCGCCAGATCAGCACGGAGGGCCGCACGGTCGTCCTGACCACGCACTACATGGACGAGGCGGAAATCCTCTGCGACCGCGTCGCCATCATGGACTCGGGCAGGATCCTGCGGCTCGGCCCACCGGCCGTGCTGGTGCGGGGCCTGGACGCGCCGGCCAGGATCAGCGTGGCGAGCGGCGTTCTGGACGTGGCCGACGCGCGGCTTCTACCGAGCGCGGACGAGGCCGCCGACGACGGGGTCTCGCTGACCATCACCACCCGCGACCCATCGGCCGTGGTCGCGGCCATGGCGGCCAAGGACGCCCTGGACGGCGTGCAGATCCGCGGCGCCACCCTTGAGGACGTCTTTCTGGAGCTCACCGGACGGGAGTACAGGGCGTGAGCACGTTCGAGAGCTTCAAGAGCCTGTCCCGGGCCATGTACCTGGGCTTCAAGCGGGACCGGACCGCGCTGTTCTTCACCGTCCTGTTCCCGCTGATGTTCCTGGTCATCTTCGGCGGGATCTTCGGCCACCAGACGACGTCCAAGGTGAAGGTCCTGGAGATCGGCAAGGCGCCGGTCCTGGAGCAGGCCGTCACGCAGGGTTCCGACGAGCTCGCCAAGGTCCTGAAGGTCACCAAGGCGTCCGACCGCGCCGGCGCGCTGCGCAAGGTCGAGAAGGGCGACGCGGACGCGGCCGTCGAGCAGCGCGGCGACCGGCTGGTCGTCCACTACTCGGCCGCGGACCAGGTCAAGTCCGGGACGGTGCGGGGGCTGATGAACTCGATCGTCCAGGCGGCCAACCAGGAGGCGACCGGCAAGCCGCCCGCCTACACGATGTCCACCCAGCAGGTGGAGGACGACTCGCTCAAGGCCATCCAGTTCTTCACCCCCAGCCTGCTGGGGTGGGCGCTGGCGTCGGCGGGCGTCTTCGGGGCCTCGCAGACGCTGGTGACGTGGCGCACCAAGGGCATCTTGCGGCGCCTCCAGCTCTCCCCAGCCCCGATCCCCACCGTGTTCGCCGCGCGCGTCGCGGTCAGCCTCGTCATAGCGCTCGTGCAGTTCGCGCTGTTCGTGCTCGTGGCCCAGCTGCCGATGTTCGGGCTGCAGCTCAGCGGCGCCTGGTGGATGGCCATCCCGATGGTGATAGCGGGCGTGCTCGCCTTCCTGTCGATCGGGATGCTGATCGGCGCGTGGGCCAAGACGCAGGAGACGGCCCAGGCGGTGACGCAGCTGGTCGTCCTGCCCATGGCGTTCCTGGGCGGCTCCTTCTTCCCGCTGGACGCGTCGCCGGGCTGGATGAAGACGCTGTCCTACATCTTCCCGCTGCGGTATCTCAACGAAGGGATGCTCAACGTGATGGGACGCGGGCTGGGGCCGACCTCCGCACTGCCCCAAATCGGCGTTCTGCTGGGCGTCGCGGTGGTCGGTGCACTGATCGCCGTGCGCCTGTTCCGCTGGGATGCCGTCTAATGTGACCTCGGTCACTTATTGGGCCATTCTGCTGTGGGCGTACGAAGAACCAGGTTGGGAACGTCAACGTCGGGTTAGATGTTGTCCTAAGTACCGACCCCGAGCATGAGGAAGGTGCCGTGACTGGAGCCCTTGCCCCAACCAAGCCGCTGACCGTCGCCGACCGATGCGACCGCTGCGGCGCCCAGGCCTACGTCCGTGCAGTCCTTGTAGGCGGCGGCGACCTTCTGTTCTGCGCCCACCACGGACGCAAGTACACGGAGGCGCTGCGAGCCAACGGGGCCGACATTCAGGACGAGACCGACCGGCTCAATGAAACCTCGGCGACCGCGCCCACTGAGGAGCGGTAGATCAACATAGAATCCCCAAGGGAACGGCGGTCATCGGAGACGGTGGCCGCCGTTCGCATTTCCCCCAAGGGGACAACGAATAGTAGTTGAGTGATCACAGATTGTAGCCGCATTGAGCCGCCGGGTGAGGCAGATCACTGAATCGACGCGTTACTCACCTGACGGTGACATTCTTCACGCGGTAGTGATAGCCGCCGGCCTGAACGAAGCCTTCGGCCCCGTACAGCGCCCGCGCGGAAGCGTTCCGCTCGACGACGACCAGATACGCCCGCTCGCAGCCCTGATCGCGTCCCCAGGCGAGGAGCGCTCGCAGGACGCGCCGTCCTAGCCCTCGTCTGCGCGCTTCCGGTGCAACGGCCATGGCGTAGATGCCCAGCCACTCCCCTTGCGGCACCCCACGACCGACGGCGACGCCGTCCAGTGACGCATAGCCGGCAGGTACACCGGTCAGGATCTTCTCCGCCATGGGCAACTGGTGGTCGTATCGGCCATCGACCGACCACCACAGGTCGAGCCACTCTTTCGACGGCGCCTGGGCGACCTCCACACCGTCCCGCGCGTAGGGGCCAGCAAGGTCGGCCACCATGGCGATGGTCGGATCGACCAGTTCGTAGCCACTGGCCTCCAGCAACCCATCGAGCCCCTCGGGCCGTGCCTGGGCGTCCATGGAGAACACCGTCGGCAACCCCAGTTCGGTGTAGAAACGCTCCGCCCGCTCTAGGGCGAGGTCCACGTCTCCTGGGTCGCCCATGGGCAGGACGGAGTTGGCCCGCTTGGTCACCCCGTCGGCGTGGCGGAGCAGCCAGCCGCCAATATCCTGGGTGAACGGCGCGGGCCATGCCTCGGCGACGAGTTCGCCCAACCGTGTTCCCAGAGCCCGCGTCATCTGTCACCGCTTTCGGGGGGATCGTGCACATCCTGCTGCCGCCGTCGGAGAAGAAGGCTACCGACGGGGACGGTCCGCCCCTCGACCTGGCCTCGCTGAGCTTCCCCGAGCTGAACCCGGTGCGGAAGCGCGTCCTGTCGTCCCTGACCAAGGTGAGCCGGCGGGCCGACGCGCCCGACGTGCTCGGCCTGCCGCCCGGCCAGGCGGACGACGCGCTGGCCCGGAACAAGATCTTGCGCGAGGCGCCCACGCTGCCCGTCGCGCGCCTCTACACGGGCGTCCTCTACGACAACCTCGACCTCGCCGACCTGGACGCCGAGGCCGCCGCCGCGCAGATCATCGTCTTCTCGGGCCTGTGGGGCGCGCTGAGGCTCACCGACCGCGTCCCGCCCTACCGGCTGGCCATGGCGGTGTCGCTGCCGCCGCTGGGCCGTCTGGGGACGTTGTGGCGTCCAGCGATGCGGAAGGCGCTCCGGCCGGACGGCGACCTGGTCGTCGACATGCGCTCCGGCCCCTACGCGGCCGCATGGAAGGCCCCGCAGCCGGCCGTCGCCGTCCGCGTGTTCCGCGAACGCCTCGTCCACGGCGCCCCCAAACGGACGGTCGTCAGCCACATGGCCAAGGCCACCCGCGGCCAGATCGCCCACGACCTGCTCAAAGCAGACGCCACCCCGCGCACCCCCGACGAACTCCAGAAGGCGGTGGCCGATCTAGGCCACACGGTCGAGCTCAACGGCCCCAACCTCGACGTCATCCTCCACGACTGACGTCCAACACCGTTTGAAAGCACCCACAGGACCGAACGGCGGAGCCGACGTCCCCTGGCTGACGCCAAACGAAGAGACGCACAACAAAAACAGGACCCCGCGCATGGGCGCGAGGTCCTGTTCTCGTTGGGTCCAGTGTGTCCCTGGTGGGGGCGACCCCACACGAGCCCGGCAGAGCGACCGGTCGGCGCTTGCACGCCGCCGGTGCTCCGTTCCAGGCGCCGGTCAGTCCAGGTAGTCGCGGAGGACCTGGGAGCGGGACGGGTGACGCAGCTTCGACATGGTCTTCGACTCGATCTGGCGGATGCGCTCGCGGGTCACGCCGTAGACCTTGCCGATCTCGTCCAGGGTCTTCGGCTGGCCGTCGGTGAGGCCGAACCGCATCGACACCACGCCGGCCTCGCGCTCGCTGAGCGTGTCCAGGACGGAGTGGAGCTGCTCCTGCAGCAGCGTGAAGCTGACCGCGTCGGCCGGGACGATGGCCTCGGAGTCCTCGATGAGGTCACCGAACTCGCTGTCGCCGTCCTCGCCCAGGGGCGTGTGCAGGGAGATGGGCTCGCGGCCGTACTTCTGGACCTCGACGACCTTCTCCGGGGTCATGTCGAGTTCCTTGGCCAGCTCCTCCGGGGTGGGCTCGCGGCCCAGGTCCTGGAGCATCTGCCGCTGCACGCGGGCCAGCTTGTTGATGACCTCGACCATGTGCACCGGGATGCGGATGGTGCGGGCCTGGTCGGCCATCGCGCGGGTGATCGCCTGCCGGATCCACCAGGTGGCGTACGTGGAGAACTTGTAGCCCTTGGTGTAGTCGAACTTCTCGACGGCGCGGATCAGGCCGAGGTTGCCCTCCTGGATGAGGTCCAGGAACAGCATGCCGCGGCCGGTGTAGCGCTTGGCCAGCGAGACCACCAGGCGGAGGTTGGCCTCCAGGAGGTGGTTCTTGGCGCGGCGGCCGTCCTCGGCGATCCACTCGAAGTCCTCGAGGTCCTCCTCGGACATCGCGGGACCGGAGGCGGCGAGGCGCTCCTCGGCGAACAGCCCGGCCTCGATGCGCTTGGCGAGCTCCACCTCCTGCTCGGCGTTGAGCAGCGGGACCTTGCCGATCTGCTTGAGGTAGTCCTTCACCGGGTCGGCGGTGGCGCCGGCGGCGGCGATCTGCTGGGCGGGCGCGTCCTCGTCGTCGTCGCCGAGGGTGAAGCCCTCCTCCTCGGCCGCCGGGGAGGTGCCCTCGGCGGCCGGCTTGCCGGCCGGAGCGGCGGCCTTGACGGCGGCGGGCGCGGCCGGGGCCGCGTCCTCCTCGTCGGTCTCGGGCTCCTCGGCCTCGGCGGCCGTGTCGTCCCCGAGCTCGACGTCGAGGTCGGCCAGGTCCTCGTCGAGGTCGACCTCGACCTCGTCGTCGACCTCCGGGTCGGTGCCCTTCTTGGCCGGCGCCGCCTTGGCGGCGGCCCCCTTGACGGCCGCGGCCTTCTTGGCGGGCGCCAAGGCGAAGAAGGCGGCGCCCGCCAAGAAGGCGGCGCCCGCCAAGAAGGCCGCGGCCGCCCAGGGGGCCGCGGCCTTCTTGGCGCCGGCCCCTCTCCCCCTCTGACGCTGGCCAAGAACGTGACTGTGTAGGACCCGCGTCGCGCCGCAACCTCACAACACCAACAACA
>NZ_JABXFD010000154.1 GCF_013372625.1 Actinomadura sp. BRA 177
CGCCGGCGAGGACGCCGCAGCCGCCGCGTTCCGGGCCGCCCCCGCCCCGGCGCGCACGTCCCGGCCGGCCGTCCTGCGCCGGTTCCTGACCGCCAAGGTCATCGCGCTGATCGGCGGCACGATCCTGCTGACCGGCGGCGTCGCCTACGCGACCGGGCACTTCCCCGGCCGGCAGCCGGTGCCCGCGCCGTCCCCGTCGCACTCCGAGCACTCCGACGGCGGCCACGACAGCACCCCGGCGACGCAGTACTCGCCGTCGCCGCTGCCCACTCGCCGGTCGTCGTCACCGTCCTCGTCCGCGACGGCGACGAAGGACCAGCACGGCAAGTCGACCGCGCCAGGGCAGCAGAAGAAGAAGAACAGCCCGAACCCGCACAGCACCAGCCCGCCGCCGCGCGGCCCCGGCAACAACAACGGGAACGGCCAGGGCAACGGCGCGAACAACGGCTCCCCGCCAGGCCAGAACTCGGGCAACGGCGTGGGCAACGGCAAGTCAGAGTGACGTCCGGACGGCCAGGTCGGCGATGACCCCGTAGTGGTCGCTCGCCTGGACGCCGTTCACCGGCTCGTCGAGAACGCGCGCGCAGTCGCGGATCTCCAGGGTCGGGCCGCCGTGCAGGCCGCAGCGGACGAGGATGTGGTCGATCCGGCGGAACGGCCAGTCGCCGTCCTCCATGAGTGGATTGTCCGGCGTGTACGTGTGGCCCGGCTCGTCCGGCCTGACCCGTTCCCAGCAGTCCCGGTAGCAGACGCTCATGCCGTGCAGCGACTGGCGGCCCGTCCAGAACCGCATGCTGGACGCGTCGGAGTCGGCGTCGAAGTCGCCGGCCACCACCACGTGCATGGGTCCACTGGTCAGGCTCTCCTCGATGGCGCGGGCCGCCGCCACCGCCTGGAGTTCCCGCTCGTGCTCGTACGCGAGCTGCCAGCTGGGGAAGTGGTTCACGAACAGCACGGGACCGGCCGGCGCCGCGATCTCGGTGATGAGGGTCGTGCAGGCGAACCCGGCCGTCCGGGGCGTCACGTTGAGGTCCACTTCGCGGGCCGCAGTCACCGGCCAGCGGCTGCCGACCGAGATGCCCTGGCCGTCCGGCTCGCGTTCCGCCTGGTGGACGAGGTGGAAGTCCGGGCCGAGCAGGTCGGCGGCCTGGTCGCAGTCCGCCGTAGTGACCGACTCCTGGAACGCGACGAGGTCGGGGGCCGGCTCGCGGACGGCCTCGGCGATCACGTCGCGGCGCTCGGGCCACCGTCCCCGCCGTCCCCACAGGTTGAGGGTCAGGACGCGCATGCCGGCCCGTTACCCGTCGCGGGGTCGTTCACGCGGGTCAGAGGCAGCCTTCGAACTGGGGGACCTCCACGTCCGACAGGTCGAGGCCGGACGTGCCAAACCATTTGTGCATGAACTTCGCCATCGGCCCGTCCTGGTACATCTGGGTGATGGCCCGGTTGATCGCCTCGCAGCCGTCGGGGTCGCCCTTGCGGATCGCGATGCCCGTCCGCCGCTCGCCGAACCTGCTGTTCAGCAGCCGGAACCCGGCGCCCTGCCGCGTCTTCAGTCCCGCCAGGATGGTGTCGTTCGTCGTGATCGCGGCGATTCGTCCGTCCCGCAGCATGGTCATGCAGTCGTCATAGGACCGCGCCGCGACCGGAACCGCCGGCACCTGCCGCTCCACGGTCACCGCCTCGGCCGCGCCCGACCCGGTGACGGCACAGATCTTGCGGCCCCGGAGGTCGCGCACGCCTTTCACGTCCTTCTCGCCGTCCCGGACGAGAATGTCCTGGTACGACAGGAGGTACGGACCGGCGAACGCGAGCCGCTGCTTCCACTCGGGTTCCAGCCAGAACGTCAGCACCATGTCGACGTCGCCCTCGCGGAGCAGCCGCTCACGGTCGCGCGCCAGCGCTGGGACGAACCGGACCTTCTTCCCCATACGGTCGGCCAGGTAGCGGGACACGTCCACGTCCAGGCCCTCGAACGTCCCGTCGTCGCGCTTGAACCCGATGCCCGGAAGGTCCGGCCGGACGCCGGCGACCAGCGTCTCCTTGCCGAGGATGGACGTCCCCTCACCACCACCGCACCCGCTCACCAGCGCGCACACCACCGCCCCCGCCGCGATCAGCCGCCACGCCGCCGCCGGGCCCGGCCCG
>NZ_JABXFD010000153.1 GCF_013372625.1 Actinomadura sp. BRA 177
GCTGCGGGGTCGCGGGAGTCTGCCCGTACCCGCGGCGGCGGGAGAGTCGGTTGTGGTGAAGGGCCGGGACCCGGCGGGCGACGCCGAGCGCCGCGTCGCGGTCCAGGTGGAGCATCCCGGCGGCGTGCAGGAGCGCGTCGCGGGTCGCGGCGACGGCGTGCAGGCGGTCGAGGTCGGCGGGCGCGGGCCCGCCGCGCACCCCTTCGACCAGCCAGAGGATCCGGGTGACGCACTCCTCGATGACCGTCCCGAACAGCGCGCTGCGGGCCGTCCCGAGGACGCGGTCGTGCCGCCACAGCCCGAGGACGGCGTCGAGCGCGGCACCGAGCGCGGCGATGTCGGACGAGCCCGCGATCCCGGCGGCGATCGCGCCGGCGATCCGGTCGGGCCGGTCCGCGCAGCCGCACAGGGCCGCGTCGAACAGCACGTCCGCGAGGCCCCGCATGTCGGTGCCGGCGTCGTTCATGCGCTCGTCCAGGACGGCGGCGGCCGCGTCGGCGAGCGTCGGCCCGTGCGCGCCCGCCTCGATGAGCGCGGAGCGGCGCAGCCCGGCGGGGTCGGCGGCGTCCAGGACCCAGCGTTCTTCCAGCACCGGGTCGGCGCCGGTCGCGGGACCCGACTCGCGGACGGCGCCGGGGATCCGCAGGACGCGCAGCCGGTGCAGCGCGCGGCTGCGCTCCAGGCCGCGCGGCGTGGTCAGCTTGAGGACGACCGGCCCGTCCCGGTCGAGGCCCAGCCGTTCGAGCTCGGCGTCCGCGTCGTGGACGAGCGGCGGCGCGGGCGTGTCGCGGTGCAGCCGACCGACGCGCGTCCCGCTCAGCGCGGCGACCATCTCGACCACGGCCGGGTGGGCGCCGGGGGCGAGGGTGCCCCGCGACGTCCACGGCAGCCGCTGGTCGAGGTCGTCGTTGACCAGCGCGGACACCAGGCCGTCCAGCAGGTCGGTGCGGGCCGGCGCGCGGTGGCCGCGCAGCCGGGTGAGGCCCTCGGTGAGGGTGCGGGCGGCGATCAGGTCGGCGGTCGACACGACCTGCCTGCGCTTGCGCAGCCGCGCGACGACGGTCTCGATGAGCGCGCCGGCCGCCGCGTCGGGGCCGTCCTCCCAGAGCCGCTGGTAGTACTCGGGGGACGGCATGCCCGACTGGTAGCCGGTGAACGCGTCCAGGCGCCGGAACGAGTACGGGACGAGGAAGCCGCCACCGGCCGCGCCCTCGGGCGGCCTCGGCACGTCCGGCCAGTCGGTGCCGCCGGTCGCGGCGAGCGTTTCGAGGGCGGGCTTGTGGAATCCGCCGGTCACCACGACGACGGGCCGGTCACCGGCAGCGGCCTCGGCGGCCCGCACCCATTCCGCCATGTAGGACTCGCGGGCGGTGTCGTCCTCCCCGGCCTCCGCCTCGCCCCGCAGCAGCGCGAAATACGCGTCGAGCCGCTCCCCCACACCGCCGGGGTCGATCTCGAAGAGGTGGTCCCACAGAATGTCGGTGTTGTCGACGGCGAACTCGCGGCACAGCCGCTCGGTGACGTCGGCGTAGCGGCGTTCGGCGTCGGCGTACCGGTTGCTGCGGTCCGCGAACGCGGGATGCCACGCGGGCAGGTCGATGAACCTCAGCTCGGCACCCGCCGCGCGCCCTTCATTCAGGGCCACCCACTCCGGCGAGTACTCGCAGAACGGCGACCAGGACGCGTGCACCCGTTCGGCGTCCCGGTAATAGCTGAAGATCGCTATGGGCGGGGTGTGGCCGAGGAGCAGCTCGTCCATCCGCGTACCGAAGTCGGCAGGCCCCTCCACCAGCACGTAGGCGGGCCGCAGCGCTCGGATCGTGTCGCGGACGAGCCGCGCGCACGCGGGGCTGTGGTGCCGGACCCCGATGAACGTGACCGCCATCAGCCGGGCAGCAGGTGCCGGGCCGCGTGCAGCGCCTTCCACTGCTCGCCGCCGCGCCGCGACGCCTGCTGCTCCAGGTAGCGGCGCAGCCGGGCCAGGTCGTCGGGGCTGTCCTTGGCGGCGGTCCCGGCGAGGCACTCGACGATGTCGGCGGCGCCGCCCGGCTCGCCGCGCAGGAACCAGCCCCGGACCCCGACCTGGTGCGCGACCGACACCGCCTCCGCCGTGCTCATCACCGCCGAC
>NZ_JABXFD010000257.1 GCF_013372625.1 Actinomadura sp. BRA 177
TGTGCTGTGTGCGTGTGGCTTCTTTGTTCTGTGTATACTAGTGCTACCCAGGAGCTCTCCCCTCTCCTTGTCGTCGGCAGCGTCAGATGTTTATAAGCGGCAGGACCGGGCGCCGGCGGCTCGGCGACCCCCGATCCGCCGGCGTCCGGTCAGCCGACCAGTTCGTCGTCGGTCCGGTAGTCGCGTACGTACATCCCCGTCACCCGGCGCGCGCGGCGTGCGCGCCCGTCCTGCGCCGGGAGGAACAGCGCGTCGCGCCGGCTGGCGCGCGAGAAGTCCCACAGGTACACGAGGCCACCCAGCAGCCCGGCGAGCACGAGGGCCACGAACACGATGATGAACATCAGCGCTCCTCTCCACGGGGCCCAGCACCCCGGCCCCGCCGCCGTCACCGATCAAGGCGATCAGCTCTTACCAGGACGGTAAGCGTCGCGTTTCATCCCGTCTGTGTCTCATGACCCGATTCGCAGGAGTCGCGTGCCGCAGGACGCGTTGTAGGATGTCCGATGTCTTGACTGGAGGCTCGCTCACATGACCGACGGGTCCGACCCCGATATCGCCGAGTGGCTCCGGCAGCGCGCCCTGGATCCGACGGCCGCCGACGCGTCCGTCGCCGGCGCCCGGATCCACGCGCGGGCCGTCAACGAACGGTCGCGCGGGCTGCTCCAGGACCCGCCCGTCCCTGCGGCGGAGCGCGACATCGTCCTGGAGACGGCCGGAGGTTCGGTGCCCGTCCGCGTGACCGAGCCCGCGACCCGCTTCACCGACGCCACGATCATGTTCTTCCACGGCGGCGGCTGGATCGCCGGCGACCTGGACACCCACCTGCAGCACATGCGGCGGCTCGCCGTGGAGACCGGCTCGACCGTCGTGGGCGTCGACTACCGGCTGGCGCCCGAGCACCCGTACCCGGCGGCCTTCGACGACTGCCTGGCCGCGACGCTCCATGTCGCCGGGGCCTCGGCCGGACGGCTGGCCGTCGCGGGCGACAGCGCGGGCGGGCAGCTCGCCGCCTCGGTCGCGCTCGCCTGCCGTGACCAGGGGATACCGCTGGCCGCGCAGCTTCTCGTCGTCCCGGTCACCGATGTCATGGGCGGGTACGCGGATTCCGCCGTGAACGCGCGTTACCCGTCGCGGCAGGAGCGGGCGGACGGCTACGGGCTGACGCTGGCGGGCATGCGGTGGTTCGCCGATCTCTACACCGCGCCCGGGGACGCCTGGCAGGTGTCGCCGCTGCGCGCGCCCGATCTCGCGGGGGTCGCGCCGGCGGCCGTCCACACCGCGGGGTTCGACCCGCTGCGGGACGAGGGCAACGCCTATGCGGCGGCTCTGCGCGCCGCGGGCGTCCCCGTGGTCCATCGCGAGTGGCCCACGCTCAACCACGGCTTCTTCGGGCTGGGCGGCGTGTCCGCGACCGCGGAGGAAGCCGCCCGGCAGGCCGCCGCCGACCTGCGCGGGCTGCTCACCACCGGTCAGGACGCCACGGCGGCCGCGAACCGGGACGTGATCCACTGAGGGTCGGTGATCGCGGTGCCGACCACGACGCACGTCGCGCCCGCCTCGATCGCGGACGCCGCCGACGCCGGTGAGTGGTAGCGCCCCTCGGCGACGATCAGCGCGTCCGGGAGGGCCCGCCGCAACGCGCGGACAAGCTCGACATCCGGCCCATCAGGGGGCGGACCGGGGGCCGTGTAGCCGGCGAGGGTGGTGGCGATCGCGTCGGCTCCCGCCTCGGCCGCCGCGATGCCCTCGTCCAGCGTCGACACGTCCGCCATGAACAGCGCCCCCGCGTCGTGCACGGCCTCGATCGACGCGGTGAGCGGACGGCCGTCGGGGCGCGGCCGGAACGTGGCGTCGGCGGCGACCATCTGCGCGCCGGCCGCCGGGACGGCACGGGCCGCCTCGACCGTGGGGGTGATGAACACCCCGCCCGTCCCGTCCTTGGTCAGGCCGATGACGGGGACGTCGACGGCGGCGGCGACTGGGTCGGGGACGGCGGGGTGACCGTGGGGGACGGGTCGGTCGGTGTCGCCTCGGGCACGCGGGAGTCCCCCGGCGAGCCGCTGTCGCCGGGCACCGCCGGGCCGGTCGCGGCGGCGTTCGTCCCGCCGCTCCCGCTGTGCAGC
>NZ_JABXFD010000353.1 GCF_013372625.1 Actinomadura sp. BRA 177
AGATGTGTATAAGGGACAGGTCGAGCAGGGGGCGCAGCCCGGCGTACGCGCCGATCACGTCGGTGCGGCGCACCGGTACGTCGACGGCCGAGCCGAGCACGTCGAGCAGGAACCCGATCTCGCCCTCGGTCGGCTCCGGCACGTCCGGGATCGGGCCGTCCGCCGGCTCGTCGGTGAGCCCCACGTAGACGCGGCCGTCGCCCTGCGGGAGAACCAGCATGAAACGGGCGCCGCCGCCCGGGATCGGCACGTGCAGCCCGGCGGACAGCCCGCGCAGCGTCTCGGCCCGGAGCACCAGGTGGGTGCCCCGCGACGGGCGCAGCCGCACCCCGTCCACGAGCCCGCCCGCCCAGACGCCGGCCGCGTTCAGCACCGACCGCGCCCGGACGGTGATCTCCCGCCCGGTCAGCTCGTCCCGGACGAGGGCGCCGTCGCCGGTCAGCTCGACCGCGCGGCACCGGGTGAGGACGCGGGCGCCGTGCCCGGCTGCGGTCCGGGCGAGCGCGGTGACCAGGCGGGCGTCGTCGCAGAGCTGCCCGTCCCAGGACAGCAGGCCGCCGCGCAGCCCGTGCGGGCGCAGCGCGGGCGCGAGCCGCAGCGTCTCGACCGCCGACAGCCGGCGCGGGCCCGGCAGCACCGAGCGCGGGGTGCGCGCGGAGAGCCGCAAAAGGTCTCCGGCGCGCATCCCGCTGCGTGAGACCAGGGCCTGCGTGCGCGACACCAGCGGGGTCAGCGGCAGGACGAACGGCAGGGCCCGCACCAGGTGCGGCGCCGTTTGCCGCATCAGCACGCCGCGCTCGACCGCGCTCTCGTGCGCCACGTCCACCTGCCCGGACGCCAGGTAGCGCAGCCCGCCGTGGATCAGCTTCGAGCTCCACCGGGACGTGCCGAACGCCAGGTCGTGCGCGTCGACCGCGGCGACCGACAGCCCCCGCGACGCCGCCTCCAGCGCGGCGCCCGCGCCGGTCGCGCCGAGGCCGACGACCAGCACGTCCACCACCTCGTCCGGCAGGGCGGCGAGCTCGCGTTCCCGGCGCGCCGCGTTGAGCGACGTCCGTGCGTCCGGTCCGGTCATCACAGTTCCTCCATATGCGCCCCGTCTTCCGGCGAAGGCACTCGGTCGGGCAGCGGCAGGGGTCGGGCGGAGGTCAAGGGGCGAGCGTGCTTTCGAGGACGTGGCGGAGTTCGGTGTCGAAGGCGTCGGAGCCGAGGTCGGGATCGGCGGCGTCGATCATGATCTGCGCGGACAGCGCGAACGACTGGACGACGAGCAGCAGCGCGCGCGCCTGCCGGCCCGGGTGGCCGGCGCGGATCGTGCCGTCCTGCTGCCCGGCGGTGACCGCCTCCTCGAACCAGTCCAGGAACGCCCGCTGGCTGGCGCCGCAGCGGTCCAGGACGTAGGGGAGCAGCAGCTCCGGGTCCACCTCGATGATCTTGCGGAGCAGGGGGTGGTCGCGGAACGTCCGGACGCCGGTGACCAGGCCGTCCACCAGGCGGGGCCGGACGGGCCGGCCGTCGTCGGGCGGCTGCAGCGACTCGCCGATGCCGGTCCACTCGCGGGTCATCAGGTCCGCGACGATCGTGCGGACGTCCGGCCAGCGGCGGTACAGGGTCATCCGGGAGACGCCCGCGCGGCGGGCGATGTCGGTCAGCGTCGTCCGGCGCACCCCGACGGCCAGCACGCAGTCGCGCGCGGCGTCGAGCACGGTGTCGTCGGCGGTCCGGGCCGCGGTCCTGTTGTGACGATTCGACGTCATGTGTCACAGTGTAAGCCCAAGTCGATGGGCGGGGCGAAGAGGGAGGCCGACGTGGAGACGCGGGACATGCTGTGGAGCGGCTGGGGTGATCCGGCCAAGGCCGCGCCGCTGCCCGAGCCGATGGTCGGGCTGCTGCGCGACATGCTCGGCGTGCGGCCCGCCGCGGCGCCGCCGGCCGCGCTCGCGGAGCTGGCGGTGGCCGAGCCCCGGCTGGCGGGGGAGGACCTGACCGCGCTCGCCGGGATCGTCGGGGACGGGAACGTCCGGGCCGACGCCGAGTCGCGGATCCGGCACACGCGCGGCAAGTCGACGCCCGACCTGCTGCGCATCCGCGCCGGGGAGACCTCCGGCGCACCGGACGCGGTCGTCCTGCCCGGTTCGCACGACGAGGTCCTCGCGGTGCTGCGGCTCTGCGCCGGGAAGCGGATCGCGGTGGTCCCGTTCGGCGGCGGCACGTCGGTGGTCGGCGGGCTGGCGCCGGAGGGCGTGGACGCGTTCATCGCCCTCGACCTGCGGCGCATGGACCGCCTCGTCTCGGTCGACGAGGTCTCCCGCACCGCCGTCCTGCAGCCCGGCCTGCGCGCCCCGGCGGCGGAGGCGCTGCTCGCCGAGCGCGGCTTCACGCTCGGGCACTTCCCGCAGTCGTTCGAGTGGGCGTCGATCGGCGGGTTCGCGGCGGCGCGGTCGAGCGGGCAGGCGTCCGCCGGATACGGGCGGTTCGACGACATGGTGGTCGGCCTGACCGTGGCGACCCCCGAGGGCGCGCTCGACCTCGGCCGCGCGCCGAAGTCGGCCGCCGGGCCCGACCTGCGGCAGCTCGTCCTCGGCTCGGAGGGCGCGTTCGGCGTGATCACCTCGGTGACCGTGCGGATCCGGCCCGTCCCGGCGGCGCGGGAGTACGAGGGCTGGCGGTTCGCGTCGTTCGGCGAGGGCGCCGCCGCGCTCCGCCGGCTCGCGCAGGACGGCCCGGTCCCCACGGTGCTGCGGCTGTCGGACGAGGCCGAGACCATGGTGGGGCTGGCTGACCCATCTGCGATCGGCGGGGGGTCGTCGGCTGGGTGCCTGGCCGTGGTCGGGTTCGAGGGCACGGCGGAGGACGTGGCGGCCCGGCGGGCGGGAGCAGCGGAGGTACTCCGCGACGCCGGCGGTGAGTCGCTCGGCAGCGGGCCGGGCGAGAAGTGGGAGCACGGCCGTTTCAACGCCCCCTACCTGCGCGACTCCCTGCTGGACGTCGGCGCGTTCGTCGAGACGCTGGAGACCGCCGCGTTCTGGTCGGACGTCCCGAAGCTGTACGAGGCCGTGCGCCTCGCGCTGATCGGGACGCTCTCCGGCGCGGGGACGCCGCCGCTGGTCATGTGCCACATCTCGCACGTCTACCCGTCCGGCGCGTCCCTGTACTTCACCGTCGTTTCGGCGCAGGGCAAGGACCCGGTGGAGCACTGGGCGCAGGCGAAGCGCGCGGCCAACGACGCGATCGTCGGCGCGGGCGCGACGATCAGCCACCATCACGGCGTGGGCACCGACCACCGCGACTGGTACGCGCGGGAGATCGGGCCGCTCGGCGCGGCCGTGCTGCGCGCCGTCAAGGACCGGGTCGATCCGGCCGGGATCCTCAACCCGGGCGTCCTCGTCCCGCCGGCCTCGGAGGAGTAGCCGCCATGCGCGCGTTCACCGCGATCGTCAACCCGGCGGCGGGCGGCTCCGCGTCCGCCTCCTGCCTGATCCCGCTGGCCCGGCTCCTGCGCGAGGCGGGCGCCGAGCTCGACGTCGAGTACAGCCGGAGCATGGAGCACGCCGCCGGTGTCGCCCGCGGCGCGGCCGAGGCCGGGCGCGTCGTGCTCGGCGTCGGCGGCGACGGCATGGTCGGCTGCGTCGGCGGCGCCCTCGCGGGCACCGACGCGGTCTTCGGCATCGTCCCGGCCGGGCGCGGCAACGACTTCGCGCGGCAGCTCGGCGCCCGTCCGGCGCGGCGGAGCTGGCCCCGCTGCTGCTGGACGGCGAGCCTCGCGCCGTGGACGCCATCGAGGCCAACGGGACGCCCGTCCTCGGCAGCGTCTACGCGGGCATCGACGCGATCGCCAACGACAACGCCAACAAGACGCGGCTGCTGCGCGGCTCGGCCGCCTACTACGTGGGCGCGCTGCGGGCGGTCGTGTCCTGGCGGCACGCCGACTACCTGATCACCGTGGACGGCGAGGAGCACCGGCGCGAGGGCTACACCGTCGTCGCGGCGAACTCCGGCTACTACGGGTTCGGCAAGCACATCGCCCCGGACGCGCGGGTGGACGACGGCCTGCTCGACGTCGTCCTCATCCGGAGGGCGCCGCGGACGCTGTTCTTCGCCGTGATGCGCGAGCTGGCGGACGGGACGCACGTGCGGCGCCCCGAGGTGGAGGTCATGCGCGGCCGGGAGGTGCGGATCGAGCTGGCCGGGCCGCCCGGCCGGACGCTCCCGTACGGGGCGGACGGCGAACTGCCCGGGGTGCTTCCGGTCACCGCGCGGATCATGCCGGGAGCCCTGCGCGTGCTGGCCCCCTGAGGTTTTGGCCCCTCGTTTGGGGTGGTTTACGCGTGCATTACGGCCCTCCGTATAGCGTCGGTTACGTCCCGCTTTCGGGACCTTGGGGCTGTCCGCGGAGGCATCATGAGAGGCGACTGCACGCTCGCCGTTCTGGGGGGACTCATGATGAACGCGGACGCCTCGGACGTGGTGGCGCCGGCGTCCTTGGGGGTGGCGCCGGCGTCCACCACGCGCACGTACCCGCGCGCTTGACGCGGCGGACGCCTCCGGACAGTCTGTGAGGATTCCCTCACCGCTGCCGGAGGCGTTCTGTGTCCGAGGTTCCCCCCGCGCCCGACAACTCGCGCACCTCCGAGGAGGGTGCGGGGTGGGTCTGCGGAAGACCCGGCACCTTCAACGACCTGCTGCCCGCGCGCGTCCCCGACTTCTCGTGGCGCCGCCCGAAGGTGCTGTGGCGGTCCCGCAACGACGTGCTCGCGCGGTGGTTCGGCGACCCGTCCGACGCGATCCGCCGCCGCTGCGTCGCCGCGCTGCGCGAGCGCGGCACGCCGGCCGCGTTCACCGTGCACCGCTCGTCCCCGGAGTTCTCGTTCGCGCTGCTCGGCGACACCGGGGAGGGCGACCGGTCGCAGTACGCGGTGGTGCCGCCGCTGCTGCACGCCGCCGCCGGCACCGACTTCATGATCGTCGCCAGCGACGTGATCTACCCGACCGGGGACGGGAGCCAGTACCCGGAGAAGTTCTTCCGCCCCTACAAGGACTACCCGGCGCCCATCTACGCGATCCCGGGCAACCACGACTGGTACGACGGGCTGCGCGGCTTCCTGCACGTCTTCTGCGGACTGGACGCCGACTGCTCGCCGCCGCCCTGGCGGGGCCTGTTCGCGTTCGTCCCCCGGCTGCTGTGGCGCCACTCCGGCACGATCGACCCGGAGGTCCTCGCGGAGGCGCGCCGCACGTTCCGGGGCGCGCCCGGGCAGCAGGCCGCCCAGCCGGGGCCGTACTGGGCGATCGACACGCCGTCGCTGCGCGTCATCGGCATCGACACCGGGATCACCGGCGGCCTCGACCGCGACCAGGGCCGGTGGCTGCGCGAGGTCTCCGGCGGCCCCAAGCCGAAACTGCTGGTGACCGGCAAGCCCCTGTACGTGGACGACGACCACCGGCCGGGGCCGATCGAGGGCGGCGGGACGGTCGACGAGATCGTCCGGGACCCGGCGCACCACTACGTGGCCGCGATCGGCGGCGACATCCACAACTACCAGCGCTACCCGGTGCGGACCGATGACGGCCGGACGATCCAGTACATCGTCTCGGGCGGCGGTGGCGCGTTCATGCACGCGACCCACACGATCCCCCGGACGAGCGTGGTGGAGGAGAACGAGTTTCGCGCCTACCCGCTGCGGGGCGACTCCCTGTCCCGCTACAGCAAGCTTTACGGGCGGTGGCTGCGGCTCCCGAAGCTGTTCGAACTGACCCCGGAGGAGGCCACCGCCGCCGTCCGGCACCGGCTCGGCATCCGGCCGGGGCGCGGCTACAAGGTGCCCGAGGACGCCCGGCCGCCGCTGCGCGCGCGCTTCGTCGCGTCCGTCCTCGGCGTCCCGCGCGACGGCCGCCGCCGCCCCCGGTTCCTGCGGCTGCCGGTGCACCGGCTCCCGCAGCGCTTCCGCTCGGAACTGGCCGACTGGGACCGGCCGCCGTTCTTCAAGAGCTTCCTGCGCCTGGACGTGACCGAGTCGCGGCTCCGCATCCGGTGCTACGCCGCGACGGGCTGCGGCGACCACGAGACGGCGCCGCCGTGCGAGGACGAGGTGACGATCCCGCTGCGTTAGACGGTCATTCAGCTGAATCCGTCGCATTAGTGGCCACAACCGGCGTTTTGTGGTCCCGACGTGCTCGAATCCCGTTACAGTCTTGGGTCAATCACACGGGTGAACGGTCATGGACGGTCGGCCGGAAAACGACCGCGTCCCACAGGAGCAGCACATCCCATGAGTTACCCCCAGCAGGGCCAGGGCCAGGCGCAGCAGCACGCCCACCAGGGCGGCCACGCGCCGGTCCCCGCACAGCAGCAGGCCCCCGCCGCCGTCGGCGCGGGCTACAACATGAAGCGCCGGAACCCGGTCGGAGCCTGGCTCGGCCTTCCCCTCATCACCTTCGGCATCTACGGCCTGGTGTGGTTCTTCAAGGTCCACAACGAACTGGCCGAGTACGACCGCCGCATCGACAACGCCGCGACCAACGCCCTGCTGTCCATGATCTTCGGCGCGATCACGCTCGGCATCTGGCCCCTGGTCATGTACGTCAAGCTCGGCGGGCGCATCGCCCAGGCCCAGCGCGCCGCCGGCCTGCAGGCCACCTGCAGCGGCGGCGTGGGCTTCCTGCTCGGCATCATCGGCTGCGGGGTGCTGTACTACCAGATCCAGCTGAACAAGGTCGTCGACCGCTACGGCGACACCCCGGCCGGCCAGCAGGTCTCGCTGGTCGCCTGATCGCCCGACCGACCACCTGATCCTTTACTGGGGCTGCGGCCCTGGCCCCCGCTGAAGATCACGCCGAACCCCTCCGCGGATCACCCGTCGCGGAGGGGTTCCGTGTGTCCGGGGTTCTGTCGGACGGTGCGGTCACAATGGACCCGTGAGGATCGCGGTGGCCGCCGGCCCCGGCGGCGGGGGAACGCTGCGGACGCTCGCCGAGGACGGGACGCCCGCCGCCCCCGCACGCGCCGTCCCCGACCTGGTCGCGGCGATCGCCGAACAGGAGCGGGCCGCCGCGCCGCGCTGGGTCTGGCCGTCCACGGCGCGGCTCTACCCGCGGCTGCTCGACGCGGGCGTCCGGGTGGCCCGCTGTCACGACCTCGAACTGGTCGAGAGCCTGCTGCTCGGCCATGCCGGACGTTACGGGGAGCCCCGCTCGGTACGGGCCGCCTGGGCGCGGCTGCGCGGCGAACCGGTGCCGCCCGACCGTCCGCCGCCCCACGACGAGCCGGCCCAGCCGTCGCTGTTCGACGACGACACCACCCGTGACGACCCCGCCGACGACATCGGCCAGGTCGTCGCCGTGCACGCCGAGCAGCAGCGCGCCATCGCCACCCTCGACGGCTTCCCGCTGCTCGCCGCCGCCGAGTCGGTGGGCGCCCTGGTCGCCGCCGAACTGAGCCACGACGGCCTGCCCTGGTCGGCGGAGGAGCACGACGCGCTCCTCACCGAACTGCTGGGCCCCCGCCCCACCGGCGGCCTACGCCCCCGCCACCTCCAGGAACTGGCCGACCAAATCAGCGCCGCCTTCGACCGTCCTCCAGCCCCCACCCGCCGCCATTCAACGGACGAGCTGCGCTCGGCGCCCCGGGTGCACGTCAACCCGGACTCGCCCGCGCAGATCTTGAAGGCGTTCGCGGCTGCCGGGCTGCCGATCCCGTCCACGCGTGCGCACGTCCTCAAGCGGCTCGACCACCCGGCCGTCCCGCTGCTGCTGGAGTACAAGGAGCTGTCGCGCCTGCGCACCGCGCACGGCTGGGCGTGGCTCGACACGTGGGTGAGCGGCGGCCGGTTCCGTCCCGAGTACGTCGTCGGCGGCGTGGTGTCCGGGGGCTGGGCGACGAGCGGCGGCGGGGCCCTGCAGATCCCGCGCGTGCTGCGCCGGGCGGTCGTCGCCGACCCCGGCTGGTCGCTGGTCGTCGCGGACGCCGCCCAGCTCGAACCCCGCGTCCTCGCCACCCTCGCCGGCGACCGCGCGTTCACCGACGCCGCCGCGCACGGCGACCTCTACGCGGCCCTCTCCGACGCCTTCCACGACGGCGGCGACCACAGCGCTCGCGACAAGGCCAAGATCGCCCTGCTCTCCGCCATGTACGGGGGCGGGACGGGGGAGGCCGTGCAGCTGCTCGGCGTCCTGAAGAAGCGGTTCCCCGACGCGTTCGAGTACGTGGAGGCCGCCGCGCGCGCGGGGGAGCGGGGCGGCCTCGTCCGGTCCCGGCTCGGCCGCACGTGCCCGCCGCCGTCCGCCGGCTGGCGCGAGCTGACCGCGGCCGGCGACGGCGACGCGCCCGACCCCACGGCCGCGCAGGCGCTGCGCAGCCGTGGCCGCTTCACCCGCAACTTCGTCGTCCAGGCCACGGCCGCCGACTGGGCGTTGGCCCTCCTCGGCTCCCTCCGCCGCCGCCTGACGGCGCTCGGGTCACCCCGCCTGGTGTTCTTCCAGCACGATGAGGTCATCGTGCACACCCCAGCAGCTCTGGCCGGCGACGTCACCGCCGCCGTCCACGCCGCCGCCGACGAGGCGCGCCGCCTGCTGTTCGGTGACACCCCGGTCGTGTTCCCGATGGAGGTCGCCGTGGTCGACCGCTACGCCGACGCCAAGTGAGCCGCGCGGTGCCAGCGGAGGGCCCGGCGCTCCACGGCGAGCAGGAGCGCGTTGAGCAGGTAGCCCAGGACGCCGAGGAGGACGATCACCGACCACAGCGTCGGCAGGTCCGACTGGCTCTGCGCGTTGGTCAGCTCGAAGCCCAGCCCGTTGGACGTGCCGGGCAGCAGCTCGGAGAAGACCATCAGGATCAGCGACAGCGACAGCGCGAGCCGCATCCCGGCGAAGATCTTGGGCAGCGCCGACGGCACGATGACGAACCGCAGCCGGTCCGGGCCCGCCATCCGGAACGCCTCGGCGGTGTCCATCTGCATCGGGTCGACCGAGCGGGCCCCGTCCGCGGTGTTGAGCAGGACGGGCCAGACGGCGCTGAACACGATCGAGGCCACCTGCATCTGGGTGCCGAGGTCGAACAGCACGATGAACACCGGGACGAGCGTGGGCGGCGGGATCACCCGCGCGAACTGCAGGATCGGGTTCAGGTAGGCGAGCGCGCGCTCCGACCGCCCGAGCGCCAGGCCGAGGACGATCCCGGCCGCCGCCGACAGCGCCAGCCCGAGCGCCATCCGGCCGAGGCTCGGCAGGACGTCCCCGGTCGCCTCGCCGGTGAGGAACAGGTGGTCGGCGGGACCCGCGAACCACAGCTCCCGCATCCGCCGGACGATCTGCGACGGCGGCGGGAAGAACGCGCTCGCGGCCGTCCGCGCCGCGGCCTCCCAGCAGGCCACCAGGATCGCGAGCGGCAGCCAGCGCCGGGCCAGCGCGCCGAGCAGGCCGCCGAGCCCGCGCGCGGCGCCGCGGACCAGGGCGTTCGGGGCGAGGGACGCGGCGGTCATCCGGCACCGCTCCGCGTCGCGCGGTGCCAGCCGAAGGCGCGGTTCTCCGCCTGCACGAGCACGGTGTCGATCAGCAGCCCGAGGCAGCCCGCCCACACCGTCCCGGCGAGGACGTCCCGGGTGCCGTCCGGAACGTTCCCGGCCTGCGCGATGAAGATGCCGAGCCCCTCCCCGAACCCGGACAGGATCTCGGTGCCGACCGCCAGGATCAGCGCGACCGCGGCGGCGAGCCGCACCCCGGTGGCGATGAACGGGGCGGCGCTGCGCAGCGACACGCGCAGCAGGATCTGCGCGCGGCCGAACCCGAAGGCGCGCAGCGTGTCCTTCGCCATCGGGTCGACGTCGTCGAGCCCGTACATGGTGTTGAACAGGATCGGCCAGGTGGAGGCGTACACGATCAGCGGCACCTCCATGTGCAGCCCGGACCCGAGCACCAGCCCGGCCAGCGGGATCAGCGCGACCGACGGGATCGGGCGCAGGAACTCCACGATGGCGCGGGCGCCGGTGTTCACCGCCGGGACGCTGCCGAGCAGCAGCCCCAGCGGGATCGCGATCAGCGCGGCGATCAGCAGGCCGAGCGCCCACGCCACCAGCGTCGCGCGGACCTGGAGCAGGAACTCCCGGTCGCCGGCCAGTTCGAGCGCGCGGGCGGTGACGGCGGACGCGGGCGGCAGGTACGACCGGTCGACGATCCCGGCCCGGCCGAGCGCCTCGCTCGCCAGGAACAGCACCGCCACGCCGGCGGCGCCCCGCGCCCACCGCCCCGTCCGCGAGATCACGAGGCCGGCTGGAACAGCACGGTCTGCACGTCGAGCGGCTGCTTCAGCAGGCCCGCGTCCTTCATCATGTCGGCGACCTTCTGCAGGCGCGCCGGATCGATGGAGGTCGGGTAGCCGGGCAGCGTGATCGCCGAGGCCGTCTTCGCGTCGATGCGCGCGTAGGTCGGCACGACCGCGTCCACCTCCTTGCGGTCGGCCGCCGCGAGCCCCTGGGCCTTGGCGATGGCGCGCTGGAACGCCGCCGCCGCCTTCGGGTTCTTCGCGGCGAAGTCCTCGGTGCTGACGTAGCCGCTGATCGGCAGGCCGGTCACCGGGGCGCCGCCGCCGTCCACGACCACGCGGGCGCCGAGCTTGTTCTTCGCGTCCGTCAGGAAGGGCTCCACCATGTGGGCGGCGTCCACCTGCTTCTTCTGCAGCGTCGCCGCCATCCGCGGGAACGGGATCGCGACGTACTCGACCTTGGCCGGGTCGGCGCCGCCGGCCTTCAGGATCTCGTTGAGGGTGAGCGACTGGATGTTGTTGAGGATGTTGACCGCGACCTTCTTGCCCTCAAGATCCTTCGCCGTGCGGATCGGCGAGTCCGGCGTGACGACGACGTCCATCATGTGGGACGTGACGGAGGCGGCCCCGGCCAGGATGCGCAGCTTGAGCGTGCCCTTGTCGTGGGCCTGCAGGAACGTCACGTAGTTGGCGGCGGAGATCACGTCCACGTCGCCCTTGGCGAGCGCGGGCAGCGCCTGGATGCTCTGCTGGACCGGCTTGATCCGCACCTTGATGCCCTCGGCCTCGAACAGGCCGTGCTTCTGGGCGATGTAGAGGCCGGCGTCGTCCACGAGCGGGAGCGCGGCGACCGTGAGCGTCTCCTTCTCCGGTCCGGAGCCGCCGGAGTCCGGGGAGCCGGAGTCGCCGCAGCCGGCGACGAGCGATGTGGTCAGCAGTAACGCGGCGAGTAGGGATGAACGACGTCCGGATCGCCTCATACGGCACTCCTCTGGAGGGGCGGGGGCGGCGGGAAACGTGATCACGAATGCGACGCCCGGAGGATAACTCCAGATCACTCGACAGGTCACGTGACAAAAAGATCACGGGCGCGGTGAGGGGGAGCCTCACCGCGCCCGTGGAGGCGCGCCCGCGTGCCGTCCGTCAGCTCGTGGTCGTGTACGAGGGACGCGTGTTGAGCGCCTCGACGTCGTCGAAGGAGGTCCTGCGGTAGGCGCCGGTGATGGTGGTCAGCTCGTCCGCGGACAGGATGTCCTCGATGCGCTCGAACCCCTCCGGCGCGCGCTCGCTCACCGTGTGCAGGACGCGGTCCGCGGGCATGTCGCGGCAGGCCAGGACGATCCCGTTGACCGATTCGCGGCGCTCCGCCTCGTAGGCGAGCAGGCCCTCGGCGGGGTCGGCGGCCCGGGCCAGCCGGTGCGCCAGGACGCGGGCGTCCAGCACCGCCTGGGAGCCGCCGTTGGAGCCGATCGGGTACATCGGGTGCGCGGCGTCGCCGAGCAGGGTGACGCGGCCGGACGTCCAGCGGTCGAGCGGGTCCCGGTCGACCATCGGGTACTCCAGGATCTCCGCCGAGCCGGCCAGCAGCGCCGGGACGTCCAGCCAGTCGAACGTCCAGTCCGCGAAGTAGGGCAGGACGTCGTCGAGCCGGCCGGACCGGTTCCAGTCGGCGGAGGTCGTCAGCCGGTCGGCGGGCAGCTTGACCTCGGCGACCCAGTTCAGCAGGGCCGTCCCGCGCCGCTCGGCGCGCATGGAGATCGGGTAGACGACCATCTTGGACGCGGTGTTGCTGCCCGCCACGGCCAGCGTCCGCCCGGTGAGGAACGGCTCGCCCTCGGTGAGGCCGCGCCACATCCGGATGCCGTTCCACAGCGGCGCCGGCTCGCCCGGGTGCAGCTGCCCGCGGACCGCCGAGTGCAGCCCGTCCGCGCCGACCAGCACGTCCGCCGCGACGGTCGAAGCCGTCCCGGACGCGCGGTCGAGCAGCCGCGCCCGCACTTCCGTCCCGTCCTGCTCGAAGCCCTCGAAGACGGTGCCGGCGCGGACGGACTCCTTGCCGAGCCGCGCCAGCACCGCGTCCAGCAGCGCCATCTGCAGCTCGCCGCGGTGGATCGAGTACTGCGGCCAGTGGTAGCCGAGCGCCCGGCCGCGCGGCTCGCCCCAGATGCGGCCGCCGTACCGGTCGAAGTGCACCATCTCGGCGGTGGGGATGCCGAGGTCGGCCAGGTCGCCGCCGAGGCCCAGCTCGGTCAGCTCGCGGACGGCGTGCGGGAGCAGGTTGATGCCGACGCCGAGCGGCCGCAGCCGCGCCGCGGAGTCGACGACGAGCGCCTCGATCCCGGCCTCGTGCAGGCTCAACGCCGTGGTGAGCCCGCCGATGCCGGCCCCGACGATCAGTACGCGCATGTATCGCCCCTTCGCTGGTCGGGGCGGGCCGGGCACCCAGCGTGCCCGGTCCGCCCCGGTCTCGTGCTCAAGCCGCCCCAGGCGGCCTCCTCACCGTGCCTGCTTGGACCCCACCGCCGCACCGGCGGGCGCGGCCCCCGGCACCTTGGCGCCGCCGCGCACCAGCCGGCCCACCTCGGCGCGGAGTCGGACGAACTCGGGGAGCCCCCGGGTCTCGATCTGGTCGCGGGTGGCCGGCAGGGTGACCGGCAGGTCGGCGTGCACCCGGGCGGGGGAGCGGTTCAGCACCACCACCCGGTCACCGACGTAGACGCTCTCGTCGATGTCGTGCGTGACGAGCAGGATCGTCATCTTCTCGTGCCGGTGCACCTGCAGGATGAGGTCCTCCAGGTCCTCCCGGGTCTGCGCGTCCACCGACCCGAACGGCTCGTCCATCAGCATCAGCGACGGCCGGTACGCCAGCGCCCGCGCGATGGAGACGCGCTGCTGCATGCCGCCGGACAGCTGCCACGGGTACTTGCGCCCCGCGTCCGGGAGACCCACCGATTCGAGAGCCTCCTGCGCGGCGGCGCGCCGCTCCGCGCGGGACTTCCCGCGCCGGCGCAGCGGCAGCGCCACGTTGTCGCGGACGGTCAGCCAGTGGAACAGCGAGCGGCTGTAGTCCTGGAAGACCACGGCGAGGTCGTCGGGCACCCCGCTGATCGGCCTGCCGTTCAGCGTGAGCGTCCCGCCCGTCGGGCGGATCAGCCCGGCGATGCAGCGCAGCAGCGTGGACTTGCCGCAGCCGGACGGGCCGACGATGCTGACCATCTCACCGTCCGGGACGGTGAGGTCGAGCCCGTCGAGCGCCAGGTGCCCGTCGGCGTAGGAGTGGGTGAGGCCGGTTATCCGAAGCATCTCGGCCGCCTTTTCTCGTGTGTACGTCTTGAGGTTCGTCCGCGTGGCGGTCATCGTCAACTCGCGAGCCGCTGCGCACCGGCGTGCCACGACAGCAGGCGCCGCTCCAGCAGCATGAACACGGCGTTGAACAGGAAGCCGAGGACGCCCAGCATCACGATCCCGGCCCACATCCGCGGCAGCTCGAAGGTGCGCTGCGCGTCGATGAGCTCGGACCCGATGCCCGCCGTGCTGCCGAACAGCTCGGAGATGACCATCAGGATCAGCGCGAACGACAGCGCCACCCGCAGCCCCGCGAAGATCTTCGGGGCGGCGGACGGCAGGATGATCGTCAGCAGCCTGCGCAGCGGGCCGATGCCGAACACCTTGGCGGTTTCCAGCTGGAGCGGGTCCACGGTGCGGACGCCGTCGGCGGTGTTGAGCAGCACCGGCCACACCACGCCGAACGCGATCGTGACGACCTGCATGGTCGCGCCGAGCTGGAACACCATGATGAAGAACGGCACCAGGGTCGGCGGCGGTATGGCGCGCAGGAACTGCAGCACCGGGTCGAGCAGCTCGTTCAGCACCTTCGACCGGCCGATGGACGCGCCGATCACGACGCCGACCGCGCCGGCGGCCGCCCATCCGATGAAAAGGTGCGCCAGGCTGGTGGAGAAGTCGTCCAGCGCGTCGTCGCTGAGGAACAACTGGCCCGCCGGGCCGGAGAACCACTGCTCGTGCAGCGTCTTGACGATCGTGGTCGGCGGCGGGAAGTAGGTCTCTCCCACCGCGCGGGTGACGACCTCCCACAGGACCAGCCCGAGGGCGACCAGCCACGCGCGCTCCGCGAACCCGCGCAGCCCCTGCAGGGCCTTCATGAGATCCCCTCCGTGCGCTCGCTCTGCCACCGGAACGCCACCCGCTCCACCCCGAGCAGCGCGAGGTTGGCCAGCAGCCCGAGGACTCCGGCCCACACCGCGCCCGCCAGCATGAGGTCGGTCTGTCCGCCGCCGGACTGGGTCTCGGCGAGGTAGATCCCCATGCCGTTGAACCCGCCGGCGATCAGCTCGGTGCTGATCACGACGATCAGCGCGACGGACGCGGCGATCCGGACGCCGGTGGCGATGAACGGCGCGGCGCTCGGCAGCGACACCCGCCACAGCACCGACGGCGTCCCGAACCCGAAGCTGCGCAGGCTCTCCTTGGCCACCGGGTCGACGTCCCGGAGCGCGTACAGGGTATTGATCAGGATCGGCCACAGGCAGGCGTAGAAGATCAAGGACATCTTCATCTGCGTGGGGCTGGCGAACAGGATGATGGCGAGCGGGATCAGCGCGACCGACGGGATGGGGCGCAGCAGCTCGACGAGGGCCCGCGCGGCGGTGCCGAGGAACGGCACCGAGCCGAGCAGGACGCCCAGCGGCACCGCCACGAGCACCGCCAGCGCGAGCCCGCCGAACCACGCCTTCAGGGTCGCCCCGACGTCGGCGAGGAACTCCTGGTCGACGGCCAGCTTGCCGGCCTCCCGGAGAACGACGGACGCCGGGGGCAGGGCGGCCGCGTCGACGAGACCCGTACGGCTCACGGTCTCGAGGACGGCGACCACCCCGGCAGCCCCGGCGGCGCCGAAAGCGATACGGCGAAGGTTCATGAAGACGACGGCGCGGCGATGAACTGCTTGACGTCGATGCGCTTGTCCACGTAGCCGAACTGCTGCATGACGTCCGCGACGCGCTGCAGGCGGGTGGCGCTCAGCGAGGTCGGGTACGTCCCGTAGCTCATCGTGGACGCGACCTTGGCGTCGATGCCCTTGGCGTAGGTCGGCAGGATGTCCTGGACGACCTTGCGGTCGGCGCACTCGCCCTGCGCCTTGATCAGCGCCTTCTGGAAGGCGGCGACCGTCTTCGGGTTCTCCTTGACGAACTTCTCCGTGGCGGCGTAGCCGGCGATCGGGAAGTCGGCGGTCGGGCCGCTGGACAGGTCGGCGACCATGCGGGCGCCCAGGCTCTCCTGCATCTGGGTGCCGAACGGCTCGATCGCCTGGACGGCCTCGACGCTCTTGGACTTCAGGGCCTGCTCCATGGCCGGCGGGGGGACCTCGACGAAGTTCTTGTCCTCGTCGAAGTCGAAGCCCTCGGGCTTGGCGGCGGCGCGGACCAGCAGCGTGCTGATGTTGCGCTTGGTGTTGACGCCGATCTTCTTGCCGGCCAGGTCCTTGATCGTGTGGTACGGGGAGTCCTTGCGCACCATCAGCGTGTGCGTCTTCGGGCCGCTCTGGAAGCCCTCGGCGACGATCCTGGGCTTGAAGCCCGGGTCCTTGATCCCGGCGGTGAGCAGCGAGACGTAGTTGCCGAAGCTGAAGTCCAGCCGGCCGCTCTTCAGCAGCGGGATGCCGGCCGCGCCACCCTGGATGACCTGCGTCTTCACCGTGAGGCCCGCGTCCTTGAAGTAGCCCTTGCTGATCGCGAGCTGGACGGGCGCGGTGTCGGCCACGGTCATGGTGCCGAGGGTGATCTCGGTCTTCTCCAGCCCACTGCTGGACTTGCTGTCGTCGGAGTCGCCACAGGCGACCGCCGTGAGCGCTACCGCGATGGCGAGGGTGCCACTGACGGCCGCGCGGCGGTGGGAAGCAGACATGAGCAACGCTCCATTTTTGCGGGGGAAGCGAGTTGAAAGCTGATCTTTCAACGAGCGGGGAGCGTAGCGCACCGTGGGGGCGCCATGGGCGAGATGCGAGCTTTACGTGCATATATGTGAACACACATGAACAGGCAGTGACATGCGTATCCTCTGCATCACAAGTCCAGACTTGTGTGATCATTCGGGTTGGCCATGATGATGGCTCTGTGTTGCAATGTTCGGCGCTTGCCCGCAGTGGTGCGGGGAGGCGACGCGACCCGAATCTCGTTCAGGTCACTGTGCGCCGCGAGCGGTCGATCCATGGAGAGGTAGCGGAGGGCAGTGCGGAAAGCCGAAGGGGCCGAGCCGGTCCCGCAGTCTCCCCAGCCAGCCCCGCCTGCCAGCGAAGACGCCCCGAAGAGAGGCTCTCTGGGAGGCCGGTTCAAGCTGCGCAACTGGCGCGTGCGGACGCGCCTGTTCGCCCTCATCGCGGTGCCCACGATCGTGGCCGCGCTGCTCGCGGGCTACCGCGTATCGGTGTCGATGGACAACGCCGACGCCTACGCGCGGACCGGAAGTCTGGCTACCCTGGGTAACCAGTTGACCGCTCTCGCGCACGAGGTCGAGAACGAACGTGACGCGATGGCGGAAAGGGCGGCGGGCGGCTCGCGCGCCGTCAGCACCGAAGCGCTCAAATCGCGCCAGGAATCGGTGGACGCCTCCGCACGCAAGGTGCGCGACGCCGCCGCGAACGTCCGGACCGACTCGCCCGCGGTCCGGTTGCAGATCGGTAACGTCGTCAACCGCGTCACCGAGCTCCCGTCGCTGCGCGCGCTGGCCTCGCGCCTCGCGCCCGGCCCGATCGTCGACAAGTACAGCGAGTTCATCGACGACTTCACCAGCTTCCACCTGCTGGTGTCGCAGGACGCGCCGACGCCCGAGCTGGCGCAGACCGCGCTGGCCCTGGCCGACCTCGCGAACGCCAAGGACGCCGCGTCCCGGGAGCGGGCGCTGGTCTCCGCCGCGCTCTGGGAGGGCCGGTTCGAGCCGATCGACCGCGACTCCGTCGACGACGCCCGAGCGGACATGAACACCAGCCTCGACGCGTTCGAGAGCTCCGCCACACCGGCCCAGCTGCAGCTGTTCGAGGACACCGCCACCGGCCCCGAGCTGGACCGCGCCGAGTTCACCCGGCTGCGCGCCCTCGCCGTCGCCGACCGGTCGCCGCAGCTGAAGGTCAGGCTCGGCAGGCAGGTCGCGCGGAACTGGACCTCCGACTCCAGCGCCCGCGTCGACAAGCTCCGCGCGGTGGAGCAGAGCATCGCCGCCGACCTCGCCGTCTCCGCGCACGACGCCGAGTCCGACGCGCAGACCGCCGCGATCCGGGACGGGATCCTGCTGTTCCTCGTCCTCGCGATCGTGCTGGCGACCGTCATCGTGGTGGCACGCTCGCTGGTGCGGCCGCTGCGCCGGCTGCAGTCCGGCGCGCTCGACGTCGCCAGCACCCGCCTTCCCGGCCTGGTCGACCGGCTGCGCGACCCGGAGGCCGCCGCCGGCGGCATCGAGGTCGAACCGATCGACATCGACTCCACCGACGAGATCGGCCAGGTCGCGCGGGCCTTCGACGAGGTCCACCGCGAGGCGGTCCGGCTGGCGGCCGACGAGGCCGTCCTGCGCGGCAACATCAACGCGATGTTCGTCAACCTCTCCCGGCGCAGCCAGGGGCTCATCGAGCGCCAGCTGCGGCTGATCGAGGAGCTGGAGCAGAGCGAGCGGGACGAGGAGCAGCTCGCCAACCTGTTCCGCCTGGACCACCTGGCCACCCGCATGCGGCGCAACTCGGAGAACCTCCTCGTCCTCGGCGGCCAGGAGCAGGTGCGGCGCTGGAACAAGCCCGTCCCGCTCATCGACGTCGTCCGCGCGTCGCTGTCCGAGGTTGAGCAGTACGAGCGCGTCGCGCTGCGGGTTCAAGGCGACATGGCGGTCGCCGGCCCGGTCGTCAACGACCTCGTCCACCTGCTGGCCGAGCTGGTGGAGAACGCGACCGCGTTCTCCTCCGAGCACACCAAGGTCACCGTCTCCGGGCAGATGCTCAGCGGCGGCGGCTGCATGCTGCAGATCACCGACAACGGCGTGGGGATGTCGCCGGAGGAGCTGGAGCAGGCCAACTGGCGGCTCGCGAACCCGCCCGTCATCGACTTCTCCGCGGCCCGCCGCATGGGCCTGTTCGTGGTCGGCCGCCTCGCCGTCCGGCACGGCGTCCGGGTGGAGCTGCGCGCCGCGCAGGGCGGCGGGCTCACCGCGTTCGTGGTGCTGCCGGACGCGGTCGTCACGCCCGGCGAGTCCAGCCTCGGCTCCCGCGGCCTCGGGCCGCGCGAGTCCGGCGGGCAGGGCCAGCTCGCCGCGCTCACCACGACGCCCGACGAGCCCGGCTTCCGGCAGGACGGCTACGGTCCGGCCGGGCAGCCGATGGGCGCACCCGCCGGCGGCACCGGCGCGCACCCGATGGTGGGCGGCACCGGGCCGCTGCGACCGATCCGCGGCGGCACCGACGCCCAGCCCATGATCAACGAGACGGGGCCGATCCCGACCGGCGGGTACGCGGACACCGGCCGGCAGTCCTCGCTGCCGCCGATCGAGCGGCGCCCGCCGCGGGAGCGGCACCGCCCGGCGGAGGACCCCTATCAGCCCGGCGACCGGCAGCCGCCGCGCCGGCCGGGCGAGCTGCCCGTCCGCGAGCCGGGCGCGCACCTGCCGGGACGACCAATCGACGACGGCCCGAACGGGCTGTTCCAGCCGCGCAGCGAGCGCACGCAGGAGCCCGCCGAGCACGGCTCCACGGGCAGCAACGGCAGTTACCGGCCGGGCGGCCGGACCGGACCGCAGTCCGTCGTCCCGGAGGCGCAGCCGATGGTGCCGGAGCCCGGCGCCGCGCGGCAGATCCCGTGGGAGACGGGGCCGATCCCGGTCGGCGAATCGGGCCGCTACGACGGCGGCGCGCCGCCGGCCCCGGCGGAGGCCTACGTTCCGGAACCGCCCGCCCCCGAGCCGGCCATGCGGGCCGCGGCTCCGCCGCCGGAGCCGGCGGCGCGGCGGATCCCCGAGCGGTCGCCGATCTTCGACGCGATGCAGTCCGAGTGGTTCCAGCGCAGGTCCGGAAGCACATCCGGGGAGGATCCGGTGAAGGGATGGGAGTCGCCCGCGGACGCGGGGTTCCGTGCCGCCGAGGCCGCCCGGCAGCCGGTGGCGACGTCCCGCACGGACGTGGGGCTGCCCAAGCGGGTGCCCGGCAAGAACCGCGTTCCCGGCGCGGTCGGCCGTGCCGCGACGGGCACCGCCGCGCAGCCGCAGGCGGGGCCGCCGCCCGGCGGGCCATTGCCGAGCGGGCCCGGTCAAGGGCAGTCTGTGCAGGGACAACAGCCCCAGGGGCAGTCCCCGGGGCAGCAGGTGCAGGATGAGCAGGGCTACGGCCACTCGGCCGACTTTGTACGCAACCGTTTCGCGAGCCTGCAGCGCGGCGTCCACCGCGGACGCAACGAGGCCCGCGGCGGAGGCACGTCAGGTGAGGCGCCGTCACAGGGTGACGGCGAGACAGGAGGCACCCGGTGAGCGGGCAGGATCTCAACTGGTTGGTGACGAACTTCGCCGACCGTGTCGCGAAGGTCGCGCACGCCGTCGTGGTCTCCTCGGACGGTCTGCCGATGGCGTACTCGTCGGGCTTCCCGCCCGAGCGGGCGGACCAGCTGTCGGCGATCGCCTCGGGGCTGATGAGCCTGACCCAGGGCGCGGCGAAGATCTTCGACGCCGGCGGCGTGAACCAGACCGTCGTGGAGATGGACCGCGGGCTGCTGTTCGTGATGTCCATCACGAACGGGTCGGTGTTCGCGGTGCTGGCGGCGCCCGACTGCGATCTCGGGCTGGTCGCGTACGAGATGACGCTGCTGGTCGAGCGGGTGGGCCGGGTGCTGACCCCCGCGCTGCGCGCGCAGGAGCAGCAGCCTCCGTACGCGGGGCCGACGGTGACCGAGATGGGCGCCGGCCCAGCCCGCTATTGACCGTGACTGACTCTGACGGAGGTCGGCGACATGGATCGAGGCAGCCACTACGGAGGCGGTCCGGGCGGGCCCGGACGCTGGTCCGGTGACCAGGGCCGGGTCCCGGCGCAGGGACTCCCGGCGCAGGGGCGGCCGCCCGAGCGCGAGGAGAGCGAGTCCAGTTCGCTGGTGCGCCCCTACGCGGTGACCGGCGGGCGCACGAAGCCGCGCTACGACCTGGCCATCGAGGCGCTGGTCACCGCGGCGCCGTACCCGCCGCGGGACGTGGCCGTGCTGACCCCGGAGTACCGGGCGATCATGGACCTGTGCCGGTCCGCCCGCTCGGTGGCCGAGGTGTCGGCGCTGCTGCGCCTGCCGCTCGGCGTGGCGCGCGTGCTCGTCGCCGACATGGCCGTCGAAGGACTGCTGCGCCTGCACCAGTCGCAGTCCTCCACCACCACCGGCGGACAGCCGGACCTCCGCTTGCTAGAAAGGGTGCTCAGTGGCCTTCGGAAGCTCTGACCAGGTCCCGGCCCCCGGGCCGCACGGCGGAGAGGCCGAGCTGACCTCGGTCAAGATCGTCGTCGGTGGCGGCTTCGGCGTCGGGAAGACCACCTTCGTCGGCTCCGTCTCGGAGATCATGCCGCTCACCACCGAGGCGGTGATGACCGCGGCCAGCGCCGACGTGGACGACCTGTCGGCCGTGCCGGACAAGACGACCACCACGGTCGCGATGGACTTCGGGCGCGTGTCGCTCGACAGCGAGCTGATCCTGTACCTGTTCGGCACGCCCGGGCAGCACCGGTTCTGGTTCATGTGGGACGACCTGGTGCGCGGCGCGATCGGCGCCGTGGTGCTGGTCGACACCCGCCGGCTGGAGGACTGCTTCGCCGCGGTGGACTACTTCGAGGAGCTCGGCCTGCCGTTCGTGGTGGGCGTCAACGGGTTCCACGGCGAGTTCCAGTACGCCGTGGAGGACATCCGCGACGCGCTGTCGATCAGCGCGCACGTGCCGATCGTGCAGTGCGACGCGCGCAGCCGCGAGTCCACCAAGCAGGTGCTGATCACGCTGGTGAAGCACGCGATGACGGTGCACGCGGGCGGTGGGGCGCACGCCGCCGCGCCGGCGCAGCAGCCCGGGACCACCTCCCCGAGCTGGACCTAGCTACGGTCGCGTAAGTCGTGTGCACGATGCATGATTAATCCTCGTGATTGACCATGAATCAGTGTTGGGGGTCGCGATGAGCGAAATGGAGCAGATCCGGACGTACGTGGCACTCGGCGACAGCTTCACCGAGGGCCTGAACGACCCCTCCCCGGGCGCGGACGACGCGTTCCGCGGCTGGGCGGACCGGCTCGCCGAGCACATCGCCGCGCGGCACCCCGGCCTGCGCTACGCCAACCTCGCCGTGCGCGGCAAGCTCGTCCGCCAGATCGTGGACGACCAGGTGCCGCGCGCCGTCGAGCTCGCGCCCGACCTCGTCACGCTGTGCGCGGGCGGCAACGACATGATCCGCCCGGGCGCCGACCCGGACGCGCTCGCGGTCGTGTTCGACGACGCGGTCCGCAGGCTGCGCGGCGCCGGCGCCCGCGTGGTCGTCTTCACGGGCTTCGACACCCGCGGCCTGCGCTCCGGGTCCCGCATCCGCGGCAGGGCGGCGACGTACAACATGCACCTGCGCGCGATCGCCGACCGCCGCGGCTGCGACGTCGTCGACCTGTGGCCGCTGCGCGCCTTCAACGACCCCCGCGCCTGGCACGAGGACCGCCTCCACCTGTCGCCCGAGGGCCACCGCCGCATGGCGCTCCTCGTCGCGGACGTGCTCGGCGTCCCGGCCGAGGGCGACTGGCGCGAGCCCTGGCCGCCGTTGGACCGCGCCGACTGGCTCACCTCGCGCCGCGAGGACGTCCACTGGGCGCGCACGTACCTCGTCCCGTGGATCGGGCGCCGGGCCACCGGCCGCTCCTCCGGCGACGGCCGGCCCCCGAAGCGTCCCACCCCGCTGCCCCTGTAGGGGTTCCGGCTAGGGCGTCAGTGCCTCCTGCAGGGTCGCGGTCACCGGGATCCGCCGGTGCAGGCCGGTGATCTCCAGCGTGCGGCGGACGATCGGGCGAGGGCCGGCGAGCGTGAGGCTGCCGCCGGCCGCGGTCGTGGCCTTGTAGCAGGCGACGATGACGGACAGGCCGTTGGAGTCCATGAACTCCAGGTCGGCGAGGTCGAGCACGAGGTGCTCGCCGTGTTCGCGGCGCGCCGCGTTGAGGTCCCTGCGCAGGTCTTCCGAGCAGGCGATATCGAGTTCTCCGCACAGCCGGACGACGGCGCGGCCGCCGTCCGACCGCGTGGTCACTTCCAATGGTGGCACGGGGGGATCCCCTCTTGTGAGCAGAGCGTCCCCCGGAGGGCCGTCCGGGGAATGCTTTCCATCTGACAACTATCGCCGACGATGGCCCGCCTGCCAACCCGCCGCGACGGGGGTGTGCCCGTACGTGCCGGGTCATAGGGTGCTGTCGGACGTGTACGCCCCGCCGCTGCGTAGGAGACGGACTCAGTGAGTGCCCCCCGGCTGCCGGACCATCTCGAAGTGCTGCTCACCGAGGAGCCCGTGCTGGACGTGTACGCGCACGGCCCGTGGCGGGTGCCGGACGCCCTGTACGCGGAGATGCGGGAACGGGCGGTCGCCTACAACACCGACGAGCGCGCGGTCGTGCTGACCCGGCGGCTCAGCGACTTCTACGGCGACCGCACCAGCGCGGCGGGCGCCGAGCAGTGGTCGCTGCTGACGTTCCTGCTCGGGGCGTCGGCGGTGCGCGGCGGGTCGCACGGCGACGTCGACTACGAGCTGCTGTCGGACTTCCTCGCGACGCCGGAGTCGGCGGTGCGGGACCCGTCCGCCTGGTTCACCCAGGGCGGGCGGTGGCGTCCGCCCGGGCTGTGGCTGCCCGAGCCCGCCGGCGACGACCCCGAGCGGCGCGCGGTGATGTTCGAGCTGGCGCGGGCCGGGCTGGACGTCTTCGAGGGGCTGGAGCCGGTGGAGCGGCGCCGGAGGGCGCTGATCGGGCTGTTCGACCGGCGGGCCGCCGACCCGGCGCTGCGCGAGGTGGACATGTCCGTCCCGAACGGGCGGCTGCAGGACGCCTGGGCCGCCGAGCTGACCGAGGAGGAGCTGGCCGTCCTGCCGGAGCTCGCGGGTCCGGTCGGGTACCTGGGCTGGACGTGCGAGGGCCTGGACGCCGCACACGAGCGATTGGCCGGATCGGTCGCCGACGGATATGAGCCCGATGTCGCGCTTGCCCGGCTGCTGCTGGCGGCCGACGCGGCCGTCGTCCCGGCGGAGCTGGCGGTCGTGCTGGGGACGACGCGCTACGAGAACGTCGAGGAGCGGTTCCGCGCGGTGCGCGAGGGGTTCTCCGTCGAGGCGTGGCAGCACGACGTGCGCGCGTGGCTGGCGCGGGGCCTGGTCGCGGGGGAGGCCGACGCGGCCCGCGCCTGGCTCGACATGGCCGTCCGCATCACCGGCGCGGTGCAGGGGCTGCCCGAGGCGCCGGTCAGCCCGAAGTGCCGCGTGCCGGTGCGTCCGTTCCAGGCCGACCTGCGGCGGCTGTTCACCGCCCGGCGCGTCCTCAACACGGTGGCGTTCCCCTCCGGGCGACGGGACGACACCGCCGCGACGGAGCGGCCCGAACGGGCGCGGGCGCCCGAGCCGGCGCTCGTCGGGCAGCCGGAGCTGTCCCGGGCGCTGCGGGACGCGGTGGCGGCGCGGCTGGCGGGAGAGCGGGCCGTCCGGCTGCTCATCGCCGGCCCGGAGGGCACCGGGAAGGGCACCGCGGCCGAGATCGCGGAGGAGATGCTGGCCGCCGGCGGCGCCGTCCGGGAGGCGCACTGGATCTCCGACCAGGTGTTCGCGTCGCTGGGCGTGAGCGACGCCGTCCTGTGGCTGCAGGGCCGCGTCCGCGACTGCCTGGAGGGGCGGATGCTCCTCGTCGTGGACGACCTGGAGAAGCTCGCCGGCAACGAGCGCTGCGGCGCCGCGGCCGTGGAGGAGTTGCGCCGGCTCATGGCCCGCGCGCCGTCCCTCAACGTCGTCGCGCTGTGCCGGCCCGGCGGCGACCGGCGGCTGTTCGACGCCAACCCGGCGCTGGTCCGGGCGTTCGACGTCGCCCGCACCCGCGACTTCGCCGAGGACGGCTTCGCCGAGCTGTTCACCCTCGCCGCCGCGCGGCGGGCATGACCGCGCGGACGCGGACCCGGCACCTGGT
>NZ_JABXFD010000269.1 GCF_013372625.1 Actinomadura sp. BRA 177
GGCGTGACGATCGACGGGATGCCCGCGCCGCGCGGGCCGTCCACCGCCACCCGCGGCGCGGGCATCCCGTCGATCGTCACGCCCTCGATGCCGTCCTCGCCGCCGTCGCCCGCCGCCGGCCGCGCGCCCGGACGCGGCCGGAAGTAGCGCTCCAGCGGATCCGGTTCGGCCGGACGGCCGTCGCCGCGACCCGAGTCGTGCCCGTCTGCCATGCCGGCCGCCGCCTCCCGAAGATCACGTTCCGCCGTACGTCCCCACCACTCTAAAGTGGGGGACACCCGTCCGTTCGCTACCTGGACCTCGTGTCCTTGCAGTAACGTGGCGCCGTCTTGACCACACCCCGGCGGCCCGCACGCGAACCTGGTGTGGCGTGGGCTGCGTCAGGCAAGCGAGCAAGAGAGGAAGGGGCGCCCGCCTCCGGTCTTCCGGTCGGCGCGCGTCCGCGAGCCCACATGAATTCGTCTCCCCGTGCCCATCGCGCCATGAACCAGGAAACCCAGTACGCCGTGAAGACCCGTCCCGAGCCCGGTGATCGCACCTGGCCCGCGGTGTCGGTGGTGATGCCGGTCCTCAACGAGCAGCGCCACCTCGCCGAAGCCGTGCGCGGCATCCTGTCCCAGGAGTACCCCGGCGAGCTGGAGCTCGTGCTCGCGATCGGGCCGTCCCGCGACCGCACCGAGGAGATCGCCCGCACGCTCGCCGCCGAGGACCCGCGCGTCCTCGTCGTCGCGAACCCGACCGGGCGCACCCCGCAGGGCCTCAACATCGCGATCAAGGCGTCGCAGTACTCGATCATCGTCCGGGTGGACGGGCACTCGCTGCTGCCGTCCGACTACGTCCGCGCGGCCGTCGAGACGATGGAGGAGACCGGCGCCGACAACGTGGGCGGGATCATGGCGGCCGAGGGCGTCACCCCGTTCGAGAAGGCCGTGGCGCGGGCGATGACGTCCAAGCTCGGCGTCGGCAACGCCCGGTTCCACACCGGCGGCGAGGCGGGCGAGGTGGAGACCGTCTACCTCGGAACGTTCCGGCGCAGCGCGCTGGAGCGGGTCGGCGGCTACGACGAGACGTTCGTCCGCGCGCAGGACTGGGAGATGAACCACCGCATCCGGGAGACCGGCGGCCGGATCTTCTTCACCCCGCGGATGCGGGTCACCTATCGGCCGCGTCCCAACCTGCGGGCGCTCGCCAAGCAGTACTTCCACACCGGACGCTGGCGGCGTGTCGTCGGACGCGAGCACCAGGGCACGCTCAACCTGCGCTACCTCGCCCCGCCGATCGCCGTGGTCGCGATGACGGCGGGCGCGGTCGCCGGGCTGTTCGGGTTCTGGCCGGGCTGGATCCTGCCCGGCGGGTACGCGGCCGCGATGGTGCTGGGCGCCGCCGTGGAGGGACGCGGGCTGCCGCTGTCGGCCTGGGCGCGGCTGCCGCTGGTGTTCGCCACCATGCACCTGACCTGGGGCGTCGGGTTCCTGACCAGCCCGCCGCGGCTCGGCCAGCCCACCCCGGTGAAACCGGGCGAGTCCGTGCAATAGCGGTCAGAAGAACACAACTACCTCTGAACCAGCGTGCGTTCCCGGGCGTCCCATGGTTGAGTGTGGCGGGATCCCGACCCGCCCCTGTTCGGAGGTGGCCATGTCCAACGGAGCACGTCACGGCCTAGGCGTGGTCGCCGGCCTCGTCGCGGTGCCGGCCATCGCCGCCTGCCTCCTGTACGGGACGGACAGGCTGCGCCTGGTCCTGAGCTTCGGTGCCGCGCGGTTCCAGAGCTACCACGGCAAGGAGCTCTGGATCGGCGCCGCGTTCTTCATCGTGGCGGCGCTCGTGATGGGCCTGGTCACGGGCAGCCGGCTGTCGCCGCTGGCCTCGCTCATCCCCGGCGCGGTCTTCACGGCCGTCGGCCTCGTCTGGTTCGCGTCCCCGCGCTGGGCGATCACCCATTCCGGCAGGGACCTGCTGCCCGACAACGTGGGCATCGCCTACACGACGTTCGGCTCCATGGGCATCTTCTTCCTGCTCGGCGTGATGCTCATCGTGGCGTCGCTGGCGCCGTCGCGGTGGAAGGCGCGCACCGCCGCCGGTGCCGCGCCGCGCTTCGGCGCGCCGCCGCCC
>NZ_JABXFD010000339.1 GCF_013372625.1 Actinomadura sp. BRA 177
CGAGTGTGTGATTTGTCTGTTCGTCGGCAGCGTCAGTTGTGTATAGGAGCCAGGGGGGCGACCTCCTGGGACGGTCGTCTCAGCGGGCTCCAGGGTGGGGGTGGTCGGGTTGGATGCGGAGGGTGGTGATCACGGTGGCGAGCATTTCGTAGTGGCCCACCAGGACGGTCAGTTCGACGCACTCGCCGTCGGTGAGGTGGGTGCGGAGGCGTTTCCAGGTCTCGTCGTCCAGGTCCTGGTCGGCGTGGAGCCGGTCGGTCGCGGCGAGGATCGCCTGCTCGCGCGGCGTCCAGCCGTCGGCGGACGGTCCCTCCTGAACGCGCGAGATGTCCTGCTTCCGGACGCCTGAGCGCCCCGCGATGCGCACGTGGTGGTCGAACTCGTAGCGGCAGGAGCGCAGGTGCGCGATGCGGAGGATCACCAGTTCGGTCTCGCGGCGCGGCAGGGTGCCGCCGGGCATGAGCCGTCCCGCGAACCACAGCCAGCCGCGGAACAGGCCGCGGCGGCGCGCCAGCGTCAGGAACAGGTTGGGCGGGCCGGTTCCGGTCGCCCGGCCGGCGACGCGGCAGGCGAGCCAGTTCACCACGCCGACGTCGCGGATGCCGCCGGGCCTGACGCGGGGTGCCGTCACCGGTGGGAGTCCGGTTGCGGCGTGGTCAGTTCGACCTGCTCCTTCCGGGCGATTTCGAGGATCTGGCGCAGCCCGCGCTGGACGGTGCGGTCGACGACGGGTTGCGCGAACATCCGGACCGGCAGGACGCCTCCGACCCACCAGGGAGCGACGACGCGCTTCGAACGGCGCGCGATTCCCTGTTCCAGTGCGTCGATTCCCACCTTCAGCGGCGTGACCGCCGAAATGAGGCTGCTCGCACGTCCCGAGTTGGTCATGGCGGATGCCGCCTCAGTGTCGAACCCGCGCCGCGTCATGTCGGTGTCGAGTTCGGCGAAGTAGGCGACGCCTGCCTTCGCACCCCACGGCCTTAGCTCGGCCCTAAGCGTGTTGCCCATCGCCTCTACCGCGGCCTTCGACGCGCTGTAGGCACCCAACAAAGGCGCATGGACGGCCGCAGCGAGGGACGCCACGGCCAACGCGTAACCACGTTCATGGCTGATGCGCGGCCCGGCCGCTCGAAGCGTGTTGTAAACGCCCAGCACGTTCACACGGAGGCTCTGCTCCAGGACGGACGGGTCGCCTCCGATGATGGGCATCTGCGCGGCCACACCCGCGTTGGCCACGACCACGTCCAGCCCGCCGAGTTCCTGGACGGCGAGGTTCGCGACCTCCTCGACCCTGCCGCGGTCGGTCACGTCGCACGTCCACCAGGGCGCGGACCCGCACTCGGCGGCGACGGCGGTGAGCAGGTCGGGTTCCAGGCCGGCGAGCGCGACGCGGGCGCCGCGCTCGTGCAGCCGGACGGCCAGCGCCGCGCCGATGCCCCGCGCCGCGCCCGTGATCAGCACGCGCCGTCCCGCGAGGGTCGCCGTCCACCGGGAGGAGTCAAGGATCATGGGCTGACTCTAACATAAAAGAACATGCTTGTCTTTTTAGGGAAGCCTCTACCCTGGCGGGATGGCGACCAAATCGGCCCCGGCGTCCGGGCGCGGGCGCGAGCCCGAGTCCCGGCTGGCGCTCGTCCGGCGGGCGCGCAAGATGACCCGGATCCTGGCCGAGACCTACCCGGACGCGCACTGCGAGCTGAACTTCGGCACCCCGTTCCAGCTCCTCGTCGCGACCGTCCTGTCGGCGCAGACCACCGACATGCGGGTGAACCTGACGACGCCGGCGCTGTTCGCCAAGTACCCCACGCCCGAGGACTTGGCCGCCGCCGACCCCGAGGACGTCGAGGCGATCCTGAAACCCACCGGATTCTTCCGCGCGAAGACCAAATCGGTCATGGGGCTGTCCGCGGCACTGCGCGACCAGTTCGACGGAGAGGTCCCAGGGAAGCTGGAAGACCTCGTCAAGCTGCCCGGTGTCGGACGTAAGACGGCCAATGTCGTCCTAGGGAACGCGTTCGACGTCCCCGGAATCACCGTCGACACCCACTTCGGCCGCCTCGCACGGCGTTTCGCATGGACGACCGAAGACGACCCCGTCAAGGTCGAACAAGAGATCGGCGAACTCATCCCGCGCAAGGACTGGACGATGTTGTCGCACAGGCTCATCTGGCACGGCCGCCGGATCTGCCATGCCCGTCGTCCGGCGTGTGGGGCGTGCCCGCTCGCACGGCTGTGCCCGTCCTTCGGTGAAGGGCCGACCGATGAGGAGACCGCGCGCAAGCTCGTCAAGCCGGGCCCGTTCTCATGACGGGAAGGAACGCGAGCGTTCCGCGGTTGGGACGAATGTGACCGAGACCGCCCCCAGCTGGCTTGACCGTTTTCGCGAGGAAAGCTCCAGAATTCCGGTGCCGCCGATGTTCCGGCCCGCGCCGGGCGCCCGCGCCGCCGCCGTCCTGATCCTGTTCGGCGAAGGCCCGGACGGCCCGGACGTCCTGCTCACCGAGCGCGCCGCCACGCTGAAGAAGCACGCCGGGCAGCCCGCGTTCCCCGGCGGCCGCATCGACCCGGAGGACGACGGCCCGGTCGCGGCGGCGCTGCGCGAGGCGTGGGAGGAGGCCGGCGTCGAACCGGCCGGCGTGGACGTCCTCTGCACGTTGCCCGAGCTGTACCTGTCGCACAGCGAGCACCGGGTCACGCCCGTCGCCGGCTGGTGGCGGGAGCCGTCGGACATCGCGCCCGGCCACCCGGGGGAGGTCGCGACGGTCGCGCGCGTCCCGCTGGACGAGCTGGTCGACCCGGGGAACCGGGTGATGGTCCGGCACCCGTCCGGGATCAGGATGGGGCCGGCGTTCCGCGTCCGCGACATGCTCGTGTGGGGGTTCACGGCCGCGCTGCTCACCCAGGTCCTGGACGCGGGGGGCTGGAACCGGCCGTGGGACATGTCTCAGATCGAGGACCTGCCGCGCGAGGTGCTGGACCTCGCCGCCCGGGGCTGAGAATCTCGTAAATTGCGATCAAACTGGTACGTTCCATCGCGCCGGGCATGATCCGCAGGTCAACGCCCCCTTCTCGGAGGGTATCGCCCTGGTCACGGGCGCGTGTCACCCCTGACGGCTATCCTGCGCATCGCGATCTGGTACATCGAGGGGACGTGAACCGGCGGCCGGGCACAGTACGGTGAAGCGGTGCTGCACGACCACGTTCTCGATCTCATCCTGCTCGTGCTCGTCGTGCTGTTCGGAGTCTCGGGCTATCGGCAGGGCTTCATCGTGAGCCTGCTGAGCTTCGTGGGCTTCGTCGGCGGCGGCGTCGTCGGGGTGCTGATCGCGCCGCCGATCGCCGAGGCGGCGGTGGACGGCGCCGCGCAGCAGGCGCTGCTCGCCATCGTGATCGCGTTCCTCGCCGCCACCCTCGGGCAGCTGATCGCCTCGTCCCTCGGCGCCGTGCTGCGCAACCGGGTGACCGGCCTGAACGCCCGCACCGCGGACGCGGTCGGCGGCACGTTCGTCAGCGCGATGTCGCTGCTGATCGTCGCCTGGTTCTTCGGGAGCCTGGTCGCCAACTCCGAGTTCAAGCCCGTCCGGACGCAGGTCAAGGGCTCCTCGATCATCAACGGCATCAACGACGTGATGCCGCAGCAGGCGCAGACCTGGTTCACCTCGTTCCAGGGCTTCGTGAAGAGCAGCGAGTTCCCGCAGGTCTTCAACGGACTCGGCGGCGAGTCGGTGGTGCAGGTGCCGCCGCCGGACGAGTCCGTGCTGAGCACCCGCGGCCTGAAGGCCGCCAAGAACAGCATCGTGAAGGTGGTCAGCACGGCGCCGCAGTGCCAGCGCCGCATAGAGGGCACCGGTTTCGTGTTCGCGCCGCAGCACATCATGACGAACGCGCACGTCGTCGCCGGCGCGCGCGGGTACTCCAAGGTGTCGACGATCAACGGCGACAGCAACCGGGGACGGGTCGTCCTGTACGACCCCAAGCGGGACGTCGCCGTGCTGTACGTGCCGGGGTTGCGGGCGCCGGCGCTGGAGTTCGCCGAGGAGGCCCGCGTCCGCGACGACGCGATCATCGCCGGGTTCCCGAAGAACCAGCCGTTCACGGCGGGCGCGGCCCGGATCCGCGCCCGGCAGACGGCCCGCGGCCCGGACATCTACCACTCCGGGCAGGTCAGCCGCGAGATCTACGCCATCCGCGGCAAGGTCGAGCCGGGCAACTCGGGCGGGCCGCTGCTGTCCACGGACGGACGCGTGTACGGCGTCATCTTCGCGGCGGCGCTCGACACGGCGTCCACGGGCTACGCGCTCACCGCCGGTGAGGTCGCGCCCGACGCGCGTGTGGGCGCGAAGGCCACCAACCCGGTGTCCACGCAGAGTTGCTCTGACTAGAGCTTGAGCCGGAGGGTCACGGGACCGTTCTCGGGGCTTGCGGCCAGGTCTCGTGCCCGCTGAACGACTCCCCGCACGTCGATGTTGTACGGAGCGTTGGTTTCGTACGGGACGAGACGTTGCGCTGCGCGGCTGAGAAGCGCCTCAGCGCCGCGTGCGTTTCCTCGCCGGAGATGGGTTATCCCTACGGCGACCTGTGCCAGGCCACGCCACAGCTCTCGTTCGGGCTCCGGGGCGGCTTTCCACACCGCTTCCAGTACCTCGTGGGCATGGAACGGACGGTCGGCGTCCAGCAGTTGTTGTGCCTCTACCAAAGCCTCACCGGGCGGCATGTCGATGTCGTCCGGCATGGTGGGGATGCCGGTGGCGCCGTGGGGCAGCGGACGTCCGTAAGCGTCCCGTGGGCGTGCGTTGCGTGGGCGTCCAGACTCGTCCCGATCGCGCATGGCTCCACCGTACGCCCGGGGTTCAGCGTTCGGGCTCCGGGTCGGCGAGCCAGCCGAGGAGCTGCGCGTCGAACGCGCGAGGACGCTCCTGATGGGGGAAATGGCCTGCGCCTTCGATGAGCTTCCAGCGGTAAGGGGCCGACACGTAGCGGCCTGAGCCTTGGGCACTCGCCGGAAGGGTGCACGTGTCGAGCGCACCGTGCAGCTGGAGTGTGGGTGCCTGGATGGGTACGCGCATACGGTGCGCGTAGCGGATACCGTCCGGACGGGCCTGCGACCGGATCAACCAGCGGTGGTACTCAAGCGCGCTGTGGGCCGCCCCAGGGATCTGTACTGCCTTGCGCACCAGTTGCTCTGTGCGCTCGTCCGGCCAGCCTGGCCCGGACCAGTCGTGCAGGAGCTTGCCCACCAATGCCGCGTTGTCGCGGACGAGTCGCCGTTCAGGCCACACCGGCACCTGGAAACCGAACGTGTGCCGCGTCGCCCACCCCTGCCCGCGCGGGTCGCCGGCGATGGCCTGCCGCAGCCGCAGCGGATGCGGTGCGCTCACCACCGCCAGCCGCTGGACGATCTTCGGGTGGTAGACGGCGGTCGTCCAGGCGAGCAGCCCGCCCCAGTCGTGCCCGACGACGATCGCGTTCGCCTCGCCCAGCGCGCGGACCAGCCCGGCGGCGTCCCCGGCCAGCGTGACCAGGTCGTAGCCGCGCGGCGGCTTGTCGCTGCCGCCGTATCCGCGCAGGTCGACGGCCGCCGCCCGGAAGCCGGCCGCGGGCAGCGACACCAGCTGGTTGTGCCACGACCACCAGAACTCGGGGAAGCCGTGCAGCAGCAGGACGAGCGGCCCCTCGCCGGCCTCGGCGACATGGAACCGCGTCCCCCCGGCGCTGACCTGCCGGTGGGTCCACGGCCCGTCGACCTCGATCAGCGACGCGTCGTGCCCGGACATGGCGTCGGTCAGACCGTCAGCTCGGGCTTGCCGTCGCCGTCGCCGCGGCGCCGCAGCGCGGTGAAGTCGTCCTTCAGCGTCTTGCGGGTCCGCTTCGCGCCCTCGATCCGCTTGAGGATCCGCTTGGCCAGCCACATCAGCAGGACGGCGAGCAGCGCGTAGAAGACCGCGACGACCAGGAACGCGAGCCAGGGCCAGAGGCCCAGTTCGGCGAGGCCCAGCGCGAGCGAGATCGACAGCAGGATGACGATGAGCCCGCCCATCACCGCGGCGATGGTGAGCATCACGCTGCTGAGCGCGGCCTTCTTGGCATCGGACTTGAGCTCCATCTTGGCCAGGGTCATCTCCGCCCTGACCAGGTCGGAGATGTTGCCGGACGCCAGTGCGACCAACTCGCCGACGGACTTGTCCTCCACGCGCTCGCCCGGTAGTGCCTCGGACATATCGCTTTACTCCTTAGTCCGGGCGCGCGCACACGCACCCTTCTCCGGAAGACGACGGCCGCGGCCGCCGAGGCGAGAACGCTCGCGATCAGGACCGCAGTCGTCACTCTCTCGAATTGTGACGGGTCGGTATAGGCCAAACCGCCGATCAGCAGCGAAACGGTGAAACCCACCCCGGCGAGGCCCAACGCGCCGCCGAAGACTCCCAAGAACTTACCGATGACCACACGGCGCCCAGTCGCACGGGTACGGGAACGGCCCGCGTCCCTGGGGGCGCGGGCCGTTCGGGTGGGTCAGGCTCAGTCGTCGGACTTGGCGGAGGGGAGTTTCTCCGAGATCAGGTCCATGACCGTGCTGTCGGCGAGCGTCGTGACGTCACCGATGCTGCGGTTCTCCGCGACGTCGCGGAGCAGCCGGCGCATGATCTTGCCGGAGCGGGTCTTCGGCAGCTCCGGGACCATCATGATCTGCCGGGGCTTGGCGATCGGGCCGAGCGCCTTGGAGACGTGGTCGCGCAGCTCCTTGGCGAAGTCCGGTCCCTCCACCTCGTCGCCGGCGCTGCCGCGCGGGATGACGAACGCGACGATGGCCTGCCCGGTCACCGGGTCCGTCGCGCCGACGACCGCCGACTCGGCGACCTTCGGGTGCGACACCAGCGCCGACTCCACCTCCGTCGTGGAGATGTTGTGGCCGGACACGAGCATGACGTCGTCCACGCGGCCGAGCAGCCACATGTCGCCGTCCTCGTCCCGCTTGGCGCCGTCACCGGCGAAGTACAGGCCCTCGAAGCGCGACCAGTACGTCTTGATGTACCGCTCGTCGTCGCCCCAGATCGTGCGGAGCATGCCCGGCCAGGGCTCCCTGACCACCATGAATCCGCCGCCGCCGTTCGGCACCGACTGGCCCTGGTCGTCCACGACGTCCGCGGCGATACCGGGCATCGGACGCATCGCCGCGCCCGGCTTGGCGGCCGTGACACCGGGCAGCGGGCTGATCATGATGGCGCCGGTCTCCGTCTGCCACCACGTGTCGACCACCGGCGTGCGGTCGCCGCCGATGGTCTTGCGGTACCAGATGTAGGCCTCCGGGTTGATCGGCTCACCGACCGACCCGAGGACGCGCAGGGACGACAGGTCGTACTGCGCCGGGATGTCGTCGCCCCACTTCATGAACGTGCGGATCGCCGTGGGCGCGGTGTAGAAGATGGACACCTTGTACTTCTGGATGATGTCCCACCAGCGTCCCTTGTTGGGCGTGTCCGGGGTGCCCTCGTAGATGACGCTGGTCGACCCGTTGGCGAGCGGTCCGTACACGATGTAGGAGTGTCCGGTCACCCAGCCGATGTCGGCCGAGCACCAGTAGACGTCCGTTTCGGGCTTCAGGTCGAACACGGCCCAGTGCGTGTACGCGCACTGGGTCAGGTAGCCGCCGGTGGTGTGCAGGATGCCCTTCGGCTTACCCGTCGTCCCCGACGTGTACAGGATGTAGAGCGGGTGCTCCGAGTCCATGGGCTCGGCCGTGTGCTCCTCGCCCTGCCGGTCGACGACGTCGTGCCACCAGAGGTCGCGGTCGTGCTCGGCGACCTCCTCGCCGGTGCGGCGCACCACGAGGACGTGCTCGATCGTCGGCGTTTGCGCGACGGCCTCGTCCACGATCCCCTTGAGGTCGGACGGCTTGCCGCGCCGGAACCCGCCGTCCGCGGTGATGACGAGCTTGGCCTGCGCGTCGTCGATGCGGGTCCGGAGGGCCTCGGACGAGAAGCCGCCGAACACCACCGAATGGGTCGCGCCGATGCGCGCGCACGCGAGCATCGAGATCGGCAGCTCCGGAATCATCGGCAGGTAGATCGCGACCCGGTCGCCCTTGCGGACGCCCAGTTCGAGGAGGGCGTTCGCGGCCTTGTTCACCTCGCGCTGGAGGTCGGCGTAGGTGAGCGTACGGGTGTCGCCGGGCTCGCCCTCCCAGTGGAACGCGACCTTGGCTCCGCGTCCGGCCTCGACGTGCCGGTCCACGCAGTTGTAGGCGACGTTCAGTTCACCGCCCACGTACCACTTGGCGAACGGCGGGTTGCTCCAGTCGAGGACATCGTCCCAGCGCTTGGTCCAGGCGAGCCGGTCCGCCTGCTCCGCCCAGAAGCCGAGGCTGTCCTCGGCGGCCTGCTCGTAGGCGTCGGCCGTGACGTTGGCGGAGGCGGCGAGATCGGCGGGCGGGGCGAAGCGGCGCGTCTCCTGCAGAAGGTTCGACAGTGTCTCTTGGCTCTGGCTCAACGCGAACTCCTTGCTAGGTGATGCGGGGTCGCCCGGTATCCCCACTCCACCAGGAAGGTCCCGGTCTCCACAAGGCCGGAATCCCTGATGTGGAAGACGAACTCGACCGGCCTCCACGATCCGGATGGTGTTGTGATCCCCGACACAACTTGCCTTCCCAGGTCTGCTATCCGGGAACCGCCTCCGTTCTACGCCTCTGCGGGGCGTTTCGCGAGTGCATGTGCGGACCGCATAGGGTCGGGCCGTGAGCGATGCCCTAGCTGATGTTGCGAAACTGCCCGGCGTGGCCGGCGCCGTCGATGACGCGCGTAAGGCCGTTGACCGGCTGCTCGGCCATCGCATCCTGCGCCGGCGCAGCGCCGAGGTGTCCACGGAGTCCGCGCTGCGCGGTGCCCGTGCGTCGGCCGTCCTGGACGGTGCGTCGGTCACGCTAAACGAACTGCGCACCACCGACAACCCGTCCGACCCCGTCGTGCAGGGCTCGCTGCGTGTGTCGGCCGAACTGGGGCCGTTGACGGAGACGTGGCGGAACGCGCCCCGGCAGGCCCTCGCCCGGCTCCATGTTCTCGCTGCGGCGGACGCGGTCGACAGTGCCGAACTTGGACGTCCGCGCACAGCCGGTGGGTCGCCCTCGCCGTCGGAGGTGGCGGCGCGCCTGGACGCGCTCAGCGGGGTGCTCACTTCCCCGACGAAAGCGCCGGCGCTGGTGGTCGCGGCCGTCGTGCACGGCGAACTGCTGACGCTGCGTCCGTTCGGGTGGGGGGACGGGCTGGTCGCCCGTGCCGCTCAGCGCCTCACCTTGGTGTCCCGTGGGCTCGACCCCAAGTCGCTGGTCGCGCCCGAGGTCGGGCACCTGGAACTGGAGGACGAGTACAGCTCGGCCTTGCGGGACTACGCGTCAGGCACGCCCGAGGGTGTCGCGCGGTGGATCGTTCACTGCTCGTCCGCCATCGCCGCCGCCGCACGGGATTCGCAGGCGATCTGCGAAGCGTTCATGCGGGGCTGATCCTGTCGGTGGGTGGCGCCATGCTGGACGTATGGCCGAACGCATGCACGGACGTCCTGCACCGCCCACCGAGACCACGATCTCGTCGGCGAACTGGGATTCGCGTGACCTGACGGGCGAGAACCACGAGAACGTTCTGTTCGTGGACGTCGACATGACCGAGGCCACTGGTGTCGGTGCCGTCTTCACTGAGTGCACGTTCCGCGGGGTGCGGTTCAACGCGTCCACCCATACCGATGCCGCGTTCCTCAACTGCACGTTCGTCCGATGTGGTTTCTTCGACGCCACGTTCACGGGGTGCAAGCTCGTGGGGAGCATGTTCGACGCCTGTACGTACGACCTGTTGAAGGTGAAGGGCGGCGACTGGTCGTTCACCGGCCTCCCAGGAGCCGACCTGCGGCGCGCGTCCTTCATGGACGTGCGCATGCGCGAGGCCGACCTCACGGGCGCGCGCTGCGCGGGAGCGGAGATCCGCCGGGTCGACCTGTCGGGCGCGTACCTTCACCGGGCGGTCTTCTCCGGCTGTGATCTGCGCGGCAGTGACATCTCGTCAATGGACCCGTCCGCCACCGAGCTGAAGCGCGCGGTGATCGACCCGTATCAGGCGGTCGTCCTGGCGACGGCCCTGGGCCTTGACGTCCGCGAGTAGGAACTCCCCCACACGAAGCGAACGGCGCCCCGCTCGGGGACGCCGTCGCCAGTCACGTCACACCGGGTTACCAAGCGTGCACCTCAAATCCGTCGGATCGGGTCAAGCCCGTCTCGACGCGCCTCCCGCGGCTGGTCGCGCGTGGGTGCCCGGCTGCCGTGCTCGGACACTTGGTCCGTAGGACCTGTCTACGCCTCATTCGCCCTGTTGACAAGCCCCTCTTCGGAAAGCCCGGACCGTTGTCGCGGGTGGCGCCGGACGGGACGCCGGGGCCCGCTGAGGCGGGCGGGGGATATTCCGGGCTATCCGTAACTCCCATCAGGGTCGCAGAATTGATCACTCACCGTGATCGTTTCTTTTTGGCGGCCGATCAGTCGTGCGCCCGGAAGGATCTTTAGTTCTGCTGTACGCTCCCACTTCCGTCCTCGTGCGCGAGGACGGGACGCCCTGCCGTGGAGGGGATGGCGCCGCCCTGGCGCCGCCGCGGGCGCGCCGTCCCGGCCGGATGAGAAAATCGTCATCCGCCGGCCGAGTTTGCACCTCAACGGAACTCTCGACGGTCGGGCAGCATATGTTGTATCTGCCTAGACTGGAGAACGTGAGTTCACCTCTCTCCCATAGGGCGGACTTACGCACGGCATAGCCTGAACTCCCGCTGAGACTTTCCTGGGAAACGGACCGGCTCTACCCCCCCGGAGCCGGACCGTCAGGCGACCCCCGCTCCCCCCCGGCGGGGGTCGCCCAGTCGTCGGGCGGACGGGCGGTGGCGGTTCCTTCCGCGCCACCGCCCGTCCGCTCGCTCTGGCGAAGTTATCCACAGTTGGCGGAACCTCTTCGGCCGCTCCGCCCGGCCGCGCAAGGTGGATGTCTCCGAACGTCGAAGGAGCATCCGATGAACCTCGCGGCACTGATCGTCACGGGAGATCCCGCCCTCGCCGACGGCCTGCTCCGGCTCGCGGCCGCCGCCGACGCCCACGCCGAAGTCGCCTACGGGCCCGACGAGGCCAGACCCGCCTGGACGTGGCCCGCCCTCATCCTCGTGGGCGCCGACATGGCCACCGAGGTGGCGTCCGCCGGCCTGCAACGCCGCCCCGGCGTCGTCCTGGTCACCTCGGACGGCGCCACCTCCGAGGCGTACCGCCTCGCGGTGGAGGCCGGCGCACAGGACGTCGCCGCACTGCCCGACCACGAGGACTGGCTGATCAACGCGTTCGCCGCGGCCTGCGAACCCGAGGGCGGCTGGGCCACCACCCTCTGCGTCGTCGGCTCCCGCGGCGGCGCCGGCGCCAGCGTCCTCGCCACCGCCCTCGGCCTGGCCGCCGCAGGCCAGGGCCTGCGCACCCTCCTCGTCGACGCCGACCCGTTCGGCGGCGGCATCGACCTCATGCTCGGCCTGGAGGAGCACGAGGGCGTCCGCTGGCACGATCTCGCCGAACGCCGCGGCCGCCTGAACACCGCCGCGCTCCGCGACACCCTGCCCCGCTCGGGCGACCTGTCCGTCCTGTCCTGGCGCCGCGGCGAGCCCGTCCCCGTCTCCGACGAGGCCGTCCGCGCCCTCCTCGACGCCGCCGCCCGCGGCTTCGACCTGGTCATCGCGGACGTCCCCCGCTACCCGGGCGACGTCGGCCGCGCCGTGCTGCGCTCCGCCGACGTCACCTTCCTGCTCGTCCCCGCCGAGGTCCGTGCCACCGTCGCCGCCGACGGCCTGGCCACCGCCCTCCGCCGCGACACCGCCGACCTCCGCCTGGTCATCCAGGGCCCGGCCCCCGGCGGCCTCACCCCGGACGCGGTCGCCCAAGCCCTCGACCTCCCGTCCGCCGGGACCTTCGACCGCGACCGCCGCCTCCCCACCGCCATGGACGAGGGCGACCTCCCCCGAGCCTGCCGCCGCGGCCCCCTAACGGACTTCTGCACCAAAACCCTGGCCGACCTGGCCCTCCAGCCCTACGCCTACCGAGAAGCAGCCTGACCCGGCGACCAGAGACGTGGCGGAGCGGCGCCGTTCGCAGCGCGTCGGATTCCGGGGGTGAGGGCCGTTCCCCGGAAGCGCGTCGCAGTCTGAGCGGCGCTGCTCGGAGCGCGTCGGATGCCCGGGGATGAGGGGCGTTCTCCGGAAGCGGGTCGCGCGTCGCGCGTCGCAGGAAGCAAAGCCCGTGGTGCGGGCCGAGCGGTGTTCTTCCACAGACGAGACAGGAGGCGATATGGCGAGGTTGTCCGATGCGGTGCGGGATCGGCTGGCCGGCAGTGGCGGGGAGGCGACGACCGGCCGGGTCGCCGCGGCGCTGCGTGCGGAGGAACGGTTGCTCGGCGACCGTGAGGTGCTGGCGCTGGCGGACGAGTTATGCGCCGAGTTCGTCGGGGCAGGTCCGCTGGAGCCGCTGCTTCGCTCGCCCGATGTCACCGACGTCCTGGTGAACGGTCCGGATGAGGTCTGGGCGGACACGGGTTCCGGCCTCGTCCGCACCCCGGTGCGCTTCACCGACGAGGCGACGCTGCGGCGCCTGGCCCAGCGCCTCACCGCCGCAGCCGGGCGGCGGCTCGACGACGCGGCCCCGTACGCCGACGCCCGGCTGCCCGGCGGCGTACGGCTCCACGCCGTCCTCCCGCCGGTGGCCGCGGGCGGCACCTGCCTGTCCCTGCGGCTGCCCCGGCGCCGCGCCTTCACACTGGACGAGCTGGTCACGGCGCGGACCGTCCCACCCGAAGGCGCCGAACTCCTCGCCGCGCTCATCGAATCCCGTGCCGCCTTCCTGATCACCGGCGGCACCGGGACGGGCAAGACCACGCTTTTGAGCGGTTTGCTCTCGTTGGCGAACCCGGCGGAACGGCTGCTCCTCGTCGAGGACTCCGCCGAGCTGAAACCGGCCCATCCGCACGTGGTGCGGCTGGAGGCCCGTCCTCCCAACATGGAGGGCGCTGGCGGCGTGACTCTGAACGACCTCGTCCGCCAGGCACTCCGCATGCGCCCCGACCGCCTCGTGGTGGGTGAAGTAAGGGGCCCAGAGGTCGTGGTCTTGCTTCAGGCACTCAACACGGGCCACGAAGGAGGCTGCGGCACGCTGCACGCCAACACGGCCGCGGACGTCCCGGCGCGGCTCGAAGCGCTGGCGTGCGCCGCCGGCCTGAGCCGGGAGGCCGTCCACAGCCAGATGGCGGCCGCGCTGGACATCGTCGTCCATCTGGTCCGCGACCCGGGCGGAGGCCGTCGCCGCGTGGCCGAGATCTGCCTCCTGCGCCGGGCGTCGGACGGGCTGGTCGGCGTCGTTCCCGCGGTCTCCTTCACCGCGTCCGGCGAAGTCGTCCCAGCCCACGGCGCCGACGCTCTCCACACTCGCCTGCGAGGAATCCGGTGATCACCGTGTTGGCCGTCCTCTGCTCGGCCACCGCCGTCTGGATGCTGCTGACCCCTGCCCCCGCCCTCCGCCGCCTGGACCGCCTCGTGGCCGCTCCTCCGGGAGACCCACTGCGCGTCCTGAAAGCCAAAGTCGAAGCCCTACGAGAGCGCAGGACCAGGCAACACCGCTGGCGGACGTCCGTCATCGAGCTCTGCGACGCCATGGCCGCCGAACTGTCCGCCGGCCGGACCCCCGACGAGGCGTTCACGGCGGCCGCCACCGTCCTGGACCCGCATGTATCCCGGGAACTCCTCCGCGTCCCTCGCCCGCCGCCCGACCATCTGGACGAGCTCGCGGCCCGGCCGGGAGCCGAAGGGCTACGCCTCCTGGCGGCCTGCTGGCGCATCGGCGCGGAACGCGGCGGCACCCTCGCCACCGTCCTGGACGGCCTGGCGGGCGCCCTCCGCGATGAAGAGGCGCAGCGTCAGGACGTGTCCGTCCAACTGGCCGGCCCTCGCGCCACGGCCCGCCTGCTCGCATTCCTCCCGCTCCTCGGCCTGGCCATGGCCGCGGCCCTGGGCGCCCACCCGATCCCGTTCCTCTGCGGCACCCTCCCCGGCCTGGCATGCCTGATCACGGGCACAACCCTCAACCTGCTAGGCCTCCACTGGACCCGCCGCCTGGCCAAATCCGCCGAAACATCCCACTAACCCGTCCATCCAAAACACACAAGGCCATCAGCCCCCCAGCTCCAGGTTCGAGCCACAGGCACCGCGCCCATCACCGAGCCTGGCCGTGACGCCAGGCGCAGTGCGCCGGCTGCGCGGGGCTATTGGGATGGCGCGACCCGGTGCGGTGTGCTGGGCGAAAGCAATACCCAGCTGACCAGCCACGACACGGAAGTCCGCGTGTGCGTGGACTCGGGGACGTCCCAAATGGCTCCTGCGTTTCGGTATGTCGCGCCTGAGAAGCCCCCGCGGCTGGGGGCTTCAACCCAATTGGACCAACTGGGGGCGGCGTGCTGATGGGCGAACCGCCGAGTGCGGAGGGACGGTCGGGTGTGGGCTACGAGAGGTAGGTGACGTGATGACTGTGTTGGCGGTTGTGCTCTGTGCGGCAGTGTCGGGGTTCCTTCTGCCTCGGCGGACGAACAGGGCGGCGAAGCGACTGGCGGGGCAGTTTCGGGGGCCTCCGCCGAGACATGCGGCGCCAAGCAGTCGGGCCCTGTGGCGCCGAGGCCACGATGGAGCGACTTCCCCCGGGCAGGGAGGCGACGAGGATAGGGACCGCCCACAGGACGGCCGGCGGCGTGACGTCCTTCTTCGGCGTGTGGCCGCCGGGGCGGCGGGAGTGCTGTGCCTGGTGACGCTGGGCGGTCTGACAGGTGGCGTTGTCGGAGTGTTCGCCGCGGTGGCCGTCTGGTTCTCGTTCGGCCGTATTGGAAGCGCGCAGCGCCGGCGCAGGCGGTCGCGGCTCATCGCGGACCTGCCCGTCGCAGTGGATCTCCTCGCGGCCTGCCTGCGCGGTGGTGCTCCCTGGCAGGACGCGGTCGCCGCGGTCGCGGATGCGGTGGGAGGGCCGCTCGGGGACGAGCTACGGGCCGTCTCCGTCCAGATCCGGCTGGGCGCCGACCCGACCGAGGCCTGGCTCGCGTTAACAAAGGAGCCGATGCTCGCGCCGCTCGCGCGGACGGCCGTTCGCGCGGCGTCCACGGGCGCCGCCCTGGCGCCCACCCTCAGCCGCCTCGCGCGCGACCAGCGCCGCGTGGCGCGGACGGAGGCCGCCGCCAGGGCCCGTGCGGCGGGCATCCGAGCGCTGGCTCCGCTCGGGCTGTGCTTCCTGCCCGCCTTCGTGCTGCTCGGCGTCGTCCCGGCCATCGCGGGGATCGCCGCAACGATCCTCCTGCCCTGGTGAGCCGAGGTTATCCACAGAAGCGCGTTCGGTCACGGCGTGGAGCCTCCGCACTGCAGCCTTGACGAGAACCACGAGCGAAAGGAGCCCCATGCGGGCGATGAAGATGGTGGTGCGGCGATGGGCGAGGATGTGCGGGGACCGGGGGATGTCCACCGCCGAATACGCGGTCGGCACCATCGCCGCGGCGGCCTTCGCCGGCCTGCTGTTCAAGATCGTGACGAGCTCGCAGGTGAAGTCCCTGCTCTTACAGATCATCGAGAAGGCCCTCAAGCTCGCGGGCTGAGGGACCGCGGAATGGCCACGGCGGAGATCGCCGTGGCACTCCCCGCCCTCGTACTGATCACAGCCGTCGCACTGTGGGGCCTGTCGGCCGTGTCCGTGCAGCTCACCTGCACGGACGCCGCCCGGACGGGCGCCCGCGCGGCGGCGCGCGGCGAGTCCCTCACCGCGGTTCGCGAACTCGTGGCGAGGGCCGTCCCGAAGGGAGCGAAGGTGCAGGTCCGCCGCGACGAGGCCACAGTGCACGTGGACGTCTCCGCCCCTGTCGCACCTCCCGCGGCGGTCGGCCTTCCACCCTTGACCGTCCACGCCCACGTCGCCGCCGCGACAGAACCCGGCGTCCACCTCGACCTCGATGATCCGCCTGACCGTCAGCGAGGAGGTGACAATCCGACCCTTAGCGCCGGCGACTGGTGAGCTCGCCTGCCTGTCAGCGCGGAGACGAGCCTGTGGGTCTTGGCGCTGGTGATCGGTGCGTTTGTGGCTCGGTCGGGTGAGTGTCTGAGCGCCTTGGGGCCGGTACTGGTGAGCTTGTCTGGATGTCAGCGACGAGGTGAGGACTCAGGCATTCCGTCCGGTTAGGCGGTGCAGAGAGCCGGCTTGCGGCATGGGTGGTTCTGGCGGTTTCGGGCGGCCCCACCTAGGCGCGGCTTGGAGTGGCCCCACCGTCAGCGGTGGCATGCCTGCGGCGATCTGATTTGGGCCCACGTGACCAGTTCTTTCTTGTCGCTGATTGCCTGAATCGGGGCCGCATCCAGCCGCCACTGGATCTTCAGGGAGGGCCAGATGAGGTCGCTCCAGGGGAGCCAGTTGAAACCGCCGCAATCAGCATGGGAGCGGCTCGGCGTCCGGATGGGTGAATCGGAGGTGGTGTTGTGCAGGGGTGGTGGCGGTTGGTGGCCAGGCCGTGGTCATACGGGACGGATCGGGGGGCGGGGGCGATCTGGGTGGTGGCGTTCGCGGCGGTCGTGTGGGTGACCGGTGTGGCGGCGATCGCGGTGGGAGGAGTGCGGGGAGCGCGGCATCGGGGCGATGCGGCGGCGGACATGGCGGCGTTGGCGGCGGCGGCGCGGGTCGCGGAAGGCAGCGGATCCGCGTGCGGGCGGGCCGAGGACATCGCGGCTGAGTCCGGTGCCTGGTTGTCGCGGTGCCGGGTGAACGGAGAAGTCGTCGACGTCTCGGTGACCGTCCGTCTCAAGGTGCCGATGGGGATCGGACGCCTGCGAGTCGTTTCTCGGGCCAGGGCTGGCCCTGTGGGACGAGACGGCGTACCCTGGCGCGACACGGCTCGTTGAACTGAATGTCAATAGGGTGGGAGGGGGCACAGGCGATGTGCACACGTTCCTCATTGTCATCGTCCTGTGACTTCTGTTACCCAGTGGTACGTTACGCTGCTGTAAGCCCATAGTTACCACCGGACGCGTGTGCCCCCCGCGAGGCTCAGGGCGGGATGAGACGAGCAGGACGCTGTCGAAGGGATTGAGGCGTGACCATCATTCGCAGGATCGGTGCGGTCGCGCTCGCGGCGCCCCTTGCGATGAGCTTCCCGGTGCTCGGCGCCCTGCCCGCACAGGCCGCCACGACGAGTGTCATCACCCCGGCGAACGGGGCGGTCATCACCAGCGGGTCCCAGCTGACGGCCAAGGCTCACTTCGACTTCGCGATCACCATGCAGTTGCGGGTGGAAGGCCCTGGGATCGGTGACACGTTCCTGGCGGAGCGGGGTTTCTCGGGCGACATGTCCGGGACCTTCCCGATCACCCGGAACGGTCGCTACAAGGTCTTCCTGAAGGGCAAGCAGACCGGGCACATCTACGACTCCAACACCTTCACCGTACGGATCGCGCCGGCCGCCCCGACCGGGGTGTCCGCGGACGTGTCCGGCCGCAAGCTCGTCGTGAAGTGGAACCGCGGCCTTGAGGACGACCTCACCGGCTACGCGCTCGCGGGCTCCGGCGTGAAATCCAAGTCGGGCTCGCTCGGCTCCCTCTGCCAGGGGACGAGCTGCGCCGCCACCCTTTCGCTGACCCGGTCGAGCGGCGCCGTGTCCGTGGGCGTCCGCGCGAAGCGCTCCACCGGGACCGGCGGGTCGCTGTACTCGGGCACCTCCTCCGCGACCGCGACGGTGGGCGGCGGATCCGGGTCGCTTCCCGGCGGCAGTGCTCCGTCCCTCCCCTCGAACTCGAGCGTGCCGAGCGCCAGTACGCCGCTGACGCCGTTCAACAACGAGTCGCCGGTCACGCTCCCGTCCGTCCAGCCGGACGGCGCGACGCCCGGCTTCACCTACCCGGCGCCGCAGATCGCCACCGATTCGCCGAAGGCCCAGAACATTGCGGCCACCGACCGCCTCCAGTGGGGCAAGAGCGTGGGCATCGCGCTGATCCTGCTGATCGTCGCCGCCCACCTCGGAACGTGGACGCGCCGCCTGCGCGTCGCCCAGGCGGGTACGAGCAGCAGCGGCATGGCGGCCCGGCTCGCACGTGGCGGCACTGGCCGCAAGCGGGTCAGCAAGGCGCGCGAGCAGATCGCACGCGCCGAGGCGATCGCGAAGACGGCTCCGGTCCTGGCGGCCGGTACCAAGCCGGCGAAGTCCCGCAACACGCCGGATGGAAGCCGTTCCGCCGCAAAGGCCAAGCCCGGCCGCCGTCCCGCGACTCTCGGCAAGGGTGCGAGCGGCGTGAACGTCCGCATCGCCGATTCCAGCCAGGCCAAGAAGCCCAAGCGCAGCCACCGCCGCAAGTAACCGTCCCGAACGGCTCCAGGCGCGGCCCTTGCCCCGCGCACATCCCAGACGGGTGTGGGATGCGTTGCTCCTCCTAGCAGGACGCCGAACTCGTTCACCGTGAGCCAGGCGGCGCACAGCGCCTGGTCCTCTCGGCGCGGGCTGCGCCGGGGAGGAGCCGAGCCAGGCGGGCTTCAGCGCGTGCCGTCGGCGGAAGATCTGCCGACCGGCCGGTTCGTCGCTCAGCAGCAGCCGGCACAGGTGGGCCAGCACTAGCGCCCGCTAGTCGAGCACAACCTGGCGACGCGCACCGTGTATGGCTTCCCATCTGACCGCGGCTGCTCAGCGCGGGCACCTGCTCCGCCCTGGGCGACCCAATGTTCCTGCTCATCGCTCCTGCGAGCCCGGGGCCTGGTAAGCGCGGTGTGCACGACCCGGTGGGTGCTGGTGCTGCTCAGGTGGGCGGGTACTCCGGAGGAACGTCCCTACTGCGCGGTGTGCGCGGCCCCGTGGGTGTCGGTGGTGGTCAAGGTGGGCGGGTGGTGCTGGATGGACGTCCCTGCTGCGTGGTGTGCATGGTCGGCTGGTGCTGCGGTGCGGGGGCGGCGGGTTTGGGGGTTGTCTGGGGCTTGTCTGGTGAATCGGCGCTATCGGGGATCGGTGGTGCTGGCCTTGTGTACGGGAGTGGTGGAGGGTGCGTTGGTCTGGTGTGCGGGAGGCGTTGCTGGTGGGTGAGGGTGTGATCAGGAGGGCTGGCGGGGCGGTTTGGGCAGGGTCTAGGCTGCCTTGCCAGGTCGGATCGCCCGGATCGTCCGGCAATGCGTCACTGTCGTCCGAGACCTCGGCCCTGTCCCCGTTGGGCCTGATGGAGAGGAGACCTCCGCATGATCTTCCTGGGGCTGATCGTCGCGCTCGCCGCCGTGGTGGTGGGTGTCGCCGTGGTGCTGGACAACTCGGGAAATGCCCAGATGTCCGTGTTCGGCGACGAGATTCCAGGGATCACGCAGCAGTGGCACGTCTTCATGGCCGGCGCCGTCGTGGCGATCGTGTTCATGGCCGGCGTGACGGTCGCGACGCTGGGCTTCAGGCGCGCGATGAACATGCGTCGTGAACTGCGGGACCTGCGGGACGAGCACGAGGAATCCCTGCAGACGCTCGAGTTGGAGCGGCGGAAGCTGCAGCAGGCGCTCGCCCAGGCCCGACGCGGAATGGACGACCAGCCCTCGGTACCCGCCCAACGCGTCGCACCGAACTGACAGCGTCTCTTATGACTGGGTCGGTTCGGCGCATTGACTGCTGGATCGGTCGCTGCCCGCGCGTGCGTCGCACCGAGGCCACCCCACCCAGGCGCTATCGGCTCAGCGCGACGCAAACACCAGCCAGAGGGCAACCGCAGTCAGCGCTGGACGAGCACCAAGCGGCCTACTAACCAGGGTCAATTAGTGTTGGCGGGTGTGGTGGTGAGGGTGAGGCCGGTGGTGGTCAAGCAGCCGTCGATCACGTCGGGGTGGTGCTGGATCACTTTGAGGCGGTGCTTGATCATGCCGGTGAGGTGGTCCAGGTCGGTGGCCAGGAAGTTGGCCATGGAGCGTTTCAGCAGGGACCACACGCTCTCGGCGGGGTTGAGGTCGGGGGCGTAGGCGGGCAGGTAGAACACCTGCAGCCAGTCGGCGTGGGCGTCGATGAACGCGCGCATCGCGGCCGAGTGGTGGATGTTCAGGTTGTCCCAGACCAGCACGATCTTCCCGCCGGGTAACTGCTGGTGGGCGCCCTGCAGCATGCTCTTGTACTCGTTCAGGGTGAAGGCGGCACGTTCGCCTTTGCGGCGACGGTAGTGGTGCAGCCGGTAGATCAGCCGGGGCCGGTGCCCGGGCCGGTAGCAGACCATCCCGGCGACCGAGACCCGCCCGCCGTGGTCACCGCCGTGCACCCTCACCCGCGGCCGGTGTCCCCGCCGCGACCAGGAGCGTCCGCGCGGCGGCCTGAGCCCTTGACCTGTCTCGTCGTGGAAGCAGATCCAGGCGCCCAGGTCGCCCGCGGTGCTTCCACCTGCGGCCACACCTGCTCTTTCCACACCTCGACGGCCTGGTCGTCGCGCTCGATCGCACGGCGCCCCGGGACCTGCACCGACCAGCCGTTGCGGCGCAGCAGCAGCGACACCCCCGGCAGGGTGTACTCGACCCCGAACAGACTCTTGATCAGCGCCGCGATCCGCCCCAGCGTCCACCGCTGGTCATCGGCATACCCGTGCGCGGCCGGCCCGCGGTTCAACTCGGCCTCCAACCGCGCGAACGCCGCCCGGTCCAGCCGCGCCCGCCGATGCGGGCCCTTGGACCGCAACGCCTCCGGCCCGCCCTGGCGCCAGGCCTGCCGCCACTTCTCCACCTGCCGCAGCCCCACCCGCAACTGCGCGGCGATCCACGCGTTGGGCCGCCCATCTGCGAACCACTGCGCGGCCTGCATCCTCACCCGCTCCCGCCGTTCACGGCCCGCGTCGGTCATCCCGCCGCCCTGGGGGTATCTGGCCATACCACCGGCATACGCCCACACCACCGGCCCGTCCACTCACCAAACCGCCATGACCCATTAACCCTGGTTAGCGAATGAACCGCATCGGTGGTTGACCTGACCTCGCCGGTCGCGGGCCGCACCAGTGCCAGGACGAACGCCCTGCGCGCGGCGGACGGCGCGGGGTTAGTTCTCGATGTCCTTGTCTGGGCGCTGGCCACCGGTCGCGTGTTGTGCTGTCTGCGTTGACTCCGTGTCAGTGGGGTGGGGCTTGGGCTAGTAGGGCGGCTAGGAGGGTTAGGGCGCCTTGCTTGTCCAGGGGGTCGTTGCCGTTGCCGCACTTGGGGGACTGGATGCAGGACGGGCAGCCTGCGTCGCACTCGCAGGAGGCGATGGCGTCGCGTGTTGCGTGCAGCCAGGACGAGGCGTCCGCGTAGCCGCGTTCGGCGAATCCGGCGCCGCCCTCATGCCCGTCGTACACGAAGACGGTGAGGAGGCCCGTGTCGGGATGGACTGCTGTGGATACGCCCCCGATGTCCCAGCGGTCGCATGTGGCGAATAGGGGAAGCAGGCCGATCGAGGCGTGTTCGGCGGCGTGGGCGGCGCCCGCTAGGTCGAGGTCGTCCAAAGAGGAGATCTGCGACTCGGAGAGCGTCCACCATACGGCGCGGGTGCGGAGGGTGCGGGGCGGTAGGTCCAGGGGTTTCTCGCCGAGCATCTCGCCTGTTTGCAGGCGGCGCATCTGGTAGGCGACCACTTGGCGGGTGACTTCGACGGTTCCGTAGCAGAGTGTGGCCTCGCCCCAGGAGATCGAGCGGAGTCGTTCGACGATGCTGATGTCGGTCACATCGCGTGCGGTCGTCGAGTAGTCGGGGTCGGCCGCTTCTACGAGCGCTACGGAATCGTCCAGGTCGAGTGTCTGAACGATGTAGGACTCGCCCTGGTGGATGTAGACGGCGCCCTCGTGGACGGTCGTGTGCGCCGATGCCTCGTCTACGGTGCCGAGGAGGCGTCCCGTCGACATTTCCACTACTTGGACGGGGGCGCCGCCCGCTCCGCGGATGTCGGCCAGGTCGGCGGCCTTGTCGCGGCGCGTCCAGTACCAGCCCGCGGGACGCCGGCGGAGGAGGCCGCGGCGGACGAGGTCGGGCAGCAGGTCGGCGGTCGCCGGGCCGAACAGCGGGAGGTCGTCCTCGGTGAGCGGCATCTCGGACGCGGCGGCGCAAAGGTGCGGTTCCAGGACGTAGGGGTTGTCGGGGTCGAGAACCGTCGCCTCGACCGGTGTACCGAAGATCGCCTCGGGGTGGTGGACGAGGAAGGTGTCGAGCGGATCGTCCCGGGCGACGAGGACGGCAAGGGCTGATTGTCCGGAACGTCCGGCACGTCCCGCCTGCTGCCAGAGGGAGGCGCGGGTGCCCGGCCAGCCGCAGACGAGGACGGCGTCCAGCCCGGAGACGTCAACGCCGAGTTCCAGGGCGTTCGTGCTCGCCAACCCGACGATGGAACGAGAGCGAAGGGCCGCTTCGAGTGCACGCCTTTCTTCGGGCAGATATCCCGCGCGGTAGGCGGCGACTTGGTCGGCCAAGGCCGGAGTGACCTCGTGCAGCGCGCGCTTGGCGCTGAGTGCCACCGACTCTGCCCCGCGCCTAGAACGGACGAACGCGAGCGTCTGAACGCCTTCGACAACGAGGTCGGCCAGAAGGTCACCTGCCTCGGCCGTGGCGGTACGGCGAACCGGGGCGCCGCGCTCGCCGCGCAGTTCTGTCAGGGGTGGTTCCCAGAGCGCGAACGTCGCGGGGCCGCGTGGTGAGGCGTCGTCGTCGACGGCGACAACGTCCAGCCCAGTGAGGCGGGACGCGGCAGAGGCGGGTGAGGACGTCGTCGCCGACGCCAGAATGAACGTCGGGGACGCGTGATACCGCTTGCACAAGCGGCGCAGGCGACGCAGGACCTGCGCGACGTGGGACCCGAACACCCCCCGGTATCCATGGGCCTCGTCGATGATCACGTACCGGAGGCGGCGCAGGAAAGAGGACCAGCGTGCATGCCCCGGCAGCATCGACCGATGCAGCATGTCCGGATTAGTCAGCACATAGTTCGCGTGCTGCCGGACCCACGTCCGCTCGTCCTGCGGCGTGTCACCGTCGTAGGTCGCCGCCCGCACCCGGGTGAGGTGCAGGGAGCGGAGCGCGCGGAGCTGGTCGGCGGCCAGCGCCTTGGTCGGCGACAGGTAGAGGATCGTCCCCTCCTGGCGAGGATTCTCCTCCCCGGCATAGATCGCCTCGATGCAGGGGAGCAGGTAGGCGAGGGACTTGCCGGACGCGGTGCCTGTGGCGATGATCACAGACCGTCCCGCACGGGCGTGTTCGGCGGCGGCGGCCTGGTGCTCCCAGGGCGCCTCGATGCCCGCCGCCGCGAGCCGCTCGACGAGCAGCGGGGGCGACCAGGCCGGCCACCCGGCACGGCGGCCCTGACGTGCGGGAACGCGTTCCACATGGGTGATGCGGTCGCGTCGCGACGGGTCGGCGAGGAGCCGGTCGAGGGGAGTTGAAGATCTTTGGACGCCCATCAGGTTTTCAGTTTGCCAGCCTGGGCAAAACTACGGGAACGCCCCGGCGCCGGAGTGCCCGTCCCCCCTGCCCTGGCCGTAGATCAGCAGGTCAGACGGGATGGCGCGAACTTTCGCCCGAGTGGGCGATTACGTGCGTGCACGACGCCGGAGCGTGGTTGAATCACGGCTAAGTCTCGATGGGCCGGGTTACCGTTCGGCGGCCCGGGCATCGGGATCGGATAGTGCTGCACGGCGCGTGGAGGATCTGTGGACCTGAAGGTGAACGACTACACCACCGACGATGGCCTCACCGTCATCAACGTGGAGGGCGAGATCGACGTCTACACGGCGCCGAAGCTTCGCGAGAAGCTCATCGACCTGGTCAACAAGGGCAAGTTCCACCTGCTCGTGGACATGGAGAAGGTGGAGTTCCTCGACTCCACCGGCCTCGGCGTCCTCGTCGGCGGGCTCAAGCGGGTCCGCGCCCACGACGGCTCGCTGGAACTGGTGTGCACCCAGGAGCGCATCCTCAAGATCTTCCGGATCACGGGGCTGACCAAGGTCTTCGGCATCCACGACTCGATCGCCGATGCCGAGGCGAAGCGCAAGGACGCCAAGTAGGCGGCCTGTAGCTGAGATGTCGACCGTTGAACTGTCCTTCAGCGCGCTGCCCGTCCACGTACGGACCGCCCGCCTGATCGTGACCGCCGTGGCCCGCCGCAGTGGCGTCGCCGAGCCGCTGCTGGACGAGGTCAGGCTCGCGGTCGGCGAGGCGTGCTCGCGGGCCGTGGAGGCGCATCGCCGGCACTGCCCGGACGAGCCCGTCCGCCTCGAGCTCAGCGGCGCCGACCGCCGCTTCGAGGTGACCGTCAGCGACACCGTCCCCGGCGACGACACGCCGGGCGACCTCCAGACGGCCGTGGACGCGGACGAGTTCGAGTACGGCGGCTGGGGCGAGGGCACCGCGGAACTCGGGCTGGCGGGGATGGCCGGGATCGACGACGACGTGGAGACTGGCCACTCAACACATTCCCCAGGCCACGCAACGGA
>NZ_JABXFD010000197.1 GCF_013372625.1 Actinomadura sp. BRA 177
GTCCGGGAGCGCGGCGGCCGGGACCGCGGCCGCGGCCGGGACCGCCGGGGTGACCGCCATGCGGCCCGAGCCGCCGCGGCCGGTGCTCCCCGATCTCCCCGACCTCCCGGGCATCTTCGCGCGGCTGCGCAAGGACCCATCGCTCCGCTTCACCGAGGCGGGCCGGACGCTGCTGCGGATGTTCGACGCGTGCCAGGCGGTCGTCCGGGAGGAAGAGGCGATCAAGAGCGGGCTGCCGCCGCACTGCCTGCCCTCGCTGGCCGAATTGAGCCACGCCTACGCGTCGGTGCTGCAGTCGTTCGCGGCGGAACTCCGCGGCCTCCAGCCGGTGCGGCCGGCCGAGGGCCGCGAGAACGTGGGCTGAAACGGACGCGGAACACGTCCGGATAACACGTATTTCCAAGGGTGCTCAACTGCCGCCCTGCCGCGGTTGAACACCCCCTTGAGCATGCCTGTTCAACCGCCTCTGTATCGGCTCGGTTGACCCTGGGGTCTACCGATCGTTAATCATTGTCTGCATGGGGCCGGAGCCATGGAAAAGTGGACCGGCCCGGCTGTTCGGTCTCGTTCGCTCCTGAAGGGACGGCGTTGTGACGAATCCTTTCGAAGACCCCGATGCCAGCTACCTGGTCCTCGTCAACGACGAGGGGCAGCATTCGCTCTGGCCGGTGTTCGCCGAGGTGCCCGACGGGTGGAAGTCGGTGTTCGGTGAGGCCGGCCGGCAGGACTGCCTGGACTACATAGAGAAGTCCTGGACGGACATGCGGCCCAGAAGCCTGATCGAGGCGATGGACAAGTAGGGTCCGCGTTCCGGCTGCGCCGCACTGATTCCCAGGATGTTGTGATCCCGTCCTGGGAATCATTATTCTCGGCCGGGCCGATAACACTTCTCGATGGGGCTGGAATGGCTGAATTGGATGGCGGACTTCGTGACCTGATGGCCGGTCAGCTCGGCATCTGGCAGGCCCAGCAATTCGCTCCGGAGAATTCCCTGTTCAACATCGCCGAGTATCTGGAGATACGCGGCGAGTTCGACGTCGGGCTGTTCACGGCGGCGCTGCGGCGGGCCCTGGACGAGACCGAGACGTTCCGGCTGCGCTTCCGCGTGGTGGACGGCGTGCCCAAGCAGTACGTCGTCCCGCCCTACGACTACGAGATCTCCGTCCTCGACGTCAGCGCCGAACCCGACCCGCTGGGCGCCGCGGAGGCGTGGATGCGGGACGACCTGCGCGCACCGGTCGCCGCCGTCGACGCCCAGCTGTTCGCCCAGGCCGTCTTCAAGATCGGCCCGGACCGGCACCTCTGGTACGAGCGCGGCTCCCACCTGATCATGGACGGCCGCGCCACACTGGCGTTCGTCACGCGCGTCGCCGACATCTACGTGCGGCTCCTCGCCGGCACGCCCGCAGAGGAGGGGGCGCTGGAGCCCCTCGCGCCGCTGCTGGCGGCGGAACGGGCGTACCGGGACTCGGCCGACCGCGAGGACGACGGGGCGTACTGGCGCGCCGCCCTCGCCGGCCTCCCCCCGGCCGGTGCGACGGCGGGTGCGGCGGCGGGTGTGGCGGGTGGGGGGAGTGCGCCGCGGCTGCCGTCCGCGCTGCTCCGGCACACCGAGCAGCTCGGAACCGGCCCGGCCGGCGAGGTGAAGGCCGCCGCGCGCCGGCTGCGGACCCATCTGCCCGGCCTGATGATCGCGGCGGCGGCCGTCTACCGGCACCGCGCCACCGGCGAACGCGACGTCGTCATCGGACTGCCCGTCAGCGGGCTTCCGGACCGCCGTAAAGTCTTCGCCCCGGGCATGACCTCGAACGTCCTGCCGATCCGGCTCCGGATCGACCCGGACACGACCGTCGCGGACCTCGTCCGCACCACGAACCAGACTCTCCGCGAGGCCCTCCGGCACCAGCGCTACCGCTACGAGGACACGCTCCGGGACCTGCGGCTCGTGCACGGCTCGTACCTGTGCGGCATCCACGTCAACGTCATGGCGTTCGGCTACCCGGAGATGTTCGGCGGCTGCACCGTCACCGGCACGAACCTGTCCACGGGCCCGATCGACAACGCCCGCATCGACGTCTACGACCGGCCCGGCGAAGCCGGCATCCAGCTCGTCACCGACGTCAACGGCGACACCAACGGGCCGGACGCCGCGCGGGAGATCCCCCGGCGCGTCCTGACGATCGTGGACCGGCTGGCGGCGGCCGACCCCGCCGACCCGGTCAGCCGGCTGGACCTCCTCAGCGACGCCGAACGCCGCGCCGTCCTGGCCGAGTGGACGGGCGGCCGGACCCGGGTGGCGGAGCGTTCGACGATCCCGGCGCTGTTCGAGGCGCAGGCGGCGCGCACGCCGGACGCCCCGGCGGTGACGTTCGAGGGCCGCACGCTCACCTACGCGGAACTGAACGCGCGGGCGAACCGGCTCGCGCGGCATCTGGTCGAGCAGGGCGCGGGACCAGAGCAGCGGGTGGCGCTGATGCTGCCGCGGTCGGCGGAGCTGGTGGTCGCGGTGCTGGCGGTGCTGAAGTCGGGCGCGGCCTACGTTCCGATCGACCCGGACTATCCGGACGACCGCGTCGCCTACCTGCTGGAGGACGCCGACCCGGTCCTGGTCATCGGCCCCGAGGAGGTCGCCGACACCGACACCGACACCGACACCGACACCGACACTGCCACCGGTCATGGCGACGGCGACCTGGGCGTGCCGGTGGCACCCGACCACGCCGCCTACGTGATCTACACGTCGGGTTCGACGGGCCGTCCCAAGGGCGTCGTGGTGCCGCACCAGAACGTGGTGCGGCTGCTGCGCGGCACCGAGGCGTGGTTCGGCTTCGGCCCCGACGACGTGTGGACGCTGTTCCACTCGTACGCGTTCGACTTCACGGTGTGGGAGCTGTGGGGCGCGCTGCTGTACGGCGGCCGCCTCGTCGTCGTCCCCTACCTGACGTCCCGGTCGCCGCGCGAGTTCGCCGCGCTGCTGGCGGCCGAGCGGGTGACGGTGCTGAACCAGACCCCGTCGGCGTTCTACCAGCTGCTGCCCGAGCGGCGGGACGACTGGGCGCTGCGGCAGGTGATCTTCGGCGGGGAGGCGCTCGACGCGCGGCGGCTGGCCGGCCGGCCCGCCACCGGGGGCGGCCCCCGGCTCGTGAACATGTACGGGATCACCGAGACCACGGTGCACGTGACGTACCACCCGCTGGACGCGGGGGAGGCGGGCGATGGGGCGAGCGCGATCGGCGAGGGCCTGCCCGATCTCCGCGTGTACGTCCTGGACGAGTGGCTGCGGCCGGTGCCGGCGGGCGTGGCCGGCGAGCTCTACGTCGCCGGCCCGGGCCTGGCGCGCGGCTACCTCGACCGGCCGGGACTGACCGGCGCGCGGTTCGTCGCGGACCGGTTCGGTCCGCCCGGTGAGCGGATGTACCGGACGGGCGACGTCGCCCGGTGGCGCGCCGGTGGCGGGCTGGAGTACCTGGGGCGGGCCGACGAGCAGGTCCAGCTGCGGGGGTTCCGGGTCGAGCCGGGCGAGGTGCGGGCGGTCGTGGCCCGGCATGAGGCGGTCGCCGACGCGGCCGTCCTCGTCCGCGACGGACGCCTCGTCGCCTAGGTGGTGCCGTCCGACCAGGAAGTGCCGGCGCTGCCCGCCGCCGTCCGCGAGTTCGCGGCCGGCCGCCTGCCCGCCCACATGGTGCCGTCGGCGGTCGTTCCGCTGCCGGCGCTGCCGCTGACGCCCAACGGCAAACTCGACCGCGCCGCACTGCCCGTCCCCGAGTACGGGGGCGGTGCGGGGCGCGCTCCCGGCACGGTGCAGGAGGAGCTGCTCTGCACCGCGTTCGCCGAGGTCCTCGGCGTCGAGCAGGTCGGTGCCGACGACGACTTCTTCGAGCTGGGCGGGCATTCCCTCCAGGCGACACGCCTCGCCGGCCGGATCAGGGCCCTGCTGGGCACGGACGTGCGCGTCGCGGACGTGTTCGAGGCACCCACCCCCGCCGCCCTCGCCGCCCGGATCGGGAGCGCGGCGACCACCCGGCCCGTGCTGGCCGCGCGGGAACGCCCGGAACGCGTCCCGCTCTCCTTCGCCCAGCGCCGCCTGTGGCTCATCGGCCGGATCGAGGGCCCTGGCCCGACCTACAACGCGCCGATCGTCCTGGGCCTGTCCGGCAGGCTCGACCGTGCCGCGCTGAAGGCCGCGCTGCGGGACGTCCTGGAACGGCACGAGTCCCTGCGCACCGTCCTCCCGGCCGAGGACGGCGAGCCCTACCAGCGGGTCATGGGCCTGGACGAGCTTGGTTGGGATCTGCCCGTCGTCGATGTGGTGAAGGCGCCGGACTCCTACGACCGCCTCCAGAACCTCAAGGACCTGTCGGCACCCGCGGTGCCGGAGGGCGACGGCCCGCCCGAACTCGCCGCCGCCGTCCTCCAGGCGGCCGGGCACGCGTTCGACCTGGCGGCGGAGGCCCCCGTCCGAGCGTGCCTGCTCGCCGTGGGGACCGACGAGCATGTGCTGGTGCTCGTGGTGCACCACATCGCGGGTGACGGCTGGTCGATGGGACCCCTGGCCCGGGACGTGTCGGCGGCATACGCGGCGCGCTGTGAAGGCCGGGCGCCGGAGTGGTCTCCGCTGCCGGTGCAGTACGCGGACTATGCGCTCTGGCAGCGCGACCTGCTCGGCGACGGGGACGCCCCGGACAGCGTGCTGTCGCGCCAGGTGGCCTACTGGCGCGACGCGCTCGCCGGCGCCCCGGAGGAGCTGGCACTGCCGTTCGACCGCCCCCGCCCGGCGGTGGCGAGCCACCGAGGCTCCTCGACGGGGATCGCGGTACCGGCGGGCGTGCACGCCCGGCTGCGGGAGGTGGCCCGCGCGGAGGGCGTCACCCCGTTCATGGTGCTGCAGGCGGCACTCGCGGTGACGCTGTCGCGAATGGGCGCCGGCACCGACGTCCCGATCGGCTCGGCCGTGGCGGGACGGCTCGACGAGGTCCTGGACGACCTGGTCGGCTGCTTCGTCAACACGCTGGTGATCCGCGGCGACCTGTCGGGCGACCCGACGTTCGCCGAACTGCTGGCGCGGGTGCGGGAGACGAGCCTCTCCGCGTACGCGCACCAGGACGTGCCGTTCGAACGGCTGGTGGAGGAGCTGGCCCCGGCCCGCTCGCTGGCCCGCCACCCGCTGTTCCAGGTCGTGCTGACCAAACTGGACATCGACCCGTCAGCCACGGCCCAAGGCGATTCCCGGCCGAGCCTGGACCTCCCGGGGGTGAGCGCGGACCTGCTGTCGACGGCCCGCCCGGCGGCGAAGTTCGACCTGGACGTGATGGTCGAGGAGTCCTTCGACGCCGACGGCGCCCCCTCCGGTGTGGGCGGTTCCGTGACCGTGGCGGCCGACCTGTTCGACGAGCGGACCGCCGAGCGGCTGGCCGCCGCGTTCGTGCGGGTGCTGTCGGCGGTGGTGGACGATCCTTCGCTGCGGGTGAGCGCGGTGGACGTGCTGGGCGAGTCTGAGCGCCGCAGGGTGCTGGTGGAGTGGAACGACACGCGGGCGGATGTGCCGCTGGTGTCGGTGCCGGAGATGTTCGCTGCTCAGGCTGCTCGTACGCCCGATGCGGTGGCGGTGGTCGCCGGTGGTGAGCGGCTGTCGTTTGCGGAGTTGGACGCGCGTGCGAATCGGCTGGCGAACTGGCTGCGTAGTCAGGGCGTTGGTGCCGAGTCGGTGGTGGGGGTCTGCCTGCCGCGCGGCGCCGAGATGATCGCGGCGATCGTGGGTGTGTGGAAGGCGGGCGCGGCTTACGTTCCCATCGATCCGGCTCAGCCTGCCGACCGGGTGGCGTTCGTGGTCGCTGACAGTGGCGCGGTTCTCACCCTGACCAGTGAAGAAGTTCTGGAGGATCTGCCCGCTGGGCGTCACCGGCTGGTGGCATTGGACGACCAGCTGATGGCGATGCAGTTGGACATGCAGCCTGAGACTGCGCCCGAGGTGGAGATCGCCCCAGGTCAGGCGGCGTATGTCATGTACACGTCGGGTTCGACGGGCCGCCCGAAGGGCGTCGCGGTCACCCACGCAGGCCTGGCCAACTACGTCGCTACGGTTCCAGATCGGGTGGGCTTCGGCTCGGCTGGTGGCCGGTTTGCGGTGTTGCAGGCGCAGGTGACCGACCTGGGCAACACGGTGGTGTTCGCCAGCCTGACCTGCGGCGGTGAGCTGCACGTCCTGGACGAGGACACCGTCACCGACGCGGTCGCCGTCCGCGCTTATCTGGCCGAGCACCAGATCGATTACCTCAAGGCTGTGCCCTCGCACATCGCCGCCCTGGGCGGTTTGGTTCCGAATCGGTCACTCGTCATTGGTGGCGAGGCGGCTTCTCCCGAGCTGGTGACCGAGCTGCTGGCGGCGGGCGAGCAGGAGGTGTTCAACCACTATGGGCCGACCGAGGCCACGATCGGCGTCGCGACCACACGCCTGACTCCGGAGTTGGTGGAGTCGGGGACGGTGCCGATCGGTGCGCCTGTCGCCAGCACCAGCCTGTACGTGCTGGACGATCACCTGCAGCCGGTGCCCGTGGGTGTGGCTGGTGAGTTGTACATCGCGGGCGCACAGTTGGCGCGGGGCTATGTGGGTCGGCCGGGTCTGACGGCTGAGCGGTTCGTGGCCTGTCCATTCGGCGGTGCGAGCGAGCGGATGTACCGCACCGGAGACCTGGCCAAGTGGACCCCGGACGGAAACCTGGTGTTCGCGGGCCGGGCGGATGAGCAGGTCAAGATTCGCGGGTTCCGGGTCGAGCCGGGCGAGATCGAAGCCACGCTGACCGTGCATCCGCAGGTTGAGCAAGTGGCTGTGGTCGCGCGTGAGGGGACGCCCGGCGATGTGCGTCTGGTCGCTTACGTCGTCCCTGCGGACGAAGTCGACCCCACCACCATCCGGGAGTTCGCTGCCGGGCGGTTGCCGGAGTACATGGTGCCTTCGGCCGTCGTCGTTCTCGACGCGCTGCCGCTGTCGTCCAACGGCAAGCTCGACCGCAAGGCCCTGCCCGCACCCGACTACACCACCGCGTCCGCCGGCACTGGGCGTGCGCCGGCGACCGTCCAGGAAGAGATCCTCTGCCAGGCATTCGCCGAGGTGCTCGGTCTGGACGCCGTCGGGGTCGAGGACGACTTCTTCATGCTCGGCGGACATTCGCTGCTGGCGACGCGCCTGGTGAGCCGGATCCGGGCGCTGCTCGGCGTCGAGGTCGAGATCCGGGCGCTGTTCGAGGCGCCCACGGTGGCGGGGCTGGCCGCGCGGATCGCCGACGCGGACCAGGCCCGCGTGGCGCTCGTCCCGGCCGAGCGTCCGGAGCGGGTGCCACTGTCGTACGCGCAGCGGCGGCTGTGGTTCCTGGGCCAGCTTGAGGGGCCGAGCGCCACCTACAACAGCCCCGTCGTGCTGCGGCTGACGGGGGAGCTGGATCGCGGGGCACTGGCCATGGTCCTCCGGGACGTCCTGGACCGGCACGAGGTGCTGCGAACCGTCTTCCCGGTAGCCGACGGCGAGCCCTACCAGCGCGTCGTCGATCTCGACGAACTCTCCTGGAACCTGACCGTCGCCGACGTCACGCCGGAGGAACTTCCGGACGCGGTGTCGGAGGCGAGCGGCCATGCCTTCGACTTCTCGATCGAGGCGCCCATCAAGGCGTGGCTGTTCGGTGCCGGACCGGACGAGCACGTGCTCGTGATCGTCGTCCACCACATCTCCGGAGACGGCTGGTCGATGGGGCCGCTGGCGAATGACGTCTCGCTGGCGTACGCGGCGCGTCGCGACGGCCGTCCACCAGAGTGGACGCCGCTGCCCGTCCAGTACGCCGACTATGCGCTCTGGCAGCGCGACCTGCTGGGTGACGAGGACGACCCGGCGAGCCGGGCGGCCCGGCAGCTGGACCACTGGCGCGGCGCGCTGACCGGGGCGCCGGAGGAGCTACCGCTGCCGTTCGACCGCCCACGTCCGGCGGTCGCGAGCCACCGGGGATACTCGGCGCCCTTCTCGGTACCGGCCGAGGTGCACGCGCGGCTCCGGGACATGGCACGTGCCGAGGGCGTGACGGTGTTCATGGTGCTGCAGGCTGCGCTCTCCGTGACGTTGTCGCGGATGGGTGCGGGCACCGACATCCCCATCGGCTCGGCCATCGCCGGGCGGATGGACGAGGCGCTGGACGACCTGGTCGGCTGTTTCGTCAACACGCTGGTGATCCGTGGCGACGTGTCCGGCGACCCGACGTTCGCCGAACTGCTGGCGCGCGTCCGGGAGACGAGCCTCTCCGCGTACGCGAACCAGGACGTCCCGTTCGAACGGCTGGTGGAGGAACTCGCCCCGGCTCGTTCGCTGGCCCGTCATCCGCTGTTCCAGGTCGTCCTGACCAAGCTGAACGCCTCACCCGAGCTGGAGAGTGCTCCCACGAGCATGGCCCTGCCGGGAATCGAGTCCGAGCCGATGTTCTTCGGCAAACCCGTGGTGAAGTTCGATCTGGACGTGCTCGTCGGGGAACTGTTCGGCGACGACGGCGATCCGGAAGGCATCAGCGGCCTCGTGACCGGAGCGCTTGACCTGTTCGAGCCAGCATCGGTCGAGCGGATGGCCGGCGCCCTCATCCGAACGCTCTCCACGGTGGCCGCCGACCCCTCGCTGAGGGTGAGCGCGGTGGACGTGCTGGGCGAGGCCGAGCGCCGCAACGTGCTCGTGGAGTGGAACGACACGCGGACGGATGTGCCGCAGGTGCCGGTTCCGGAGATGTTCGCTGCGCAGGCTGCTCGTACGCCCGATGCGGTGGCAGTGGTCGCCGGTGGTGAGCGGCTGTCGTATGCGGAGCTGGACGCGCGGGCGAATCGGCTGGCGCATTTTCTGCGGGCTCAGGGTGTGGGCGCGGAGTCGGTGGTGGGTGTGTGCCTGCCGCGTGGCGCCGAGATGATCAGCGCGATCGTGGGTGTGTGGAAGGCCGGCGCTGCTTACGTGCCGATCGATCCTGCGCAGCCTGCCGATCGGGTGGCGTTCGTGATGTCCGACAGCGGTGCGGTCCTGACCCTCACGAGCGAGGAGGTTCTGGAGGACCTTCCTGCGGGCCGTCATCGGCTGGTCGCGCTGGACGACGAGCTGATGGCGATGCAGCTGGACATGCAGCCCGACGCCGCACCCGATGTGGAGATCGCCCCAGGCCAAGTGGTGTACGTGATGTACACCTCGGGTTCGACGGGCCGTCCGAAGGGTGTCGCGGTCACGCACGCCGGCTTGGCGAACTACGTCGCCACTGTTCCGGGTCGGGTGGGCTTCGGCCGGGATGGTGGCCGGTTCGCGGTGTTGCAGGCGCAGGTGACCGACCTGGGCAACACGGTGGTGTTCGCCAGCCTGACGTCCGGCGGCGAACTGCATGTCCTGGACGAGGACACCGTCACCGACGCGGTCGCCGTCCGCGCTTATCTGGCCGAGCACCACATCGACTACCTCAAGGCCGTCCCCTCGCACATCGCCGCGCTGGGCGGCGTGGTCTCGAACCGAGCACTGGTGCTCGGCGGCGAGGCGGCTTCACCCGAGCTGGTCACTGACCTGCTGGCAGCGGGGGAGCAGGAGGTGTTCAACCACTACGGTCCGACCGAAGCCACGATCGGCGTCGCCACCACACGCCTGACCTCAGAGTTGGTGGCGTCGGGCACGGTGCCGATCGGTGCGCCCGTGGCGAACACCCGCCTGTATGTGCTGGATGCCGACCTTCAGCCGGTCCCGGTCGGCGTTGCGGGTGAGCTGTACATCGCCGGTGACCAGTTGGCACGCGGCTATGTGGGTCGACCGGGTCTGACCGCTGAGCGGTTCGTGGCCTGTCCCTACGGCGGTCCGGGGGAGCGGATGTACCGCACCGGGGACCTCGCCAAGTGGACATCGGACGGAAACCTGGTGTTCGCCGGCCGCGCCGACGAGCAGGTCAAGATCCGCGGATTCCGGGTGGAGCCGGGCGAGGTTGAAGCCACGCTGACCGCACATCCGCAGGTTGAGCAGGTCGCTGTGGTCGCCCGTGAGGAAACCCTGGTGGCGTACATCGTCGCTGCGTCCGAGGTCGATCCGGCCGCCATGCGGGAGTTCGCCGCCGGGCGTCTGCCGGACTACATGGTGCCTTCGGCCGTCGTCGTTCTCGACGCGTTGCCGCTTGCGTCCAACGGCAAGCTCGACCGCAAGGCCCTGCCCGCACCCGACTACAACGCGGTCGCCGGCACGGGCCGCGAGCCGGTCACTCTCCAGGAAGAGATCCTTTGCCAGGTGTTCGCCGAGGTGCTCGGCCTGGACGCTGTCGGGGTCGAGGACGACTTCTTCATGCTCGGCGGGCACTCGCTGCTGGCGACGCGCCTGGTCAGCCGGGTCCGAGCGGTGTTCGGTACCGAGGTTGAGATCCGGACCCTCTTCGAGACGCCCACGCCGGCGGGTCTGGCCGAGCGTCTGGCGGAGGGCGGCACCGCACGGCCCGCGCTGGCGCCCGTGGAACGTCCGGAGCAGGTGCCGTTGTCCTACGCGCAGCGGCGCCTGTGGTTCATCGGCCAACTGGAAGGGCCCAGCACCACCTACAACAGCCCTGTCGCGCTGCGGCTCACCGGTGACCTGAACCGGCGGGCGCTGGAGGACGCCCTGCTGGACGTCATCGCGCGCCACGAGGCTCTGCGGACGGTGTTCCCCATGGCCGACGGCGAGCCGTATCAGCATGTCCTCGCGATCGAGGACATCGGCTTCGAACTGCCGGTGACGCGGGTGACCGCAGACGGACTCCCGGATGCGGTGGCAGAGGCGAGCCGCTACGCCTTCGACTTCTCCACCGAAGTACCGCTCAAAGCACGGCTGTTCGCTTCCGGGCCGGACGAACACGTCCTCGTCCTGGTGCTGAACCACATCGTCGGTGACGGCTGGTCGATGAGCCTTCTGGCGCGCGACGTGTCGGAGGCGTACGCGGCGCGATGCCAGGGCCGGGCACCCGATTGGACGCCGCTGCCGGTGCAGTACGCCGACTATGCGCTCTGGCAACGCGACCTGCTGGGTGACGCTGCTGACCCCGAAAGCATGCTGTCACGCCAGATCACGCACTGGCGTGAAGCGCTGCGGGGATCGCCGGAAGAACTGCCGTTGCCGTTCGACCGTCCGCGTCCGGCGGTCGCGTCCCGCAAGGGCCACCAGGTCCCGCTGGAACTGCCCGCCGACGTGCACGCCCGGCTCCGGGAACTGGCGCGAACCGAGGGTGTCACGGCGTTCATGGTCATGCAGGCTGCGACGGCCGTCCTGCTCAACCGGCTCGGCGCGGGCACCGACGTCCCGATCGGGTCCGCGATCGCGGGCCGCATGGACGCCTCGCTGAGCGACCTGGTCGGCTGCTTCGTCAACACGCTGGTGATTCGCAGCGACCTGTCCGGTGACCCGACGTTCGCCGAGTTGCTGGGACGTGTGCGGGAGACGAGCCTGAGCGCGTTCGCGCATCAGGACGTGCCGTTCGAGCGGCTGGTGGAGGAACTCGCTCCGGTGCGTTCGCTGGCCCGGCAGCCGCTCTTCCAGGTCGTCCTGACGATGCACGACACCGCGGACGTGCTGCCTCAGCTGCCCGGCCTCACGTGCGAGCGCATGCCGACCGCGCGTCCGGCGGCGAAGTTCGACCTGGACGTGATGGTCGAGGAGTCCTTCGACGGCGACGGTGCTCCGCTGGGCCTGCACGGTTCGGTGACGGTGGCGGCCGACCTGTTCGACCAGCGGACGGCCGAGCGACTGGCCGCCGGCCTGGCCCGGGTGTTGTCGGCAGTGGTGGACGATCTATCGCTGCGAGTGAGCGCGGTGGACGCCGTCGATCCGGCCGAGCGCCGCAAGGTGCTGGTCGAGTGGAACGACACCCGGACGGACGTACCGCAGGTGCCGGTTCCGGAGCTGTTCGCTGCTCAGGCGGCGCGGACTCCGGATGCGGTGGCGATCGTGGCCGACGGTCGACGGATGACGTTCGCCGACTTGGACGCGCGGGCGAATCGGCTCGCTAACTGGTTGTGCAGCCAGGGCGTTGGTGTCGAGTCGGTCGTGGGCGTCTGTCTGCCGCGCGGTGCCGAGATGATCGCGGCGATCGTGGGTGTGTGGAAGGCGGGTGCGGCGTATGTGCCGATCGATCCGGCGCAGCCTGCTGATCGGGTGGCGTTCGTGGTGTCTGACAGCGGCGCAGTTCTGACCCTGACCTGCGAGGAGGTTCTAGAGGACCTGCCCGCAGGACGGCACCGGCTGGTGGCGTTGGACGACCAGCTGATGGCGATGCAGTTGGGCATGCAGCCTGAGACTGCGCCCGAGGTGGAGATCGCGTCGGGCCAGGTGGCGTATGTGATGTTCACGTCGGGTTCGACGGGCCGTCCGAAGGGTGTCGCGGTCACGCACGCCGGCTTGGCGAACTACGTGGCGAGTGTTCCGGGTCGGGTGGGGTTCGGCTCGGCTGGTGGACGGTTCGCGGTGTTGCAGGCGCAGGTGACCGACCTGGGCAACACGGTGGTGTTCGCCAGCCTGACCTGCGGCGGTGAGCTGCACGTCCTGGACGAGGACACCGTGACCGATGCGGTGGCCGTCCGCGCCTACCTGGCCGAGCACCAGATCGATTACCTCAAGGCCGTGCCCTCCCACATCGCCGCGCTGGGCGGTGTGGTTCCGAATCGGTCACTCGTCCTTGGTGGCGAGGCGGCTTCGCCCGAACTGGTCACTGACCTGCTGGCTGCGGGGGAGCAGGCCGTCTTCAACCACTACGGCCCGACCGAGGCCACGATCGGCGTCGCGACCACACGTTTGACTAGGGAACTGCTGGCGTCCGGTGTGGTGCCGATCGGTGCGCCGGTCGCCAACACTCGCCTGTACGTGCTGGATGCCGATCTGCAGCCGGTGCCGGTTGGCGTTGCCGGTGAGCTGTACATCGCGGGCGCTCAGCTGGCGCGCGGCTATGTGGGTCGCGCAGCTCTAACGGGGGAGCGGTTCGTGGCGTGCCCGTTCGGCGGTCCGGGTGCGCGGATGTACCGCACCGGTGACCTGGCCCGCTGGACTGCGGATGGGAACCTGGTGTTCGCGGGTCGGGCCGACGAGCAGGTGAAGGTCCGTGGGTTCCGGGTGGAGCCGGGCGAGGTCGAAGCCACACTGATCGCTCATCCGCAGGTTGAGCAGGCCGCTGTGGTCGCCCGTGAGGAAACCCTGGTGGCGTACATCGTCCCCGCATCCGAGGTCGATCCGACCGCCATCCGGGAGTTCGTTGCCGGGCGTTTGCCGGAGTACATGGTGCCGTCGGCCGTCATGGTTCTGGAGGCGTTGCCGCTGGCGTCCAACGGAAAGCTCGACCGCAAGGCCCTGCCCGCACCCGACTACACCACCGCATCGGCCGGCACTGGGCGTGCTCCGGCGACCGTCCAGGAAGAGATCCTCTGCCAGTCCTTCGCCGAAGTCCTCAACCTGGAGACCGTCGGTGTCGAAGACGACTTCTTCATGCTCGGCGGCCACTCCCTCCTAGCAGTCCGACTAGTGGAACTGCTGCGCCAACGCAGCGTCTCGGTCTCAGTCCGAGCGCTGTTCCAGACCCCAACACCCGCCGGTCTTGCTGCGACCCCCGGGCTTGACGAGGTGGCCGTCCCGCCCAACCGCGTCCCGGAAGGCGCCGATCACCTCAAGCCGGAGATGCTGACCCTGGTCGACCTGTCGGAAGACGAGATCGAACGACTCGTCTCAGCCGTCGACGGCGGCGCCGCCAACATCGCGGACGTGTACCCGCTGGCCCCCCTCCAGGAAGGCATCTTCTTCCACCACCTGATGGCGGCGCAGGACAGCGGCGACGCCTACGTCCTGCCGATCGCGCTCGGGTTCGACTCACGGGAACGCCTGGACGGCTTCCTCGCCGCCCTACAACGGGTGATCGACCGCCACGACATCTACCGCACCGCGATCCTGTCGGACGGGCTGCCGGAGCCCGTCCAGGTCGTGACGCGCCACGCGACCCTGCTGGTCCACGAGGTCCTCCTCGACACGGGCGGCACCGATCCGGTGCGGCAGTTGATCTCGGTGAGCGGGTCGCGGATGGATCTGCGGTGCGCCCCGCTCATGGACATGCACGTCGCGCCGGAGCCGGAGACCGGCCGCTGGCTCGGCCTGCTCCGCATCCACCAGATGGTCCGGGACCACACCACGCAGGAGACGCTGCTCAGAGAGCTGGGCGCCATCCTGGACGGCCGGGAGGACACTCTTCCCGCCCCCCTCCCATTCCGCGACTTCGTGGCGCAGGCGCGCCTCGGTGTGACGCGTGAGGAGCACGAGCGCCACTTCGCCGACCTCCTCGGCGACGTGGACGAGACCACCGCCCCGTACGGCCTCCTCGACGTCCACGGTGACGGCGGCGACGTCGAAAGGGCGCAGCTGGCCGTCGACGCCGAGGTCGGCGCCCGCGTACGGGAGATCGCCCGCGCGCTGGGAGTGAGCGCCGCGACGGTGTTCCACCTGGCCTGGGCCCGCGTCCTCGCCACGGTGAGCGGCCGGAACGACGTCGTCTTCGGGACGGTCCTGTTCGGCCGCATGAACGCCGGGGCTGGCGCCGACCGTGTCCAGGGACCGTTCATCAACACGCTTCCGGTCCGTGTACGCGTCGGCGAGGCCGAGGCCGGTGCGGCGCTCGAAGACCTCCGGCACCAGCTGGCGGAACTGCTCGTCCACGAGCACGCGCCGCTGGCCATCGCCCAGCGCGCCGCGCGCGTCCCGGGCGGCGGCCCGCTGTTCACCTCGCTCTTCAACTACCGCCACAACCAGGTCGCGGCCGGCGACGGCGGCGCGGCCCTCGACGGGGTGCGCCTGCTGCTGACCCGTGAACGCACCAACTATCCCCTCGTCGTCGCCGTGGACGATCTCGGGACCGCGTTCCGGCTGACCGTCGACGCGGTGACGTCCGTCGACGCGGACGCCGTCTGCCACCTGCTCCGCACCTGCGTCACAAACCTGGCGGCGGCGCTGGAAGAGGAGCCCACGGCCCGGCTCTCGATGATCGACGTCCTCGACGACACCGAACACGATCACCTCCTCCGGGAACGGAACGACACCGCCGTCCCCGTCGAGCCCGCCACGGCGGCGGCCATGGTCGGGGCCCAGGCCGCGCGGACCCCGGATGCGGTCGCGCTCGAATGCGGCGACGTCCAGATCTCCTACGCCGAACTGGACGCCCGCGCCGACCGGCTGGCGGACCGGCTGCGCGCTGCGGGGATCGGGGCGGAGTCGCTGGTCGGCGTGTGCCTCCCGCGCGGGATCGAGTCGATCGCGGCTCTGCTCGGTGTGTGGAAGGCGGGCGCGGCGTATCTGCCGATCGACCCGGGGCAGCCCGCCGGGCGGCTGGAGTTCATGCTGGCCGACAGCGGCGCGCGGACCGTCATCGCGCCCGGCGGCACGGCCGCGAGCTTCCCCGGCGTCCAGGTCCTGCCCCCGGACGGCACGCAGCCGGCGGTCGCCGCGCCGCCCCCTCCGGCGCCGCTCCCCGGACAGACCGCGTATGTGATCTACACGTCGGGTTCGACGGGACGGCCGAAGGGCGTGGCGGTGTCGCATGCCGGGCTGGCGAGCCTGGTGGCCGCCCAGGCGGAACGGTTCGCGGTCGACGGTTCCGCGCGCGTGCTGCAGTTCGCCTCGGCTACCTTCGACGCGGCCATCTCCGAAATCCTGGTGACGCTGGAGTCAGGGGCGCGTCTGGTCCTGGCCGACTCCGCGGAGCTGCTGCCGAGCGCGGGGCTGGCCGAGGTCGTGGCGCGGCATCGGATCACGCACGTCACGCTGCCCCCTGCCGTCCTGGCGGCGCTGGCCCCGGAGGACCTGCCTTCGCTGGTGTCGCTGACCTCGGCGGGGGAGGCGTTGAGCGCCGAGCAGGTGGCGCGCTGGGCGCCCGGCCGCCGGCTCGTCAACGCCTACGGCCCGACCGAGACGACGGTATGCGCCGCGATGTCGGCACCACTCAAGCCAGGGGACGAGCCGGACATCGGCGCCCCGATCACGAACACGCGGGTGTTCGTCCTGGACGAGTGGCTTCGCCCGGTCCCCGACGGCGTGACCGGTGAGCTGTACGTGGCGGGCCCCGGCCTGGCGCGCGGCTACCTCGGCCGGCCGGGCCTGACCGCCGAACGGTTCGTGGCGTGCCCGTTCGCAGCCGGCGGCGCGGGTGAGCGCATGTATCGCACCGGAGACCTGGCCCGCTGGACGGCGGACGGCCGCCTCGTCTACTCCGGCCGTACCGACGATCAGGTGAAGATTCGCGGTTTCCGGATCGAGCCGGGCGAGGTGCAGACCGTCCTGGCCGCCCACCCGCAGGTCGCCCAAGCAGCGGTCATCGTCCGCGAGGACGTCCCAGGCGACCGCCGACTCGTCGCCTACATCGTCCCGGACGGCGAAACACCCCCGCCCGCCCTCCGCGAGTTCACCGCGCAGCGGCTCCCGCACTACATGATCCCCGCGAACATGATCACCCTCGACGCGCTCCCGCTCACCGCCAACGGCAAACTCGACCGCGCCGCGCTCCCCGCACCGGGCGACGCGGGACTCGGCGGCCGGGGCCGGGCACCCGAGACCGAGCAGGAGAAGGCCCTCTGCGGCGCCTTCGCGCAGCTGCTCGGGCTCCCGTCCGTCAACGTGGACGACGACTTCTTCGTCCTGGGCGGGCATTCGCTGCTGGCGACCCGCCTGGTGAGCCGGGTCCGGACCGTGCTCGGCGCCGAGCTGCCGATGCGGCGGCTCTTCGCGACCCCGACGCCCGCCGCGCTGGCGTCCTGGCTCGCCGACCACGCGGAGGCGCCACGCAGACCCAGGCCCGCACTGCGCCCGATGCGCCGACAGGAGGAGCCCCGATGATCCCGCTCTCGTACGCCCAGCGCCGGCTGTGGTTCCTGGCGCAGCTGGAGGGGCCGGGCGCGTCCTACCACCTCCCCATGGTGCTGCGGCTGACCGGCGACCTGGACCGGCCCGCGCTCGAAGCCGCGCTGCGGGACGTCATCACGCGCCACGAGGTGCTGCGGACCACGTTCCCGGCGGTCGACGGCGAGCCGCACCAGCGGATCCTCCCGCCGGAAGAGGCCGGGTTCGAGCCGACCATCGTGAAGACGTCCGAGGCGGAACTGCCGGAGGCGCTCTCAGCCGCCGCCCGGCGGCCCTTCGACCTCGGCACGGACATCCCGCTGCGCGCGTGGCTGTTCGCGATCGGACCCCGCGAGCACGTCGTCCTGCTGGTGGTGCACCACATCGCGGGTGACGGCTGGTCGCTGAAGCCGCTCGCCCGTGACGTGGCGACGGCGTACGCGGCGCGCCGCGAAGGCCGTGCACCGGGATGGGAGCCGCTGCCGGTCCAATACGCCGACTACGCGCTGTGGCAGCGCGAGCTGCTGGGCGACGGGGACGACCCGGACAGTGTCCTGGCGCGGCAGGTGGCGTACTGGCGAGCGGCGCTGGACGGCGTTCCGGAAGATACGGCGCTGCCGTTCGACCGGCCGCGCCCGGCGGTGATGTCGGAGCGGGGGCATCGTGTCCCCCTGAACGTCCCGGCCGAAACGCACGCCCGCCTCCGGGAGGTGGCCCGCGAACACCGGGTCACGGTGTTCATGGTGCTGCAGGCGGCACTCGCCGTCACCCTGTCGCGCGCCGGCGCGGGCACCGACGTCCCCATCGGCACCGTCGTCGCCGGACGCCTGGACGAGGGCCTGGACGACCTGGTCGGGTTCTTCGTGAACACCCTGGTCATGCGCACCGACCTGGCCGGGGACCCCGCGTTCGCGGAACTTCTCGACCGGGTGCGGGAGATGGGGCTGGCGGCGTTCGAGCATCAGGACGTCCCGTTCGAGCGTCTGGTGGAGGAACTGGCCCCGGCCCGCTCGATGGCGCGGCATCCGCTGTTCCAGGTGATGCTGACGGTGCAGAACGCCGGCCCGGCCCGCCCCGGCCTGCCCGGCCTGGAGACCGAGGCGCTTCCGGCGCGGACGCTGCCGGAGTCGTCCACGACCCGGTTCGACCTCGACGTCACGCTGGAGGAGACGTTCGACGCCGCCGGTGCCCCCGCCGGGCTGGCCGGACGGCTCATCGCCGCCGCCGACGTCTTCGAGGCCGGTACCGCCACCCGGCTGGCCGGCTGGCTGGACCGGGTGCTCGGCACCGTGGCGGCGGCCCCCGACACCCCGCTCAGCGCGGTCGAGATCCTCGACGAGGCCGAGCGCGACCGGCTCGTCCACGACTGGAACGACACCGCGATCGATGTGCCGGACACGTCGGTCGTCGCGCTGTTCGAAGCCCAGGCGGAACGGACGCCGGACGCGGTCGCGGTCATCGACGGCGACGTCGAAGTCTCCTACGCCGACCTCGATGCGCGGGCGAACCGCCTGGCGGCGCGGCTCGCCGCCCGGGGCGCCAGCCCGGATGCCGTGGTCGCCGTCGCGCTGGGGCGCGGCGCCGAGCTGATGGCCGCCGTGCTCGCGGTGCTGAAGGCCGGGGCCGCCTACCTGGTGCTCGACCCGGCGCAGCCCGCCGGACGGCTGGCGTCCATCCTGGACGACGCGGAACCGTCCCTGCTCGTCACGACCGACGCCGGGCGGGCGTCGGTTCAGGCGTTCACCGGCCCGATCGTGAACATCGACTCGCGTGCCGTCCCAGCGGAGACCGGGCCACGACCGGAACCGGCGCGGGGCGCGCATCCCGCATACGTGGTCTACACGTCGGGATCGACCGGCCGGCCCAAGGGCGTGGTGGTCACCCATGCCGGTTTCGTGAACACGGTGACTGCGGGCCGCGCCCGTTTCGGCACCGGACCGGACTCACGGGTCGCGCAGTTCGCGTCGGCGACCTTCGACAACTTCTGCCTGGAGTGGTCGATCGCCCTGTGCTCGGGGGCCGCGCTGGTGGTCGTCCCGGAAGAGGCGAGGCTGGGCGACGGGCTGGCCGAATTCATCACCGGCCGGCGGATCACGCACGCGTCACTCCCGCCCGCCGTGCTGGCGGCGCTGCGGCCGGACACGGTCCCGGCGCACGTGGTCGTGGAGGTCGGCGGCGAGGCGTGCCCGCCGGAGCTGGCGGCTCGCTGGTCGCGCAACCGGGTGCTGTTCAACACCTACGGCCCCACCGAGACGACCGTGGACGCCACGTCATGGCGGGCCCGGCCCGACGCGCCCGACACCCCGATCGGTGCCCCGATCGCCAACACCCGCGCCTACGTCCTGGACGACCGGCTGCGTCCGGTGCCCGCGGGCGTGACCGGCGAACTCTACGTCGCGGGTGCCGGGCTGGCGCGCGGATACCTCGGCCGCCCCGCCCTGACCGCCGAACGTTTCACGGCCTGCCCCTTCGGCGGTGTGCCGGGCGAGCGCATGTACCGGACCGGGGACCGGGTCCGGTGGACGGCCGACGGCCTGCTGGTGTTCGCGGGCCGCACGGACGAGCAGCTCGCGATCCGCGGGTTCCGGATCGAACCGGGCGAGATCGAGGCGGCCCTCGCCGCCCACCCGCAGGTCGCCCAGGTCGCGGTCATCGCCCGCGAGGACGTGCCGGGGGAGAAACGCCTGGTCGCCTACGTCGTCGGCGACGCTGGCGAGGCCGAGCTGCGGCGGTTCGCCGGCGGCCGGCTCCCCGGCTACATGGTGCCCTCGGCGGTCGTCACCCTGCCCGCGCTGCCGCTCACGGTGAACGGCAAACTGGACCGCGCCGCGCTACCCGTCCCCGAACGCGAGGCGGACGAGGGACGCGGACCCGCCACGGTGCAGGAGGAGATCCTGTGCCAGGTGTTCGCCGAAGTCCTCGGCCTGGACGGCGTCGGCGTCGACGACGACTTCTTCTCACTCGGCGGGCATTCGCTGCTGGCGACCCGGCTGATCAGCAGGGTCCGCACGGTGCTGGGCGTCGAGATCCCCGTCCGGGTGCTGTTCGAGGCACCCACCGTGGCGGCGCTGTCCGCACGCCTGCCCGATGCGGGCACGGCCCGGACACCGCTCGTGCCGGGGGAGCGTCCCGATCGGGTGCCGCTGTCGTTCGCGCAGCGGCGACTGTGGTTCCTGACACAGCTGGAGCGGTCGGGCACGTACAACATCCCGAGCGTGCTGCGGCTCACCGGGACCCTGGAGCGGCCCGCGCTCGAAGCCGCACTGCGGGACGTGATCGGGCGGCACGAAGTGCTCCGGACCGTGTTCCCGACGGCCGACGGCGAGCCTTACCAGCACGTGGTGGACGTCGCCGACCTGTCCTGGGAGCTGACGTCCGCCGAAACCACTTCGGAGCGGCTGCCCGACGCGGTGGCCGAGGCGACCCGGTACGTCTTCGACCTGAGCACGGAGATCCCCCTGCGGGCATGGTCGTTCGCTGTCGCGCCGGATGAGCACGTGCTGGTGCTGGTCGTGCATCACATCGCCGGTGACGGCTGGTCGATGGGCCCGCTGGCGCGTGACGTGTCGGTGGCGTATGCGGCGAGGTGTGAGGGACGGGTGCCGGAGTGGTCCCCGTTGCCGGTGCAGTACGCGGACTATGCGCTCTGGCAGCGCGACCTGCTCGGTGAGGATGTGCTGGCGGGTCAGGTGGCGTATTGGCGTGAGGTGTTGGCGGGGGCGCCGGAGGAGTTGGCGTTGCCGTTCGACCGTCCGCGTCCGGTGGTGGCTTCGTCTCGTGGGCATCGGGTGCCGGTGGAGCTTTCGGCTGAGGTGCACGCCCGGTTGCGTGAGGTGGCGCGGGCCGAGGGTGTGACGGTGTTCATGGTGTTGCAGGCGGCGCTTGCGGTGGGCTTGTCGCGGTTCGGTGCGGGGGAGGACGTGCCGATCGGTTCGGCGGTTGCGGGCCGCCTGGATGAGGCGCTGGACGGTCTGGTCGGGTTCTTCGTCAACACGCTGGTGATCAGGACCGACCTGTCCGGGGACCCGAGCTTCGCTGAGCTGCTGGGGCGTGTCCGGGAGAGGAGTCTGCACGCGTTCGAGCATCAGGATGTGCCGTTCGAGCGGCTGGTGGAGGAGTTGGCCCCGGCCCGTTCGCTGGCGCGGCATCCGCTGTTCCAGGTGATGTTGACGTTGCAGAATGCCGGTCCCGCTGAGCTGGTCCTGCCTGGCCTGGAGTCGTCGGGGCTTTCTGCGGGTGAGCCGGTGGCCAAGTTCGATCTGGATGTCACGGTCGCGGAGGTCTTCGACGCCGATGGTGCTCCGGCCGGGGTGCGCGGGTCGATGATCGCGGCAGCCGATGTGTTCGATGAGGGCACTGCCGAGCGGATTGCGCGTGGCTGGATGCGAGGACTATCGGCGCTGTCGGCCGCCCCTGACGCGCCGGTGAGCACAGCCGACCTGCTGGGTCCGGCAGAGCGCCACATGATGCTGGTCGACTGGAACGACACTGCCGTGCAGGTGCCGGAGCGGTCCGTGCCGGAAATGTTCGAGGCGCAGGTCGCGCGCACACCGGATGCGGTGGCGGTCGTGGACGGCGGCGTCGAGATGTTCTATGCCGACCTGAACGCGCGCGCCGCGCGGCTCGCACGGTATCTCCTCGCCCAGGGCGCAGGCCCGGAAACTGTGGTCGCGGTCGGTATGGAGCGGGGCGCCGAGCTGATGGTCGCGATGCTCGGAGTCCTGAAGGCGGGGAGCGCCTACGTCCTGCTCGATGCCGAGCACCCCGCCGAACGCCTCGCCTACATGCTGGAGAACGCGGGCGTGCGGTCCGTGGTCACCACGGCCGCGTGGGACGGGACGCTGCCGGACGACGTGGCCCGCATCGTGGTGGACGACCCGGCGACCGTCCAGGCGCTGGAGGGCTTGACCGAGAGTGGACCCATCGCCCCACCGGCGGTGGCGTCGCCCGCCTATGTGATCTACACGTCCGGCTCGACCGGGCGGCCGAAGGGCGTGCTGGTCTCGCACACGGGAGTGGCGAGCCTGGTGGCGGGCCAGGTGTCGCACCTGAGGGTAGGTCCGGGGGCGCGGGTCGGCCAGTTCGCGTCGGCGGGGTTCGACACCTTCGGCTGGGAATGGATGTCGGCCCTGCTGACCGGTGCCGCGCTGGTCGTCATCCCGCACGAGGAACGGCTCGGCGCCGCGCTTCCAGCACTCCTGGCGCGGGAGCGGGTGACGCATGTGACGCTGCCGCCGGCCGTGCTGGCGACCCTGGAGGAAGGGGCGATCAGCCGGGACGTCGTGCTGTCCGTGGCCGGTGAGGCATCCCCGCCCGACCTGATCGACCGGTGGGCGCGGGACCGGCGGATGTTCAACTCCTATGGCCCGGCGGAGACCACGGTGGACGCCACACTGTGGCACTGCGACCCGGACGCGGGCGACGTGGCGATCGGTCGTCCGGGGGCCGACACGCGGGTGTTCGTGCTGGACGGCCGGCTGGAGCCGGTCCCGGTCGGGGTGGCCGGCGAACTGTACGTGGCCGGCCCCGGCCTGGCGCGGGGGTATGTGAACCGGCCTGGACTGACCGCCGAGCGGTTCGTGCCGTGCCCGTTCGGCGGCCCTGGTGAGCGGATGTACCGGACGGGCGATCTTGCCCGCTGGACGGCCGGCGGGGACCTGGTGTTCACCGGCCGTGCCGACGACCAGGTGAAGATCCGGGGATTCCGGATCGAGCCCGGTGAAGTGCGCGCGGTGCTGACCGCCCATCCCGGGGTGGCCCAGGCCGTGGTGGTCGCCCGCCAGGACGCCCCCGGCGAGACACGTCTCGTCGCCTACATCGTCCCCGCCCTCGATTCGGATCCCGCGAAACTGCCGGCCGAACTCAGGGAATTCGCGGGGAGCCGGCTCCCCGGCTACATGGTCCCCTCGGCGGTCGTGACACTGGAGGCGCTGCCGCTCACGGTGAACGGGAAGCTGGACCGCAAGGCGCTACCCGCCCCCGAGTACCAGGTCGCCGAGAGCCGTCAGCCCGCCACGGTGCGGGAGGAGATCCTCTGCCAGGTGTTCGCCGATGTGCTCGCCCTGGAGAAGGTCGGGGTGGACGACGACTTCTTCGCGCTCGGCGGTCATTCGCTGCTGGCGACGCGCCTGGTGAGCCGGATCCGTTCGGTGCTGAATGTAGAGATTCCGGTTCGGGCGGTGTTCGAGACCCCCACGGTTGCCGGGCTCGCGGCGCGTCTCTCCGAAGCGGCTCAGGGCCGCTCGGCACCGGCACCGGTGACGCCCCGCCCGGAGCGGGTGCCGCTGTCGTTCGCACAGCGGCGGCTGTGGTTCCTGGCGCAGCTGGAGAGGTCGGACACCTACAACATCGCGATGGCGCTGCGCTTGACCGGCGACCTGGACAGGGGCGCGCTGGAAGGGGCCTTCCGGGACGTTCTGGGACGGCACGAGGTGCTGCGGACGGTGTTCCCGATGGCCGATGGCGAGCCCTTCCAGCAGGTCGTAGACCTCGAAGACCTCGCATGGGACCTCACGGTCACCGAGGTCACGGCGGAAGGGTTGCCGGCGGCGGTGGCCGGGGCGAGCGGTCATGTCTTCGACCTGGCAGCGGAGTTGCCGATCAAGGTCGAACTGTTCGCCGTCCGACCGGACGAGCATGTGCTGGTGCTGGTGGTGCATCACATCGCCGGTGACGGCTGGTCGATCGCCCCGCTCGCGCGTGACGTGTCGGAGGCGTATGCCGCCCGCCGCGAAGGTCGAGTGCCGGAGTGGACGCCGCTGCCGGTGCAGTACGCCGACTATGCGCTCTGGCAGCGCGACCTGCTCGGTGACGATGTGCTGGCGGGTCAGGTGGCGTATTGGCGTGGAGCTCTTGCCGGGGCGCCGGAGGAGTTGGCGTTGCCGTTCGACCGTCCGCGTCCGGTGGTGGCTTCGTCTCGTGGGCATCGGGTGCCGGTGGAGCTTCCAGCGGACCTGCACGCACGGTTGCGTGAGGTGGCGCGGGCCGAGGGTGTGACGGTGTTCATGGTGTTGCAGGCGGCGCTTGCGGTGGGCTTGTCGCGGTTCGGTGCGGGGGAGGACGTGCCGATCGGTTCGGCGGTTGCGGGCCGCCTGGATGAGGCGCTGGACGGTCTGGTCGGGTTCTTCGTCAACACGCTGGTGATCAGGACCGACCTGTCCGGGGACCCGAGCTTCGCTGAGCTGCTGGGGCGTGTCCGGGAGAGGAGTCTGCACGCGTTCGAGCATCAGGATGTGCCGTTCGAGCGGCTGGTGGAGGAGTTGGCGCCGACCCGCTCCCTGGCGCGGCATCCGCTGTTCCAGGTGATGTTGACGTTGCAGAATGCCGGTCCCGCTGAGCTGGTCCTGCCTGGCCTGGAGTCGTCGGGGCTTTCTGCGGGTGAGCCGGTGGCCAAGTTCGATCTGGATGTCACGGTCGCGGAGGTCTTCGACGCCGATGGTGCTCCGGCCGGGGTGCGCGGGTCGATGATCGCGGCAGCCGATGTGTTCGATGAGGGCACTGCCGAGCGGATTGCGCGTGGCTGGATGCGAGGACTGTCGGCGTTGTCCGCCGCCCCTGACGCGCCGGTGAGCGCAGCCGACGTGCTGGACTCGGCAGAACGCAACAAGGTCCTGGTCGAGTGGAACGACACCGAAGCGGACGTGCCGCAGGCCTCGGTGGTGGGGCAGTTCGAGGCTCACGCGGCCCGGACACCGGACGCGGTCGCCGTGATCGCCGATGGCGTCGAGGTCTCCTACGGGGAGTTGAACGCGCGCGCCGATCGGCTGGCGCACTTCCTTCACGCCCAAGACGTCCGGGCGGAGTCGGTGGTCGGCCTGTGCCTGCCGCGCGGGATCGAGATGGTCGCGGCGATCCTGGCCGTCTGGAAGGCGGGGGCCGCGTATGTGCCGCTCGATCCTGCGCTTCCGGACGAGCGGTTGCGCTTCATGCTGGCCGACAGCGGTGCCCGGCTGGTGGTGGGACACGCCGGGCTGTCCGAGGCCCAGGTCGTGACGCAGGACGACCCGCGGTTGGCGGAGATGCCCGGTGGCGGATTGTACGCGCGGGTGACACCCGCCCAGACCGCATATGTGATCTACACGTCGGGTTCAACGGGACGTCCCAAGGGTGTCGCGGCCACGCACGGCGGACTGGTGAACCTGACCGTCGGCCTGGGCCCGGCGCTGGGCGTGGGGCCCGGCGTGCGGGTATTGCAGTTCGCCTCCTTCAGCTTCGACGCGTCGGTGCTGGACGTCGCGGTGACCTTGGCGGCCGGCGCCACCCTGGTGGTCGCCTCGGCGGAGGAACGCGCCGACACCTCGCTGCTGGTGAGGCTGATCGAAGAGACGGGCATCGGCGCGGCGAGCGTGGTCCCGTCACTGCTGGAGGTGCTGGACCCCGCCGACCTCGCCGGAGTGTCCCGGATCGTGGTGGGCGCGGAACCCGTCAGCCGGGCGCTGGTCCAGGCGTGGGCGCCGGATCGGCATCTGGTCACCACCTACGGCCCGACCGAGGCGACGGTCATCGTGACGGCCCGTCACCTGGACGGCTCCGAGACGACCGTGCCGATCGGTAAGCCGACGCCCAACACGCGGATGTTCGTCCTCGACGACCGCCTCCGGCCGGTGCCGCTGGGCGTGGCCGGTGAGCTCTACATCGCCGGTGCCCAGTTGGCCCGCGGTTACGTCCGCCGCCCCGGCCTGACCGCCGAAAGGTTCGTGGCGTGCCCGTTCGGGGGTGCCGGTGAGCGCATGTATCGGACGGGTGACCTGTCGCGCTGGACGCCCGAGGGGGATCTGGTCTTCGCGGGCCGCGCCGATGATCAGGTGAAGATCCGCGGGTTCCGGGTGGAGCCTGGCGAGGTGCAGGCGGTGCTGGCCGCCGACCCGCAGGTGGCGCAGGTGGCGGTGGTCGCGCGTGAGGACGTTCCGGGTGACCGGCGTCTGGTGGCATATGTCGTGCCGGCCGGGGTTGGCCCGGATGTTGAGCGGTTGCGTGAGGTGGCGGCCGAGCGGCTGCCGCAGTACATGGTGCCGTCGGCGTTCGTCGTCCTGGATGCGTTGCCGTTGAACAACAGTGGCAAGCTCGACCGTGCCGCGCTGCCTGCCCCGGACTACGTGGTGGGCGCTGGCCGGGCGCCGTCGAGCGTGCGTGAGGAGGTGGTGTGCGGGGCGTTCGCCGAGGTCCTCGGCCTGGGAACGGTCGGTGTCGAGGACGACTTCTTCCGGCTGGGCGGCCATTCGCTGTTGGCGGTGCGGCTGGTGGAGTTGCTGCGTCGCCGTGGTGTGTCGGTGTCGGTGCGGGCGTTGTTCCAGACGCCCACTCCGGCGGGTCTGGCAGCGGTGGCAGGCAGCCCGGCCGAGTTGGTCCTTCCGCCGAACCGGATTCCGGAGGGCTCCGACCGCATCACTCCGGAGATGTTGCCCCTCGTCGACCTGTCGGAGGCGGAGGTCGAGCGGGTCGTCGCTGCGATCGACGGCGGCGCGGCCAATATCGCGGACGTGTATCCGCTGGCGCCGCTCCAGGAGGGTCTGTTCTTCCACCACCTGATGGCTGAGGGTGGTCAGGACGCCTATGTGGTCTCGCAGGTCCTGCGGTTCGATTCCCGTGACCGGTTGGACGGGTTCTTGGCGGCGTTGCAGCGCATCATCGACCGGCATGACATCTACCGCACCGCGATCGTCTGGGAAGGGTTGAGCGAACCGGTCCAGGTCGTCACACGTCAGGCCGTACTCCCAGTCCAGGAGGTCATGCTCGACCCGGACGTCCCCGACCCGGTGGAGCGGTTGCTGGCCGTGGCGGGGACGCGAATGGACGTTGGACGCGCCCCGCTGATCGACGTTCACCATTGCACTGACCAGAGCGGTTCGCTCGCGCTGCTGCGCATGCATCACCTGGTGCAGGACCACACAACGCGGGACGTCCTCATCGAGGAGCTGGCCGCGATCTTGGCCGGCGACGAGGACTCACTACCAACCCCGCTGCCGTTCCGTGATTTCGTGGCGCAGTCCCGTCTGGGTGTCTCCCGCATCGAGCACGAGGACTACTTCACCGCCCTGCTAGGGGACGTGGAGGAGACCACGGCGCCTTACGGGCTGCTGGAGGTGCGCGGTGACGGCAGCGGGGTGCATCGCGCGCATCTGCCGGTCGATGACGATATCGCCGGTCAGGTGCGGGAGGCGGCGCGGACGCTGGGCGTGAGTGCGGCCACGATCTTCCACCTGGCTTGGGCGCGCGTCTTGGCCACGTTGAGCGGACGCGACGATGTCGTGTTCGGGACGGTGTTGTTCGGCCGGATGAACGCCGGCGCCGGAGCCGACCGCGTCCCGGGCTTGTTCATCAACACCCTCCCGGTCCGTGTCCGTACCGCCCACACCCCCATCGCCCGGGCACTGACCGCAGTCCGCGACCAACTCGCCGAACTCCTCGTCCACGAACACGCACCCCTGACCCTGGCGCAGCAAGCCGCCGGAGTCCCGTCCGGCAGCCCACTGTTCACCTCCATCCTCAACTACCGGCACGCCGGCGTTCAGAGGACGGCGCCGGACCCCGGAACCGGAACCGCGCTGCAGGGCGCCAGGACGATATTCGCCAGGGAGACCACCAGTTACCCGGTCGCCGTCTCGGTGGAGGACCTGGGGAGCGGATTCGGGCTGACCGTCGACGCGGTGAGCGACATCGACGGTTCGGCCGTGTGCCGGATGCTGCACACGTGCCTCGGCAACCTGGTGTCGGCGCTGGAGGACGACCCGGACCTGCGGATGAGCCTGGTCGACGTCCTCGACAAGGCCGAATGGGACCGGCTCATCCAGGGCGTGAACGACACCGCCGCCGACGTGCCGCCGCTGACGCCCGCCGCCATGATCGAGGTTCAGGCCGCCCGGACACCGGACGAGCCCGCCGTGCTGTCCGCCGGATCGGCGCTGTCCTACGCCGAGTTGAACGAGCGGGCGAACCGGCTCGCGCGGCTGCTGGCCGCCCACGGGGTGGGACCCGAACAGCTCGTCGGCCTGGCACTGCCTCGGTCCGGCGACCTGGTCGTGGCCGTCCTCGGCGTCCTCAAGGCGGGCGCCGCCTACATGCCCGTCGACACCGACCAGCCCGCCGACCGCCTCGCGTTCCTGCTCGCGGACGCGGCCCCCGCCCTCCTGATCACCGATGAGGCCCGGCCGTCCCTGACCGGCGTCCCGCACCTCCTCCTCGGGGACCCCTCCACCGCGGATCGCCTCGCCGAACTCCCCGGCCACGACCTCACCGACACCGACCGCACCGGCACCGTCCACGCGGACCACCCGGCCTACCTCATCTACACGTCCGGGTCGACGGGGCGCCCCAAGGGCGTGCTGGTCTCGCAGCGCAGCGCCGCCGCCTACCTGGGGTGGTGCGGCGACGAGTACCCGGGGCTGCGCGGGGTGGCGGCCCTGCACTCGCCGGTGACGTTCGACCTGACGGTGACGTCGCTGCTCGGCCCGCTGACGGTCGGCGGCAGCGTCCGCGTCGTCGGAATGACCGAGGCCGCGGACGTCCGCGACGCGCTCTCCGGCGAACACGCCTGCACGTTCCTGAAGGTCACCCCGAGCCACCTGGCGGCCGTGTCCGACCTCGCCCGGGGCATGTCGGGCGACCTGGTGCTGGGCGGCGAGGCGCTGCCCGCCGGCCTGGTCGAGCGGTGGCGCCACGGCAACCCCGCCGCCACGGTGGTGAACGAGTACGGGCCCACCGAGGCGACGGTCGGGTGCGTGACGCACTCCATCACCCCGGCGTCCGGGATCACCGCCGCGGACGTGAACGGCGCCGGAGTGGCGATCGGACGGCCGGCGCCGAACACCCGGGTGTTCGTGCTGGACGCCGGTCTCGCGCCCGTCCCCACCGGAGTGGCCGGCGAACTATATGTCGCTGGCGCGCAACTGGCACGCGGCTACCTGGGCCGTCCCGCGCTGACTGCCGAACGGTTCGTCGCGTGCCCCTTCAACGGTGCCGGTGAGCGGATGTACCGGACCGGCGACGTGGTGCGGTGGCGCCGGGACGGCGAACTGGAGTACGTGGGCCGGGCCGACGACCAGGTGAAGATCCGCGGGTTCCGCATCGAGCCGGGCGAGATCGAGGCCGTGCTGACCGCCCACCCGCGGATCGCCCAAGCCGCGGTGATCGCCCGCGCCGACGCGCCAGGCGACACGCGCCTCGCCGCCTATATCGTCCCCGGACCGGACGTCCCACCGGACGGCCTCGCCGACGAGGTGCGCGCGTTCGCGGCGGAACGGCTTCCCGGCCACATGGTGCCCCCCGCGATCGTGCCCCTGCTCGCCCTGCCGCTGACGCCCAACGGGAAACTGGACCGCGCCGCGCTGCCCGAACCCGACCGCGTCACCGGCACCGGCCGGGGGCCGCTCACCCCGCAGGACGAGATCTTGTGCCAGCTCTTCGCGGGCGTGCTGGGCCTGCCGTCCGTCGGGATCGACGACGACTTCTTCGCCCTCGGCGGGCATTCGCTGCTCGCGATGCGCCTGGTCAGCCGGGTCCGTACCGTCCTCGGCGCCGAGGTGCCGCTCCGGGCGCTCTTCGAGGCCCCGACGGTGGCGGGGCTGTCGGCGCATCTAGCCGACGCGGACCACGCGCGTGCGGCGCTCGAACCGGGAGCGCGCCCGGACCGGGTGCCGTTGTCGTTCGCGCAGCGTCGGCTGTGGTTCCTGGCCCAGCTCGAAGGGCCGAGCGCGACCTACAACAGCCCGGTCGTGCTGCGGCTGTCCGGCGACCTGAACCTGCGAGCGCTCGAGGACGCGCTGCGGGACGTGCTGGAGCGCCACGAGGTGCTGCGGACGGTCTTCCCGGTCGCCGACGGCGAGCCCTACCAGCGGATCCTCCCGCTGGAGGAGACCGGGTTCGCGCTGCCGGTGACCAAGGTGACCGCCCGTGAACTGCCCGGCGCCGTGGCGGACGCCGCCCGCCACACCTTCGACTTCGCCGTCGAAGTGCCGGTCAGGGCGTGGCTGTTCGAAACGGGTCCGGACGAGCATGTGCTGGCGCTCGTCGTCCACCACATCGCGAGCGACGGCTGGTCGAGCGGCCCGCTCGAACGCGACCTGGCCTCCGCCTACATGGCACGCCGCGACGGCCGGGCACCGGAATGGACGCCGCTGCCGGTGCAGTACGCCGACTACGCGCTCTGGCAGCGTGAGCTACTGGGAGACGACGACGATCCGGGCAGCGTCCTGTCCCGGCAGGTGGCGTACTGGCGCGATGAACTGGCCGGGGCGCCGGAAGAGCTGGCGTTGCCCGCCGACCGTCCTCGCCCCGCCGTGGCCTCGCACCAGGGACACCAGGTGCCGGTCGAACTGCCCGCCGGCGTGCACGCCCGGCTCCGGGAGGTGGCGCGCGCCGAGGGCGTGACGGTGTTCATGGTCCTGCAGGCCGGACTGGCGACGCTGCTGTCGCGGCTCGGCGCGGGCAAGGATGTCCCGATCGGCTCGGCCGTGGCGGGCCGAAACGACGAGGCGCTGGACGACCTGATCGGCTGCTTCGTCAACACCCTGGTGATCCGCGGCGACCTGTCCGGCGACCCCACGTTCACCGAACTGCTGGGCCGCGTCCGGGACACGAGCCTGCGCGCGTTCGCCCACCAGGACGTGCCGTTCGAGCGGCTCGTGGAGGAACTGGCCCCGGCCCGTTCGCTGGGCCGCCAGCCGCTGTTCCAGGTCATCCTGACCATGCAGGACGCCGTGGGAGCCGGCGAAGCCGCCCCGGAGGTGTCCGGCATCCGGGCGAGCACGTCCTCGATGGGCAGGGCCGGAGCCAAGTTCGACCTGTCGGTGCTCGTGGGGGAGAGGTTCGACGCCGAAGGCGCACCCGCCGGCATCGGCGGCATGATCACCGGCGCGGTCGACCTGTTCGAACGCGCATCGGTCGAGCGGATGGCCGCTTCGTTCGTGCGGGTGCTGCGCGCTCTGGTGGACGACCCGTCGCTGCGGGTGAACGCGGTGGATGTCCTGGGCGAGGCCGAGCGCCGCAGGGTGCTGGTGGAGTGGAACGACACTGCGGCCGAGGTGCCGGGGGCGCTGGTTCCGGAGATGTTCGCTGCGCAGGCTGTTCGTACGCCCGATGCGGTGGCGGTGGTCGCCGGTGGTGAGCGGCTGTCGTTTGCGGAGTTGGACGCGCGGGCGAATCGGCTGGCGCATTTTCTGCGGGCTCAGGGTGTGGCCGCGGAGTCGGTGGTGGGCGTGTGCCTGCCGCGTGGCGCCGAGATGATCAGCGCGATCGTGGGTGTGTGGAAGGCTGGCGCGGCTTACGTGCCGATCGATCCGGCGCAGCCTGCCGATCGGGTGGCGTTCGTGCTGTCCGACAGCGGCGCGGTCCTGACCCTCACGAGCGAGGAGGTTCTGGAGGACCTTCCTGCGGGCCGTCATCGGCTGGTCGCGCTGGACGACGAGCTGATGGCGATGCAACTGGACATGCAGGCCGAGACCGCGCCCGAGGTGGAGATAGCTCCAGGCCAGGCGGCGTATGTGATGTTCACGTCGGGTTCGACGGGTCGTCCGAAGGGTGTTGCGGTAACGCATGCCGGCTTGGCGAACTATGTGGCGAGTGTTCCGGGTCGGGTGGGGTTCGGCTCGGATGGTGGGCGGTTCGCGGTGTTGCAGGCGCAGGTGACCGACCTGGGCAACACCGTGGTGTTCGCCAGCCTGACGTCCGGTGGTGAACTGCATGTCCTGGACGAGGACACCGTGACCGATGCGGTGGCCGTTCGCGCTTATCTGGCCGAGCACCAGATCGATTACCTCAAGGCTGTGCCCTCGCACATCGCCGCGCTGGGCGGTGTGGTGCCGAGCCGAGCACTGGTGCTCGGCGGCGAGGCGGCCTCTCCGGAGCTGGTGACTGACCTGCTGGCTGCGGGCGAGCAGGATGTCTTCAATCACTACGGCCCGACCGAGGCCACGATCGGCGTCGCGACCACACGCCTGACCCGCGAGCTGGTGGAGTCGGGGAGCGTGCCGATCGGTGCGCCCGTGGCCAATACCCGCCTGTATGTGCTGGACGATCACCTGCAGCCCGTGCCGGTCGGAGTTGCTGGTGAGCTGTACATTGCCGGTGACCAGTTGGCACGCGGCTATGTGGGTCGACCAGGTCTGACCGCTGAGCGGTTCGTGGCCTGCCCCTTCGGCGGCGCGAGCGAGCGGATGTACCGCACCGGAGACCTGGCGCGCTGGACCCCGGACGGAAACCTGGTGTTCGCCGGCCGCGCCGACCAGCAGGTCAAGATCCGCGGATTCCGGGTGGAGCCGGGCGAGGTTGAGGCGGTGCTGACCGCGCATCCGCAGGTTGAGCAGGCCGCTGTGGTCGCCCGTGAGGAAACCCTGGTGGCGTACATCGTCGCTGCGTCCGAGGTCGATCCGGCCGCCATCCGGGAGTTCGCCGCCGGGAGGTTGCCGGACTACATGGTGCCTTCGGCCGTCGTCGTGATGGAGGCGCTGCCGCTGGCGTCCAACGGCAAGCTCGACCGCAAGGTCCTGCCCGCACCCGACTACACCTCCGCATCGACCGGTAGCGGGCGTGCTCCGGCGACCGTCCAGGAAGAGATCCTCTGCCAGTCCTTCGCCGAAGTCCTCAACCTGGAAACCGTGGGCGTCGAGGACGACTTCTTCATGCTCGGCGGCCACTCCCTCCTAGCAGTCCGACTCGTGGAACTGCTGCGCCAACGCGGCGTCTCAGTCTCGGTCCGGGCGCTGTTCGAGAAGCCGACTCCGGCGGGGCTGGCGACGGAATCGGGCCGGGCCGGGGTGGAGGTCCCGCCGAACCGGATTCCCGAAGGCGCCGATCACATCACGCCGGAGATGCTCACGCTGGTCGACCTGTCGTCCGAGCAGGTCGAGCGGGTCGTCGCCGCGACCGAGGGCGGCGCGGCGAACATCGCGGACGTGTATCCGCTGGCGCCGCTCCAGGAGGGCATCTTCTTCCATCACCTGCTGCAGGCGGACGGCGGCGTGGACGTGTACGCCTCGCCGAGAGTCCTCCGGTTCGATTCGCGGGAGCGCCTGGACGCGTTCCTCACCGCCCTGCAACGGGTGATCGACCGCCACGACATCTACCGCACGGCGATCGTGTGGGACGGGCTGCCCGAGCCCGTCCAGGTCGTGGCGCGCCGCGCGACGCTGCCGGTCGAGGAGGTCACACTCGACGCGATCGGCGGCGGCGCTCCGGGGATGGACGTGGGGCGAGCCCCGCTGATCGACGTCCACACCGCCCCGGAGCCGGGCACCGGCGAGTGGCAGGCGCTGCTTCGCATCCATCACCTCGTGCTGGACGACACGACACACGACGTCCTGCTGAACGAGCTGGACGCGATCCTGTCCGGCCGGGAGGACACCCTGCCGGAGCCGCTGCCGTTCCGCGATTTCGTGGCGGAGGCGCGCCTCGGTGTGACGCGCGAGGAGCACGAGCGCTACTTCGCCGACCTCCTCGGTGACGTGGACGAGACCACAGCCCCCTACGGGCTCCTCGACGTCCACGGCGACGGAACCGGTGTCGAGCGGGCGCAGCTGCCGGTGGACGACGAGATCGGGGATCGGGTGCGCGAGGTCGCGCGTTCGCTGGGCGTCAGTGCCGCCACGGTCTTCCACCTGGCGTGGGCGCGTGTCCTCGCGACCCTGAGCGGACGCGACGACGTCGTGTTCGGCACGGTCCTGTTCGGCCGCATGAACGCCGGCGCGGGAGCCGACCGCGTGCCAGGCCTGTTCATCAACACGCTGCCCGTCCGCGTGCGGGTCGGACCGCGCGGTGTGCGCGACGCGCTGAAGGATCTGAGCGGCCGGCTGGCCGAGCTGCTCGTCCATGAGCACGCGCCGCTCGCCTTGGCGCAGCAGGCCGCCGGCGTCCATGGCGGCAGCCCGCTGTTCACCTCGCTCCTCAACTACCGGCACCGCCGCCGTTCCCACGCTGCCCCTGACGGGGACGGCGGAGCCGGGCTCAAGGGCATCAGCACGGTGATGACCCGGAGCCAGGGGAGCACGAACTATCCGGTGGCCGTCGCCGTGGACGACGTGGAGACGGGCTTCGCGCTGACCGTCCACGCGGTCGGCCCGGCCGACGCGATGGCGGTCTGCAGGCTCTTGCACACCTGCCTCGGCGACCTCGTCACCGCGTTGGAGCAGGACCCGGACGGCCCGCTGTCCGAGATCGAGCTCTTCGACAAGGCCGAACGCGATCGGCTGGTGCAGAGCCGGAACGACACCGCACTGGACGTGCCGCAGGAGTCCGCGCCACGGATGTTCGAGGCGCAGGCCGCACGCACACCCGATGCGGTCGCGCTGGCATACGCCGGCGAACTCGTCACCTACGCCGAGCTGGACGCGCGGGCTGACCTGCTGGCACGGCACCTCCTCGACCTCGGGGTGGGCGCCGAATCGGTCGTGGGCGTCCGCCTGCCGCGCGGCATCGACATGATCACGACGGTGCTCGCCGTGTGGAAGGCGGGCGCGGCGTATCTGCCGCTCGACCCCGCCTATCCGGCCGGCCGGCTGGACTACATGCTCGCCGACAGCGGCGCGCGACTGGTGATCGTACGCGGCGGCACGGCACCGGAGACGTCCGCGATTCCGCTGCTGAACCTGGACGACCTCCAAGCGGCCCCCACGCCGGACCGGTCACCGCGGATCGATGTATCCCCGACGCAACTGGCCTACGTCATCTACACGTCGGGTTCCACCGGACGGCCGAAGGGCGTGGCGGTGTCGCATGCCGGGCTGGCGAGCCTGGTGGCCGCCCAGGCGGAACGGTTCGCCCTCGACGGAGGCAGCCGGATGCTGCAGTTCGCGTCGATGAGCTTCGACGCGTCCGTGACCGAGGTGCTGGTGACGCTGGCGTCCGGGGCGCGGCTGGTCCTGGCCGACTCCTCGGAACTGCTGCCGGGCGCGGGACTGGCCGAGGTCGTGGCACGGCACGGCGTGACGCACGCGAAGCTGCCGCCCGCCGTGCTGGCGATGCTCGAACCACCGGACCTGGCACCGGTGACATCACTGATGTCGGCGGGGGAGGCGCTGAGCGCCGAGCAGGTGGCGCGCTGGGCGCCCGGCCGCCGTTTCGTGAATGTATACGGCCCGACCGAGACGACGGTGTGCGCCGCGATGTCGGCCCCACTGAATCCAGGGGACGAGCCGGACATCGGTGGCCCGATCGCCAACACGCGGGTGTTCGTCCTGGATGAGCGGCTGCGCCCGGTGCCCGATGGCGTGACCGGTGAGCTTTACGTGGCGGGCCCCGGCTTGGCGCGCGGCTACCTCGGCCGGCCGGGCCTGACCGCCGAACGGTTCGTGGCGTGCCCGTTCGCAGCCGGCGGCGCGGGTGAGCGCATGTATCGCACCGGAGACCTGGCCCGCTGGACGGCGGACGGCCGTCTCGTCTACGCGGGCCGTACCGACGATCAGGTGAAGATCCGCGGTTTCCGGATCGAGCCGGGCGAAGTGCAGGCCGTCCTGGCCGCCCACCCGCTGGTCGCCCAAGCAGCGGTCATCGTCCGCGAGGACGTCCCAGGCGACCACCGCCTCGTCGCCTACATCGTCCCGGACGGCGAGACGCTCCCGCCCGGCCTCCGCGAGTTCACCGCGCAGCGGCTGCCGCACTACATGGTGCCCGCAGCCGTGATCGTCCTGGCCGCGCTCCCGCTCACCGCGAACGGCAAGCTCGACCGCGCCGTGCTCCCCGCACCGGATGGCGCCGCACCGGGGAGCGGCCGACCGCCGTCCGGGCGCAGGGAGGAGGTCCTGTGCCGGGCCTTCGCCGAGCTGCTCGGCCGACCGGGCGTCGGCGCCGACGACGACTTCTTCGAACTCGGCGGGCATTCGCTGCTCGCCGTCCGGCTCGCCGGCGAGGTCCGGGCGGAGCTGGGCGCGGAGCTGCCCGTCCGCGCGGTCTTCACCACCCCCACACCGGCCGGGCTCGCCGCCTGGCTCGCAGAACACGGTAGTGCCCGAAAGCCCAGGCCCGCGCTGCGGTCCATGCGCAGGCAGGAGGAGTCCTAGATGATCCCGCTCTCGTTCGCCCAGCGCCGGCTGTGGTTCATGGCGCAGCTGGAGGGCCCGAGCACCACCTACAACAATCCCGTCGTCCTGCGGCTCACGGGGGCGCTGGACCGGGAGGCGCTCGCGGCGGCGTTCCGGGACGTCCTCGAACGGCATGAGGTCCTGCGCACGGTCTTCCCCGAGCACGGCGGCGAACCGTACCAGCGGGTCCTGCCCGCCGACGGGACGGGCTTCGAGCTGACCGTCGCCGACGTCGCGCCAGAGGAGCGGCGGGCGGCCGTGGCGCGGGTGTTGCGGCACACGTTCGACCTGTCCGCCGGGATCCCGGTGAAGGCGTGGCTGTTCGCGGAGGGCCGCGACGAGCACGTCCTCGTCGTCCTGGTGCATCACATCGCTTGGGACGGCTGGTCCGCCGGCCCGCTGGCGCGCGACCTTTCGGCGGCCTACGGGGCGCGCTGCGCGGGCCGGGCACCGGAGTGGGAGCCGCTGCCCGTCCAGTACGCCGACTACACGCTGTGGCAGCGGGAACTGCTCGGCGACGAGGACGACCCCGACGGCGTGCTCGCGCAACAGCTTGAGTACTGGCGCACGGCGCTGGCGGGGGTACCGGAGGAACTGGGGCTGCCGTTCGACCGGCCGCGTCCGGCGGCGCCGTCCTATCGCGGGCACCAGGTCGAGTTGGACGTCCCCGCCGATGTCCACGCGAGGCTCGCCGGGGTCGCCCGCGAGCGGCGCATGAGCCTGTTCATGGTGCTGCAGGCCGCGTTCGCGGTGACACTGTCGCGGCTGGGCGCGGGCACCGACGTCCCGATCGGCTCGGCGGTCGCCGGACGCACTGACCGGGACCTGCGCGGCCTCGTCGGGCTGTTCGTGAACACGCTGGTGATCCGCGGCGACCTGTCCGGCGACCCGACGTTCGCGGACGTGCTGGACCGGGTCCGGGAGGCGAACCTCGACGCGTTCGAGCACCAGGACCTCCCGTTCGAACGGCTCGTGGAGGAAGTAGCCCCGGTCCGTTCGCTGGCCCGGCACCCGCTCTTCCAGGTGATGCTGACGCTGCAGAACACCGGGCAGGCCGAGCTGACGCTGGACGGGCTGACCGTGTCCGGCGCGTCCGGCGGGGAACCCACGGCGAAGTTCGACCTGGACGTCAGCGCCGCCGAGGTCTTCGACCCCGCGGGTGCCCCGGCGGGCCTGCGCGGCGCGCTGACGGCCGCCGCCGACCTGTTCGACGCGCCGACCGCCGCCCGGATCGCGGACACCTGGACGCGGGTGCTGGCGCAGGTGGCCGACACCCCGCACGCGCGCGTGCGCGACCTGGAGATCCTCGACCCGGCCGAACGGCACCGGCTGCTGGCCGAGTGGAACGACACCGCGCTGGACGTGCCGCGCGAGCCGGTCGTGCGGCGGTTCGAGGCGCTGGCCGCCCGGACACCCGACGCGGTGGCGCTGATCGCCGGCGACGATGAGGTGACCTACGGGGAACTGGAAGCGCGCGCGAACCGCCTCGCCGGCCTCCTGCGCGCCGAGGGCGCCGCCGCCGAGTCCGTCGTCGGCCTGTGCCTGCCGCGCGGCGCCGAGATGGTCGCCGCGATCGTCGCCGTGTGGAAGACCGGGGCGGCGTACGTGCCGCTGGACCAGGCGCACCCGGCCGAACGCCTGGAGTACATGCTCGCCGACAGCGGCGCCCGGATCGTGGTCGGCCGCGGCGACGCGGCGTTCGCGCTGGCCGGAGTGCGGGTGCTCGATCTGGGAGACCCGCAGGTCATGGAGCGGCTGGCCGCGCTGCCGGCGACGCGCTGGGGGCGGCCGTGCGGCCCGACCAGGGCGCCTACGTGATCTACACGTCCGGTTCGACGGGACGCCCGAAGGGGGTGACGTCCACGCACGGCGGCCTGGTCAACCTGATCGCGGCGCTGGGCCCGCGCCTCGGCGCCGGGCCCGGGGTGCGGCTGCTGCAGTTCGCCTCGTTCAACTTCGACGCCTCGGTGCTGGACGTGGCCGTGGCGCTGTCGTCCGGCGCCGCCCTGGTGATCGCGTCGGCGGAGGAACGGGCCGACACCGCGCTGCTGGCCGACCTGATCCGCCGGACCGGGATCGAGGCGGCCAGCGTGGTGCCGTCGCTCCTCGCCGTGCTGGACCCGGACGACCTGCCCGGCGTGCGGCGGATGGTGGTCGGTTCGGAACCGATCAGCCTCCCGCTGGTGCGGGCGTGGGCGCGGGGCCGGTCGCTGGTGAACGCCTACGGGCCGACCGAGGCGACCGTCATCGTGACGACCGCCCCCGTCGACGGGACGGAACCCGCCGTGCCGATGGGCGGGCCGGGCCCCAACACCCGCGTGTTCGTTCTCGATGAGGCGTTGCGGCCCGTCCCGGTCGGCGTGGCGGGTGAGCTCTACATCGCCGGTGACCAGCTGGCACGCGGCTACGTCGGGCGGGCGGCGCTGACCGGTGAGCGGTTCGTCGCGTGCCCGTTCGGCGGCGCCGGCGAACGGATGTACCGCACGGGTGACCTCGTCCGGTGGACGGCCGGTGGGGATCTGGTGTTCGCGGGCCGCGCCGACGACCAGGTGAAGATCCGCGGGTTCCGGGTGGAGCCGGGGGAAGTGCGGGCCGTCCTCGCCTCCCACTCGCGCGTCGCGCAGGCCGCCGTCATCGTCCGCGAGGACGTGCCGGGGGAGAAACGCCTGGTCGCCTATGTCGTCGGCGACGCGGGCGAGGCCGAGCTGCGGCGGTTCGCCGGCGACCGGCTACCCGGCTACATGGTGCCCTCGGCCTTCGTGTCCTTGGACGCCCTGCCGCTGAACGCCAACGACAAACTCGACCGCGAGGCCCTGCCCGCCCCCGAGCAGAAGACGGGTGCGGGACGCGTCCCCGTCTCCGTGCGGGAGGAGATCCTCTGCCAGCTGTTCGCGGACGTCCTCAACCTGCCGTCCGCCGGGGTGGACGACGACTTCTTCGCGCTCGGCGGCCATTCGCTGCTGGCGACGCGCCTGGTGAGCCGGGTCCGCTCGGTGCTGGGGGTGGAGGTTCCGCTGCGGGCGCTGTTCGAGGCGCCGACCGTGGCCGGTCTCGCGGCGCGCCTCACGGAGGCGGACGCGGCGCGGACGGCACTGACCCCGGCGACGTCCCGCCCGGAGCGGGTACCGCTGTCGTATGCGCAGCGGCGGCTGTGGTTCCTGGCGCAGCTGGAGAGGTCGGACGCCTACAACATCGCGCTGGCGCTGCGTCTGAACGGTGATCTGGACCAGGGTGCCCTGGCGGCGGCGTTCCGGGACGTTCTAGGGCGGCACGAGGTGCTGCGGACGGTGTTCCCGATGGCGGATGGCGAGCCATTCCAGCAGCTCATCGACCTTGAAGACCTCGCATGGAACCTCACGGTCACCGATGTCACGGCGGAAGGGTTGCCGGCGGTCGTGGCCGGGGCGAGCGGTCATGTCTTCGACTTGGCGGCGGAGTTGCCGATCAAGGTCGAGCTGTTTGCCGTCGGACCGGACGAGCATGTGCTGGTGCTGGTCGTGCACCACATCGCAAGTGACGGCTGGTCGATCGGCCCGCTCGCGCGTGACGTGTCGGTGGCGTACGCCGCCCGCTGCGAGGGTCAGGCGCCGGAGTGGTCTCCGCTGCCCGTTCAGTACGCGGACTATGCGCTGTGGCAGCGCGACCTACTGGGCGATGAGGACGAGCCCGGCAGCCTGCTGGCCCGTCAGGTGGCGTACTGGCGTGAAACCCTGACCGGGGCGCCGGAAGAGCTGGCGCTGCCGTTCGACCGGCCGCGTCCGGCGGTGGCCTCGTCCCGGGGACACCGGGTGCCGCTGGAACTTCCAGCGGACCTGCACGCACGGTTGCGTGAGATCGCGCGGGCCGAGGGCGTGACGGTGTTCATGGCCCTGCAGGCGGCGCTCGCGGTGAGTCTGTCGCGGCTCGGCGCCGGCGCGGACGTCCCGATCGGCTCGGCGGTCGCGGGCCGCTTGGACGAGGCGCTCGACGGCCTGATCGGGTTCTTCGTCAACACACTGGTGATCAGGACCGACCTGACCGGCGACCCGACGTTCACCGAGCTGCTCGACCGCGTCCGCGAGACGACCCTGCACGCGTTCGAGCACCAGGACGTCCCATTCGAGCGGCTCGTGGAGGAACTGGCACCGGCCCGGTCCCTGGCGCGCCACCCGTTGTTCCAGGTGATGCTGACGCTGCAGAACGCCGGTCCCGCCGAACTGGCCATGCCGGGGCTCGACGCCGCCGGCATGTCCGCCGGGACGCCGACGTCGAAGTTCGATCTCGATGTCACCGCCACGGAGGTCTTCGACGCCGACGGCGTCCCGGCCGGGGTGCGCGGGTCGGTGATCGCGGCGGCCGACGTGTTCGACGCGCGGACCGCCGAGCGGATCGCCGGCATCTGGACGCGGACACTGTCAGCCCTGGCCGCCGACCCGTCCGCCCGCGTCGGTTCACTCGACGTCCTGGACCCGGCAGAGCGCCGCAAGATCCTGGTCGAGTGGAACGACACCGAGGCGGACGTGCCGCAGACGCCGGTGGTGGGCCAGCTCGAGGCCCAAGCGGATCGGACACCAAACGCGGTCGCGGTCATCGCCGACGGCGTCGAGATCACGTACGCGGACCTGGACGCGCGCGCGAACCGCCTCGCCGGGGCACTGGCCGCCCACGGCGCCGGCCCCGGGTCGGTGGTCGCGATCGCGATGGACCGGGGCGTCAGCCTGATGGTCGCCGTGCTGGGCGTGCTGAAGGCCGGCGGCGCATATCTGGCGCTCGACCTCGCACAGCCGGTGGAACGGCTCGCGTTCGTCCTGGACGACGCGAACCCCCGTCTCCTGATCACGAACACGGCCGGGGCGGACTCCGTCAGCGGATTCGCCGTTCCGGTGCTGAACATCGACTCGGCCTCCCTCCCCGCCGAGACGGGCTCCCGGCCGGAGCCGGTGCGGGGCGAGCACCCGGCGTATGTGGTCTACACGTCCGGGTCGACGGGCCGGCCCAAGGGCGTCGTGCTCCCGCACGCCGGTTTCGCGAACACGGTGGCGGCGGGCCGCGCCCGCTTCGAGACCGGACCCGGATCCCGGGTCGCGCAGTTCGCGTCGGCGGGCTTCGACGTCTTCTGCCTGGAGTGGGCGGTCGCGCTGACCTCGGGAGCCGCGCTCGTCACGGTCCCGGACGAGGCCCGGCTGGGCGAAGGACTGGCTGAGTTCATCGCCGGCCGGGACATCACACATGCGTCGTTGCCGCCCGCGCTGCTGGCGGCGCTCCGGGAGGACGAGATTCCCGAGCGGGTCGTCCTGGAGGTCGGCGGCGAGGCGTGCCCGCCGGAAGTGGCCGCTCGCTGGTCGCGTGGCCGAGTCCTGTTCAACACCTACGGCCCGACCGAGACGACCGTGGACGCCACGTTCTGGCGGGCCAGGCCCGATGCGCCGGACGTGCCGATCGGCGCCCCGATCGCCAACACCCGCACCTACGTGCTGGACGACCACCTGCGCCCGGTACCAGTGGGGGTGACCGGAGAACTGTATGTGGCCGGGGCCGGGCTGGCGCGCGGATACCTGAACCGTCCCGCCCAGACCGCCGAAAGGTTCGTGGCGTGCCCCTTTGGGGGTGCCGGTGAGCGCATGTATCGGACGGGTGACCTGGCGCGCTGGACGCCCGAGGGCGAGCTGATCTTCGCGGGTCGTGCCGACGATCAGGTGAAGATCCGCGGCTTCCGCATCGAACCGGGAGAGATCGAGACGGTGCTGGCCACCGCCCCCCAAGTCGCGCAGGTAGCAGTGGTCGCGCGAGACCAACATCTGGTCGCGTATGTCGTGCCGGCTGGGGATGACCCGGACGTTGAGCGGTTGCGTGAGGTGGCGGCCGAGCGGCTGCCGCAGTACATGGTGCCGTCGGCGTTCGTCGTCCTGGATGCGTTGCCGTTGAACAACAGTGGCAAGCTCGACCGTGCCGCCCTGCCTGCCCCGGACTACGTGGTGGGCGCTGGCCGGGCGCCCTCCAGCGTGCGTGAGGAGGTGGTGTGCGGGGCGTTCGCCGAGGTCCTCGGCCTGGAAACGGTCGGTGTCGAGGACGACTTCTTCCGGCTCGGCGGCCATTCGCTGCTGGCGGTGCGGATGGTGGAGTTGCTGCGTCGCCGTGGTGTGTCGGTGTCGGTGCGGGCGTTGTTCCAGACGCCCACTCCGGCGGGTCTGGCAGCGGTGGCGGGCGGCCCGGCCGAGGTCATCGTCCCGCCCAACGGCATCCCGGCGGACGCGGCCGAGATCACCCCGGAGATGCTTCCCCTCGTCGACCTGTCGGAGACGGAGGTCGAGCAGATCGTCGTGGCCGTCGACGGCGGCGCGGCCAACGTCGCGGACGTGTATCCGCTGGCGCCGCTCCAGGAGGGTCTGTTCTTCCATCATCTGATGGCTGAGGGCGGTCAGGACGCCTATGTGGTCTCGCAGGTCCTGCGGTTCGATTCCCGTGACCGGCTGGACGGGTTCCTGGCGGCGTTGCAGCGCATCATCGACCGGCACGACATCTACCGCACCGCGATCGTCTGGGAAGGGTTGAGCGAACCCGTCCAGGTCGTCACACGCCGGGCCGCGCTCCCAGTGGCGCAAGTCGAACAACTGGACGACGTGACGGGTTCGCCCATGGACCTGGGACGGGCCCCGCTGCTCGACGTCCATTACGCCGCCGAGCCGGGCTCCGGCCAATGGCTCGCGCTGCTGCGCATCCATCACTTGGTGCAGGACCACACGACCCAGGACGTCCTCATCGAGGAGTTGGCCGCGATCTTGGCCGGCGACGAGGATTCACTTCCAATCCCGCTGCCGTTCCGCGCTTTCGTGGCGCAGTCCCGCCTGGGTGTCTCCCGCATCGAGCACGAGGACTACTTCACGACCCTGCTGGGGGATGTGGAGGAGACCACGGCGCCCTACGGGCTGCTGGAGGTGCGCGGCGACGGCAGCGGAGTGCAGCGCGCGCACCTACCGGTCGATGAGGACATCGCCGGTCAGGTGCGGGAGGCGGCGCGGACGCTGGGCGTGAGCGCGGCCACCATCTTCCACCTGGCCTGGGCCCGCGTCCTGGCCACGCTGAGCGGACGCGACGATGTCGTGTTCGGGACGGTGCTGTTCGGCCGGATGAACGCCGGCGCCGGAGCCGACCGCGTCCCGGGCTTGTTCATCAACACCCTCCCGGTCCGCGTCCGCACCGCCCACACCCCCGTCGCCCGGGCACTGACCGCAGTCCGCGACCAGCTCGCCGAACTCCTCGTCCACGAACACGCACCACTGACCCTGGCGCAACAAGCCGCCGGAGTCCCCTCCGGCAGCCCACTGTTCACCTCCATCCTCAACTACCGGCACAGCCAGGCACCGGCCGCGTCGGCGCAGGCGGCGACCAAGCAGGACATCACCGGCATCAGCACCGTGTCGGCGAGTGAGGCCACCAACTATCCGGTGGCCGTGGCGGTCGAGGACCGGGGCACCGGTTTCGGCCTCACCGTGGACGCGGTCGCCCCCGCCGACGCGGCGGCGCTGTGCCGGCTGGTGCACACGTGCGTCGGCAATCTGGTGTCCGCCCTGGACACCGCCCCGGACGCGTCCTTGCAGACGGTGGAGGTCCTCGACGGCGCCGAACTCGACCGGGTCGTCCGCGGCTGGAACGACACGGCGGGACGGGTGCCGGACGGGTTCGTCCCCGACCTGTTCGCGGCCCAGGCTGCGCGCACCCCCGACGCGATCGCGGTCATCGCCGACGGCGCGCGGCTGTCCTACGCCGAGCTGGACGCACGCGCGAACCGGCTGGCGAACGTGCTGCGGGAGCGCGGCGCGGGCGCGGAGTCGGTGGTGGGCGTGTGCCTGCCGCGCGGCATCGACATGATCACCGCGATCCTCGGAGTGTGGAAGGCGGGCGCCGCGTACGTGCCGCTCGATCCGGAGTATCCGGCGGAACGCCTGGAGTTCATGCTGGCCGACAGCGGCGCCGGCCTCGTCATCACCCGTGGCGACACGGCGGCCGGCCACGCGGGCGTCCTGGCCCTGGACATGGACGACCCGCGGCTCGCCTACGCCGCCGAGACGGCACCGGACGTCCGGTTCGCACCCGAGCAAGCCGCCTACGTGATCTACACGTCGGGTTCGACGGGCCGCCCGAAGGGTGTCGCGGCGACCCACGGCGGCCTGGTCAACCTCGCGACCACGCTCGGCCCGGTGCTTGGCGCCGGACCCGGGGCGCGGGTGCTGCAGTTCGCCTCCTTCGGCTTCGACGCCTCCGTGCTGGACGTCGCGACGACACTCGTCGCGGGCGGCACGCTGGTGGTGGCGTCGGCGGCCGAACGCGCAGACGCCTCCCTGCTGACCAGCATGATGGACGAGACGGGCGTCACGGCGACGAGCGTGGTGCCGTCCCTGCTGGCCGCGCTCGACCCCGCCGAACTGCCCGGCCTGGCGACCGTCCTGGTCGGCGCGGAGCCGATCGACCGTGCGCAGGCGCGGGCATGGGCGCGCGGCCGCACCCTCGTCAACACCTACGGCCCCACCGAGGCCACCGTGATGGTGACGACCGGCCGCGTGGACGGCTCCGAGCCGGCCGTGCCGATGGGGGCGCCCATCCGCAACACGTCCCTGTACGTGCTGGACGGCGGACTGCGTCCCGTCCCGGCGGGAGTGGCCGGCGAACTGTACATCGCCGGCGAACAGGTGGCCCGCGGCTACCTGAACCGCCCGGCCCTGACCGCGGAACGGTTCGTGGCGTCCCCGTTCGCCGGCGCCGGCAGGCGGATGTATCGCACTGGAGACCTGGCGCGCTGGACGCCCGACGGGCAACTCGTGTTCGCGGGCCGCGCCGACCAGCAGGTGAAGATCCGCGGATTCCGGGTGGAGCCGGGCGAGGTGCAGACGGTGCTGGCCGCGCACCCGGGCGTCGCCCAGTCGGCCGTCCTCGCGCGCGAGGACGTCCCGGGAGACAGGCGCCTCGTCGCCTACGTGGTCCCCGCCGACCCCGACGGGAACCCGGAGCTGCCGGCCGAACTGCGCGAATTCGCCACCGGCCGCCTGCCGCACTACATGGTTCCGTCGGCGTTCGTCACCTTGGCGGCGCTGCCGCTCAACGCCAACGGCAAACTCGACCGCGCCGCCCTGCCCGCCCCCGGCCGCACGGCCGGTGCCGGGCGCGGACCGGTCACCGCCCAGGAGGAGATCCTCTGCCGGTCCTTCGCCGAAGTGCTCGGCCTGGAATCGGTCGGGGTGGACGACGACTTCTTCGCACTCGGCGGGCACTCGCTGCTCGCCATGCGCCTCGTGAGCCGGATCCGCGCGGCCATGGGCGTCGAGATGCCGCTCCGGGCACTGTTCGAGGCCCCGACCGTGGCGGCCCTGGCGACGAGACTGGCCGGGACGGGTGCGGCCCGTCCCGAACTGGTCCCGGCGGTGCGCCCGCCGCACGTCCCGCTGTCGTTCGCGCAGCGGCGCCTGTGGTTCATCGGACAGCTGGAAGGACCGAGCGCCACCTACAACAGCCCGATCGTGGTGCGGCTCACCGGCGAACTGGACCGGACCGCCCTCGAAGCCGCCTTCCGGGACGTGCTGGAGCGCCACGAGGTCCTCCGCACGGTGTTCCCGGTAGCGGACGGCGAGCCCTACCAGCACGCGATGGATCTCGCTGACCTGCCATGGGAGGTGACGGCCGCCGACGTCACCCTGGAGGCCCTGCCGGACGCGGTCGCCGAAGCGAGCCGCTACGCCTTCGACTTCGCGATCGAACCGCCGATCAAGGCGTGGCTCTTCGCCGCCGCGCCGGACGAGCACGTCCTCGTCCTGGTCGTCCACCACATTGCGAGCGACGCATGGTCGATGGAGCCCCTGGCCCGCGACGTATCGGCGGCCTACGCGGCGCGCTGTGCAGGCCGGGCGCCGGAGTGGGCACCGCTGCCGGTGCAGTACGCCGACTACGCGCTCTGGCAGCGCGACCTCCTCGGCGACGAAAATAACGCGGACAGCGTGCTGGCACGCCAGGTGACGTACTGGCGCGACCGACTCGCGGGCGCCCCGGAAGAACTGGCGCTTCCCTTCACCCGCCCGCGCCCGGACGTCGCCTCACACCGGGGACACCGGACACCGCTGCGGCTTCCGGCCGACGTCCACGAGCGGCTCCGGGACGTCGCGCGCGCCGAAGGCGTGACGGTGTTCATGCTGCTGCAGGCCGCGCTCGCGGTGACCCTGTCCGGGTTCGGCGCGGGCCGCGACATCCCGATCGGCTCGTCGGTCGCCGGACGCCTGGACGAGGCACTCGACGACCTCGTCGGATTCTTCGTCAACACGCTGGTGATCCGCAGCGACCTGTCCGGTGACCCGACGTTCGCCGAGTTGCTGGGACGTGTGCGGGAGACGAGCCTGGAGGCGTTCGCGCATCAGGACGTGCCGTTCGAGCGGCTGGTGGAGGAACTCGCTCCGGTGCGTTCGCTGGCCCGGCAGCCGCTCTTCCAGGTGATGCTGGTCCTGCAGAACAACGCGCAGGCCACACTCGACCTCCCCGCACTCCGCGCGGGCGCGACACCGACCGGCGCGACGCCGCCGGGAGCCGCGGCGGCCAGGTTCGACCTGGACGTCAACGTCACGGAATTCTTCGACCCCGAGGACCGGCCGGCGGGCGTCCACGGCTCGCTGATCGCCGCCACCGACGTGTTCAACGCCGCGACGGCCGAACGGCTCGCGGACGCTTTCATCCGCGTGCTGTCGGTGCTGGCGGACGATCCGTCGCTGCGAGTGAGCGCGGTGGACGTGCTCGGCGAGGCCGAGCGCCGCAAGGTGCTGGTGGAGTGGAACGACACTGCGGCTGAGGTGCCGGTGTTGTCGGTGCCGGAGATGTTCGCGGCGCAGGCTGCTCGTACACCCGATGCGGTGGCGGTGATCTCCGGTGACGAACGGCTCTCGTATGCGGAGCTGGACGCGCGTGCGAATCGACTCGCGAACTGGCTGCGCAGCCAGGGCGTTGGTGCTGAGTCGGTGGTGGGCGTCTGCCTGCCGCGCGGGATCGAGATGATCACCGCGATTGTCGGGGTGTGGAAGGCGGGCGCGGCGTATGTGCCGATCGATCCCGCTCAGCCTGCTGATCGGGTGGCGTTCGTGGTGTCTGACAGCGGCGCGGTCCTGACCCTGACCAGCGAGGAGGTTCTGGAGGATCTTCCTGCGGGCCGTCACCGCTGGGTGGCGCTGGACGACCAGCTGATGGCGATGCAGTTGCAGATGCAGCCCGAATCGGCACCTGAGTTGAGCCTGACACCCGAGCAGACGGCGTATGTGATGTACACGTCGGGTTCGACGGGCCGTCCGAAGGGTGTCGCGGTCACGCACGCCGGCCTGACCAATTACGTGGCGAGTGTTCCGGGCCGGGTGGGATTCGGCTCGGCTGGTGGCCGGTTCGCGGTGTTGCAGGCGCAGGTGACCGACCTGGGCAACACCGTGGTGTTCGCCAGCCTGACCTGCGGCGGTGAGCTGCACGTCCTGGACGAGGACACCGTGACCGATGCGGTGGCCGTCCGCGCTTATCTGGCCGAGCACCAGATCGATTACCTCAAGGCCGTGCCCTCGCACATCGCGGCGCTGGGTGGTGTGGTTCCGAGCCGGGCGCTCGTCCTTGGTGGCGAGGCCGCCTCGCCTGAACTGGTCATTCAACTACTCGCAGCAGGTGAGCAGGACGTCTTCAATCACTACGGCCCGACCGAGGCCACGATCGGTGTCGCCACGGTTCGGCTGACTCCAGAGCTGGTGGAGTCGGGGAGCGTGCCGATCGGCGCGCCCGTCGCCAACACCCGCCTGTACGTGCTGGATGCCGACCTTCAGCCGGTCCCAGTCGGAGTTGCCGGTGAGCTGTACATCGCGGGCGCACAGCTGGCGCGCGGCTATGTGGGCCGATCGGGTCTGACGGCCGAGCGGTTCGTGGCGTGTCCGTTCGGCGGTCCGGGGGAGCGGATGTATCGCACCGGGGACTTGGCCCGCTGGACTCCGGACGGGAACCTGGTGTTCGCGGGCCGCGCCGACGAGCAGGTGAAGGTCCGTGGGTTCCGGGTGGAGCCGGGCGAGGTCGAAGCCACGCTGACCGCACATCCGCAGGTTGAGCAGGCCGCTGTGGTCGCCCGTGAGGAAACCCTGGTGGCCTACATCGTCTCCGCATCCGAGATCGATCCGGCCACTATCCGGGAGTTCGCTGCCGGGCGGTTGCCGGAGTACATGGTGCCTTCGGCCGTCGTCGTGCTAGAGGCGTTGCCGCTGGCGTCCAACGGCAAGCTCGACCGCAAGGTCCTGCCCGCACCCGACTACACCTCCGCGTCGACCGGCACTGGGCGTGCTCCGGCGACCGTCCAGGAAGAGATCCTCTGCCAGTCCTTCGCCGAAGTCCTCAACCTGGAGACCGTCGGTGTCGAGGACGACTTCTTCATGCTCGGCGGCCACTCCCTCCTAGCAGTCCGACTCGTGGAACTGCTGCGCCAACGCGGCGTCTCCGTCTCAGTCCGGGCGCTGTTCCAGACGCCGAGCCCCGCCGCCCTCGCGGAGGTCGCCTCGGAGCCGGAAGACCTGGACGTCCCCCCGAACCTGATTCCGGAGGACGCCGACCACATCACGCCGGAGATGCTGCCGCTGGTCGACCTGTCAGCCGAGGAGGTCCAGCGGGTCGTCTCCGCGGTGGCGGGCGGCGCGGCGAACATCGCGGACGTGTATCCGCTGGCGCCGCTCCAGGAGGGCCTGTTCTTCCACTACCTGATGGCTGAGGGCGGCCACGACGCCTACGTGGTGCCGCGCGTGCTGCGGTTCGAGTCCCGGGAGCGCCTCGACGCCTGCCTCAACGCCCTGCAGCGGCTCATCGACCGCCACGACATCTACCGCACCGCGATCGTGTGGGAGGGGCTGCCCGAGCCCGTCCAGGTGGTGGCCCGCCGGGCGGTGCTGCCCGTGACGGAGATCGATGTGGCGGCGGACGGGCCGGACGCGGCGGAGCAGCTGCTCGCGGCCGGTGGCTCGGCCATGGACCTGACCCGCGCCCCGCTGATCGACATGCACACGGCGGCCGAGCCGGGCACCGGCCAGTGGCTCGGCCTGCTGCGGATCCACCACCCCGCGCAGGACCACACCAGCCAGGACGTGTTCCTGGGCGAGTTCGGCGTGATCCTGGCGGGACGCGAGGACACGCTGCCGGAGCCGCTGCCGTTCCGGAACTTCGTCGCGCAGGCGCGCCTCGGGGTGCCGAGGGAGGAGCACGAGCGCTACTTCGCCGGCCTGCTCGGCGACGTGGACGAGACCACGGCCCCCTACGGCCTCGTCGACGTCCACGGCGACGGGCGCGGCATCGAGCGGACGCGGCTGCCCGTCGACGACGACCTGAACCGGCGGATGCGGGACGTCATGCGCACCCGCGGCGTGAGCGCCGCCAACGTCTTCCATTTGGCGTGGGCGCGCGTCCTCGCGACCCTGAGCGGACGCGACGACGTCGTGTTCGGGACGGTCCTGGCCGGCCGGATGAACTCTGGCGCGGGCGCCGACCGCGTCCCGGGCCTGTTCGTCAACACGCTGCCCGTCCGGGTCCGCATCGGCGCGGCGAGCGTCGGCGAGGCGCTGACCGGCATGCGGCACCAGCTGACGGAACTCCTCGTCCACGAGCACGCGCCGCTGTCCCTGGCGCAGCAGGCCAGCGGGATCGCGGCGGGCAGCCCGCTGTTCACCTCGCTCTTCAACTACCGTCCCAACCAGTCGTCTGCCGCCCCCGACCCCGCCGGCCGGGCGGGGATCTCCGGGGTCCGCATGCTGTCGCTGCGGGAGACGACGAACTTTCCGGTGGTGGCGGCCGTCGAGGACGGCGGCGCCACCGTCGTGCTGGGCGTCGACGCGGTGGATCCGATCGACGGGGCGGCGCTGTGCCGGCTGCTGCACACCTGCCTCGGCAACCTCGTCACCGCGCTGGAAGAGGACCCGGACCTTCCGCTGCGCATGATCGAAGTCCTGGACAAGGCGGAACGCGACCGCCTCGTCCACGCGCGGAACGACACCTCGGCGGACGTCCCCGCGGCGACGCTCCCGCAGCTGATCGAGGCGCAGGCGGCCCGCACCCCCGGCCGGACGGCGGTCATGGCGGAAGACGCCGCGCTGACCTACACCGAACTGAACGAGCGCGCGAACCGGCTGGCGCGGCTGCTGGTCGCGGAGGGCGCCGGCCCGGAGCGGGTCGTCGGCGTGGCGCTGCCCCGCTCGGCCGACCTGGTCGTCGCGATCCTCGGCGTGCTGAAGGCGGGCGCCGCCTACCTGCCGGTGGACGGCGACCTGCCCGCCGACCGCATCGCGTTCCTGCTGGACGACGCGGCCCCGGCCCTCGTGATCACCGACGCTGCCGGCGCCGACGGGGAGGCGCCGGTGCCGTGCGTCCGGCTGGGCGAGCCCGCCACGGAGGCGCGGCTGGCCGGATTCCCTGCCACCGACCTCACCGACTCCGACCGGACCACCCCGCTCCACCCGAACGACCCGGCTTACGTGATCTACACGTCGGGCTCCACCGGACGGCCGAAGGGCGTCGTGGTCCCGCATTCGGGGATCGTGAACCGGCTCGCGGGCATGCAGTCCCGGTTCGCCCTCGGCACGGACGACCGCGTCCTGCAGAAGACGCCCTTCGGGTTCGACGTGTCGGTGTGGGAATTCCTGTGGCCGCTGTCCAACGGCGCCGTCCTCGTGATGGCGCGGCCCGGCGGGCACCGCGACCCGGCCTACGTGGCGGGCCTGATCCAGGAGCGCGGGGTGTCGACGGTCCACTTCGTGCCGTCGATGCTGGAGGCATTCCTGGCCGAGCCCGCCGCGGTGGGATGCGCGAGCCTGCGGCGCGTGATCTGCTCGGGCGAGGCGCTGCCGCCCTCCGCGGTCGCGCGGTTCTTCGAGCTGTTCCACGGCGTGGAACTGCACAACCTGTACGGGCCGACCGAGGCGTCGATCGACGTGACGGCCTGGGAGTGCGCACCCGCCGACGGGGACGGGCCCGTGCCCATCGGCGAGCCGGTCCCGAACACGCGCGTGTTCGTCCTGGACGGCGGGCTGGAGCCGGTCCCGGAGGGCGTGCCCGGCGAGCTGTACCTCGCCGGAGCGCAGCTGGCGCGCGGCTATCTGGGCCGTCCCGGACTGACCGCGGAACGGTTCGTCGCGTGCCCCTTCGACGGCGCCGGCGAGCGGATGTACCGGACCGGCGACGTGGTGCGGTGGCGCGCCGGCGGAAGCCTGGAGTTCCTCGGCCGCGCCGACGACCAGGTGAAGATCCGCGGGTTCCGGATCGAGCCGGGCGAGATCGAGGCGGCGCTGGCCGCGCACCCGGCCGTCACCCAGGCCGCGGTGATCGTCCGCGCGGACGGTCCGGGCGGCAGGCGCCTCATCGCCTACGCCGTCACCGGCCAGGCTTCGCCGGCCGAACTGCGCGACTTCGTCGCCGACCGGCTGCCGCCCTACATGGTGCCGTCGGCGATCGTGCCGCTGGACGCGCTGCCGCTCAACGCCAACGGCAAGCTCGACCGCAAGGCCCTGCCCGCCCCCGACCTCGCGGCCTCCGCCGGCACCGGCCGCGGACCCGCGTCCGTGCGGGAGGAGATCCTCTGCCAGGTGTTCGCGGAGACGCTGGGGCTGCCCGCGGTCGGGGTCGAGGACGACTTCTTCGCCCTCGGCGGGCATTCGCTGCTCGCGATGCGCCTGGTCAGCCGGGCGCGCACCGTCCTGGACGCCGAGGTGCCGCTCCGCGCCCTGTTCGAGGCGCCAACGGTCGCGGGCCTCGCCGCCCGGCTCGGCGGGCCGGACACCGCACGGCCACGGCTCGCGCAAGCGGTCCGTCCCGACCGGGTGCCGTTGTCGTTCGCGCAGCGGCGGCTGTGGTTCCTGGCGCAGCTCGAAGGGCCGAGCGCGACATACAACAGCCCGGTCGTCGTGCGCCTGTCCGGCGACCTGGACCAGGAGGCGCTGGAGACCGCGTTCCGTGACGTACTGGAACGGCACGAAGTGCTCCGCACCGTGTTCCCCGTCGCGGACGGCGAGCCGTACCAGCGGATCCTCTCCGTGGACGAGACCGGATTCGCGCTGCCGGTGACGCGGGTGACCGCCGACGGACTCCCGGACGCGGTGGCCGACGCGAGCCGGTACGCGTTCGACTTCGCGGCCGAGCCGCCGGCCAAGGCATGGCTGTTCGGTGTCGGCCCGGACGAGCACGTCCTCGTGCTCGTGGTCCACCACATCGCCAGCGACGGCTGGTCGATGGGCCCCCTCACCCGGGACGTGTCGGACGCCTACGCTGCACGTCGCGAAGGCCGCGCGCCGGAGTGGACGCCGCTGCCGGTGCAGTACGCCGACTACGCACTGTGGCAGCGCGACCTGCTCGGCGACGGGGAAGACCCCGAGAGTCTCCTTTCGCGGCAGGTGGCGTACTGGCGCGACGAACTGGCCGGCGCCCCGGAAGAGCTGGCGCTTCCGTTCGACCACCCGCGCCCGGCGGTCGCCTCACACCGGGGCCATGAAATCGACGTGGACATCCCGGCCGAGGTGCACGCCCGGCTCCGGGACGTGGCACGCGCCGAGGGCGTGACGGTGTTCATGATCCTGCAGGCCGGGCTGGCAACGCTGCTGTCGCGGCTCGGCGCAGGCAAGGACGTCCCGATCGGCTCGGCCGTGGCGGGCCGCATGGACGAGGTCCTGGACGACCTCGTCGGCTGCTTCGTCAACACACTGGTGATCCGCAGCGACCTGACCGGTGACCCGACCTTCGCCGAACTACTGGCGCGCGTCAGGGAACGCGGCCTGCGCGCATACGCCCACCAGGACGTGCCGTTCGAGCGGCTGGTCGAGGAACTGGCCCCGGCCCGCTCGCTGGGCCGTCAGCCGCTGTTCCAGGTCATCCTGACCATGCAGGACGCCGCAGGAGCGTCCGCCCCGGCCGCGCCCGGAACCGGCGGCGGGTCCGGGGTCCGGGCGAGCAGGCTGGCGATGGGCACCGCCAGGGCCAAGTTCGACCTGTCGGTCCTGGTGGGGGAGAGGTTCGACGCCGAAGGCGCACCCGCCGGCATCGGCGGCCTGATCGCTGGCGCGGTCGACCTCTTCGACCAGCCCACCGTGGAACGGCTGGCCTCCACTTTCGTCCGCGTACTGTCCGCTCTGGTGGACGATCCGTCGCTGCGGGTGAGCGCGGTGGATGTCCTGGGCGAGGCCGAGCGCCGCAGGGTGCTGGTGGAGTGGAACGACACTGCGGCCGAGGTGCCGGGGGCGCTGGTTCCGGAGATGTTCGCTGCTCAGGCGGTGCGGACTCCGGAGGCGGTGGCGGTGGTCGCCGGTGATGAGCGGCTGTCGTATGCGGAACTGGACGCGCGTGCGAATCGGCTCGCGAACTGGCTGCGCAGTCAGGGCGTTGGTGCCGAGTCGGTGGTGGGCGTCTGCCTGCCGCGCGGCGCCGAGATGATCAGCGCGATCGTGGGTGTGTGGAAGGCCGGTGCGGCGTATGTGCCGATCGACCCGGCGCAGCCTGCCGATCGGGTGGCGTTCGTGGTGTCTGACAGCGGTGCCGTCCTGACCCTGACCAGCGAGGAGGTTCTGGAGGACCTGCCCGCAGGACGGCAGCGGCTGGTCGCGCTGGACGACCAGCTGATGGCGATGCAGCTGGGCATGCAGCCCGACACCGCGCCCGAGGTGGAAATTGTCCCAAGCCAGGCGGCGTATGTGATGTACACGTCGGGTTCGACGGGCCGCCCGAAGGGCGTCGCGGTCACCCACGCAGGCCTGGCCAACTACATCGTGACCGTTCCAGATCGGGTGGGGTTCGGCTGGGATGGTGGCCGGTTCGCGGTGTTGCAGGCGCAGGTGACCGACCTGGGCAACACCGTGGTGTTCGCCAGCCTGACGTCCGGTGGTGAACTGCATGTCCTGGACGAGGACACCGTGACCAATGCGGTGGCCGTCCGCGCTTATCTGGCCGAGCACCAGATCGATTACCTCAAGGCCGTGCCCTCGCACATCGCCGCGCTGGGCGGTGTAGTCCCGGCCCGGGCGCTCGTCCTTGGTGGCGAGGCCGCTGCTCCGGAGCTGGTGACCGACTTGCTGGTGGCAGGGGAGCAGGAGGTCTTCAACCACTATGGGCCGACCGAGGCGACGATCGGTGTCGCCACGGTTCGGCTCACTCCGGAGTTGGTGGAGTCGGGGACGGTGCCGATCGGTGCGCCTGTCGCCAACACAGGCCTGTATGTTCTGGACGACTATCTGCAGCCGGTGCCGGTTGGGGTTGCGGGCGAGCTGTATATCGCGGGCGCACAGCTGGCGCGCGGCTATGTGGGTCGCGCAGCTCTAACGGGGGAGCGGTTCGTGGCGTGCCCGTTCAGCGATACGGGTGCGCGGATGTACCGCACCGGGGACCTGGCCAAGTGGACCCCGGACGGAAACCTGGTGTTCGGCGGCCGGGCCGACGAGCAGGTCAAGGTCCGCGGGTTCCGGGTGGAGCCGGGCGAGGTCGAAGCCACACTGATCGCTCACCCGCAGGTTGAGCAGGCCGCTGTGGTCGCCCGTGAGGAAACCCTGGTGGCTTACATCGTCCCCGCATCCGAGGTCGATCCGACCGCCATCCGGGAGTTCGCCGCCGGGAGGTTGCCGGACTACATGGTGCCTTCGGCCATCGCCGTGCTCGACGCGCTGCCGCTGGCGTCCAACGGCAAACTCGACCGCAAGGCCCTGCCCGCGCCCGACTACACCGCTGCGTCCGTCGGTAGCGGGCGTGCTCCGGCGACCGTCCAGGAAGAGATCCTCTGCCAGTCCTTCGCCGAAGTTCTCAACCTGGACACCGTCGGCGTCGAAGACGACTTCTTCATGCTCGGCGGCCACTCCCTCCTAGCAGTCCGACTAGTGGAACTGCTGCGCCAACGCGGCGTCTCAGTCTCGGTCCGCGCGCTGTTCGAGACGCCGACTCCTGCCGGTCTCGCGATGGCGGTGGGACCGGTCGAGGTGGAGGTGCCACCCAACCGCATCCCCGAAGACGCCGACCACATCACGCCAGAGATGCTCACGCTCGTCGACCTGTCGGTAGAGGAGATCGAACGACTGGTCTCAGCGGTCGACGGCGGCGCCACCAACATCGCGGACGTGTACCCGCTGGCCCCCCTCCAGGAGGGCATCTTCTTCCACCACCTCCTGCAGGCCGACAGCGACGCGGACGTCTACCACCGGCCCCGCGTCATCGGTTTCGATTCGCGGGAGCGCCTGGACGCGTTCCTCGCCGCCCTGCAACGGCTGATCGACCGGCACGACGTCTATCGGACGGCGATCGTGTGGGAGGGCCTGCCCGAGCCAGTCCAGGTGGTGACCCGCCGGGCGACACTGCCCGTGACGGAACTCGAAACGGCGCCGGACGGTCCGGACGTGGTGGAGCAGCTCCTGGCCGTCCGCTCGTCCGGGATGGAGCCCGGCCGCGCCCCGCTGCTCGACGTGCACACGGCCGCCGACCCGGGCACCGGACGGTGGCTGGCGCTGCTGCGGATCCACCACCTCATCCACGACCACACCACCCAGGACGTCCTGATCGAGGAACTGGGCGTGATCCTGGACGGCCGGGAGGACACCCTCCCCGAGCCCCTCCCGTTCCGCGACTTCGTGGCCCAGGCGCGCCTCGGGATGACGAGCGAAGAGCACGAGCGCCACTTCGCCGACCTCCTCAGTGACGTGGACGAGACCACCGCCCCCTACGGCCTCCTCGACGTCCACGGCGACGGCGGCGACATCACCCGCTCGCACATGTCCGTCGATGCGGACATCGCCCGCCAGGTGCGAGAGGCGGCGCGGGCCTCCGGGGTGAGCCCGGCCACCGTCTTCCACCTGGCATGGGCTCGGGTGCTGGCCACCCTGAGCGGACGCGACGACGTCGTCTTCGGGACGGTCCTGTTCGGCCGGATGAACGCCGGCGCGGGAGCCGACCGTGTGCCGGGCCTTTACATGAACACGCTGCCCGTCCGGGTGCGTGTCGGCGAAACCGGCGCCGGGCCCGCCCTGGACGACCTGCGCCGCCAGCTCGCGGCGCTCCTCGTCCACGAGCACGCGCCGCTCTCGCTCGCGCAGCAGGCCAGCGGCGTCCCCGGCGGCAGCCCGCTGTTCACCTCGATCCTGAACTACCGGCACAACCGGCGCCCGGACGCGGCGGAGCCCGCACGGCGTGACGGCGACGGGCTCAGCGGTGTCCGGATGGTGTTCACCCGGGAGCCCACCAACTACCCCGTCGCCGTCCTGATCGAAGACACGGGAACCGAGTTCGGGCTGATCGTGGACGCCGTGCCGTCCGTCGACGGCGACGCGGCGTGCAGGCTGCTGCACACCTGCCTCGGCAACCTCGTGACCGCGCTGGCCGAGGAACCGGCGGAACGGCTGGCGGCCGTCGGCGTCCTGCCGGGTACCGAACGGCAACGCCTCGTCCAAGACTGGAACGACACCGCCGTACCGGTGCCCGCGCAATCCATTCCGGAACTGTTCGGGGCCCAGGTCGCGCGCACACCCGACTCAGTAGCGATCGTGGACGGCGACGCCGAACTGACCTACACCGAACTGGACGAGCGCGCCGCCCGGCTCGCGCGCTACCTCGCCGCCCAGGGCGCAGGCCCGGAGACCGTGGTCGCGGTCGGCCTGGAGCGCGGCGCCGACCTGATGGCCGCGCTGCTCGCCGTGCTGAAGACGGGAGCCGCCTACCTGCTCCTCGACGCCGAACACCCCGCCGAACGCATCGCCTACATGCTGCACGACGCGGGCGTGCGTTCCGTGGTGACCACCACGGCATGGGAGGGAACACTCCCAGACGACGTCACCCGCGTGCCCGTGGACGCCCCAGAGACCGCCCAGACACTGGAGACCTCGCCCGAGGTGACCTCTCCGGCATACGTGATCTACACATCGGGTTCGACAGGACGGCCCAAGGGCGTGCTCGTCTCGCACACAGGCGTGAGGAGCCTCATCGAAGGGCACGTCCGGCACCTGGGCGTCGGCCCGCAGTCACGCGTCGGCCAGTTCGCGTCGGCGGCGTTCGACACCTTCGGCTGGGAATGGATGATGGCGCTGCTGACCGGTGCCGCGCTGGTCGTCATCCCGCGCGACGACCGCCTCGGCACCGCGCTGCCCGCCTTCCTCACCCGGGAACGGGTCACCCACGTGACGCTGCCGCCGGCCGTCCTGGCGACCCTGGACGAAGGATCGATCGACCAGGAGACCGTGCTGGTCGTCGCCGGTGAGGCATCCTCACCCGACGTGATCCACCGCTGGGCGCGGGACCGCCGGATGTTCAACTCCTACGGCCCGGCGGAAACAACCGTCGACGCCACCCTCTGGCGCTGCGACCCCGACGCCGCCGACGTGCCGATTGGTAGCCCGGTCGCCAACACCCGAGTATTCGCGCTGGACGACAGGCTGCAACCAGTCCCCGCCGGAGTGGTCGGCGAGCTCTACGTGGCAGGCCCCGGCCTGGCGCGCGGATACGTGAACCGCCCGACCCTGACGGCCGAACGGTTCGTCCCGTGCCCGTTCGGCGGCCCCGGCGAACGGATGTACCGCACAGGCGACCTCGTCCGGTGGACGGCCGACGGGAACATGGTGTTCGCGGGCCGCGCCGACGACCAGGTGAAGATCCGCGGCCAGCGGATCGAACTCGGCGAGGTCGAGACCGTCCTGACCGCACATCACACCGTGTCCCACGCGGCAGTGATCCTCCGCGAGGACACCCCCGGCGACAAACGCCTGGTCGCCTACGCCGTCCCCGCCGCAGCCGATCTCGACACCGACGCGCTCCGGACGGCGGCGGCCGCACGGCTGCCCGGCTACATGGTGCCGTCCGCCATCGTGGTGCTGGACGCGCTGCCGCTCACCACCAACGGGAAACTGGACCGCAAGGCACTCCCCGCCCCCGAGAACGCGGGACGCTCCGGCTCCCCGGCGCGGCGCGGCTCGGCCAGCGCCCTGGAGGAGACGGTGTGCGACGCGTTCGCCGCGACCCTCCAGGTGCCGTCCGTCGGCGTGGACGACGACTTCTTCCAGCGCGGCGGCCACTCCCTGCTGGCGGTCGCGCTGGTGGAGGAATTGCAGGCCAAGGGCATCACCGTGTCGCTTCGCGACCTGATCACGAACCCGACGCCCGCGACGCTGATCGGCACGCTCGGCCTGTCGTCCGTGCGCGACGCCCTCGACGGCGTGCTGCACATCCGGCCCGGCGGAACGGAACCGGCGTTCTTCTTCGTCCACCCCGCCGGTGGGCTGAGCTGGTGCTACCTGCCGTTCGCGCGGCACCTGCCGGAAGGGCACGCCCTCTACGGGCTGCAGGCCGACGGCCTGGACGGCACCGGCGAGATGTCCGGCTCCGTCGCCGCGATGGCGGCCGCCTACGTGGACCGGATCCGGTCCCTCCAGGCGTCCGGCCCCTACCACGTCGTCGGCTTCTCCTTCGGCGGGACGCCGGCGCACGAGGTCGCGGCCCGGCTGGAGGCGGCGGGGGAGGAGGTGTCCCTGATCATCATGGACTCCTACCCGCCCGAACCCGGCACCGCCCACATGCTGCCGCCCGAAGCGACCGAGGACGGCGGCTCGCCCGTCGCGGAACTGGCGCAGCACATCCGCGCCGAACTGGGCGAGATGCTGGGCGGCCTCACCGACGACGAGCTGACGCTGCTGGCGCGCGTGTTCCACAACAACGTGACGATCAGGGCCGGGCACGAGTACGGCCGGTTCGGCGGCGACACGCTGATCCTCGTCGCCGACGAGCACAAGCCCGAGGGCTTCGCACCGGACGGGCTGTGGCGGCCCCACCTCGCCCGGCCGGCCGACATCGCGCACCTGCCGTGCACGCACTCCGACATCGTCCGACCCGACATGATCGCGCTAGCCGCCGAGGCCATCTCCCAGTGGCTCGACCGCCCCTAGAGACGGACCGGCCCGTGCTGACGGGGAGTCAGCACGGGCCGGTCCGAGACAGGCTGCGGACGGGCGCTAGCGACCGAAAGTCACCGGCAGCCGTTCCGGGCCGTTGACGACGATCGAATCCAGGAGCTTCGGCGTGCTGTCGAGGGCGATCCGGGGTGCGCGGGTGAGGAGTTCCCGGTACAGCAGGCGAAGCTCGACGCGCGCGAGCATGCTGCCGAGGCAGAAGTGCTCGCCGAAACCTAGTGCGAGATGGCGGTTCGGGCGGCGGCGGACGTCGAAGCGGTCGGGGTCGTCGAACACCGACTCGTCGCGGTCGGCGGACGGCAGCCAGAACACGACCCGGTCGCCCGCCGCGATCCGCTTACCGTGCAGCGTGACCGGGCGGGTGGCGGTCCGCATGATGTGGGTGGCGGTGGACGTCCAGCGCAGCACCTCCTCGACGGCGGAGTTCAGCAGCGACGGGTCGTCCACCAGCGTCCGCCACTGGTCCGGGTGCCGCAGGAACGCCAGCATCCCGCCCGCCGCCGCGATGCGGGTGTTCTCCGTCCCGCCGACGAACAGGTTGTCGCAGTTGAGGATCACGTCGCGCGGGTCGAGCGGGGCGCCCTCGACATCGGCGGTCGCGAGCCTGCTCACCAGGTCGTCGCCCGGTTCCGCCGCCCGCGCCTTCCGCAGCTGCTCGAAGTACCCGAGGATCTCCAGGTGGGCGACGCGGCGGGTGAGGGCGTCACCGCCCGCGAACGCCTGGCTGGTCAGCGTGTAGAGGTGCTCCCAGTCCGCCTCGGGCACGCCCATCATCCGGCAGATGACGTAGAGCGGGACGCGCGCCGCGACATCGGTGACGAAGTCGCAGCCGCCGGCCTCCAGCGCCCGGTCGACCACGCCCCGCGCGATGTCGGCCATCTCCGCCTCCAACGCCCGCACGGAACGGACCGTGAACCAGCCGTCCACGAGGCCGCGCAGCATCCGGTGGCGGGGCGGGTCCGTCAGCGCCAGGGTCCGGCCGCCGCCGGGATCGGCGCCGTGCTCGTCCGGGCGCAGCAGGATCCCCCGCGCCGAACTGAACGTCTCATGGTCGAGGTACGCGTCCTTCACGTCGGCGTACCTCGTCAGCGCCCAGAACCCCGGGAGCTCGCCCGGCGGATGCCAGTGCACCGGGTCGTTCGCGCGCAGCCACCGCCACTGCGCGAACGGGTCGCCGTGCGAGTACAGGCCGGGCTCCACCAGGTTGATGGGCGGCGCGCTAGTGCTGGCCATCGGTCACTCCCACCTCCGGATCCACCGGGCCCATGGCCTGGTGGGCGAACTGGCTGCGGTAGAGGTCGGCGTACGGGCCGCCTTCGGCGAGCAGCTTGTCGTGACTGCCGCTCTCCCGGATCCGGCCCGCCTCGACGACCAGGATCTGGTCGGCCTCCCGGATCGTGGACAGCCGGTGCGCGATCACCAGCGACGTGCGTCCCGCGAGGGCCGTCTTCAGCGCCCGCTGGATCGCCGCCTCCGACTCCGAGTCCAGGTGCGCGGTCGCCTCGTCCAGCACCACGATCGGCGGGGCCTTCAGCAGCAGCCGCGCCAGCGCGAGCCGCTGCTTCTCCCCGCCCGAGAACCGGTAGCCGCGCTCCCCGACGACCGTGTCGAGCCCGTCGGGCAGCGCGCTGATCGTGTCCCAGATCAGCGCCGCCTCGCACACCTCGACCAGTTCCCGCTCACTCGCGCCGGGACGGGCGTACTCCAGGTTGGCGCGCACCGTCTCGTGGAACAGATGCGCGTCCTGGGTCACCACCCCGATGGTGTCCCGCAGCGACGTGAGGGTGAGATCGCGGACGTCGTGGCCCCCGATGCGCACCGTCCCCGACGTCGCGTCGTACAGGCGCGGCACCAGGTGGGTGATGGTCGTCTTCCCCGCGCCGGACGGGCCGACGAGGGCGGTGAGCGTCCCGGCCCGGGCGTGGAAGGACAGGCCGCGCAGCACCTGCGCGTCCCGGCCGTTCTCCGGTGCCGCCCCGGCCAGCGCGGCCGGCTCCAGCGACGCCACCGACACCTCCCCGGCGGCCGGGTAGCGGAACGAGACGTCCTCGAACCCGATGTCCGGGACGTCCCCCGGCCCCGCGCCGTCGGGCGCCGCGACCGTCAGCGGACGGGCGCCGGGACGTTCCGCGATGAGCGGCTTCAGGTCGAGCACCTCGAAGACCCGGTCGAAGCTCACCAGCCCGACCATCGCGGTCGACTGCATCGTGGACAGCTGGTTGATCGGGCCGTACACCCGCAGCAGCAGCGCCACCATCGCCACCAGCGTGCCGAACTCCAAGGTCCCCTTGATGGCGAGCGCGCCGCCCAGCCCGTAGACGAGGGCGGTGGTGAACGCGGTGAGGACCGTGACCAGGATCGGCAGCATCCGGTTCCAGACGATCGTCCTCGCGGCGACGTCACGGACCTGCGCGGCCCTGGCCGAGAACCGGTCCAGCTCGTCCGGCGCGCGGCCGTAGAGCTTGGCCAGCATCGCGCCCGAGACGTCGAACCGTTCTGTCATCATCGAGGTCATCTCGGCCTCGTGGTCCAGCATCGACCGGGTCAGCCGCTGGATGCGGCGCCCGATCAGCCGGGCCGGCGCCAGGAACACCGGGATCATCACCAGCGCCGCCACGGTGATCTGCCACGACAGGTACAGCATCGCCGCGAGCGTCAGCGTCAGCGTCAGGAACGTCGACACCGCCTGCGTCAGCAGCGTCGTCACCGCCTGCCGGGCGCCGTCCACGTCCGCGCCGAGCCGGCTGATCAGCTTCCCGGTCTGCGCGCGGGTGAAGAACCCCAGCGGCTGCCGCTGCACATGCCCGAACACCTCGGTGCGCAGCTCGTAGACGAGCCCCTCGCCGACCCGGCCCGAACACCGGTTCTGCAGGAAGACGGCGCCCGCGTCGACCAGCGCCAGCCCCGCCAGGCCGAGGCTCAGCGACACCACCAGGCCCATGTTCTTGGGCAGGATGCCCTCGTCGATGATCAGCTTGAGGAAGAGCGGGTTCGCGGCGGCGATGCACGCGTTGACGACGGTGGCCGCCATCAGCAGCGCGATCTGCCGCCGGTACGGGCGCGCGTACGGCAGGATCCGCCGGAACGTCGCGCGCTTGGCCCGCCGCGGGCCGGTCTTCGTCCCGTCGTGCGGCGCCGGCCTGAACGAGCCCACGGGCGGCTGTCCTAACACGGTCACGGACCGGCCTCGCTTTCTGTCACTTCGCCCGGAGCGGCGAAACGTGCGGTCAGGGCTGGGCGGCGGCACCCGCGGGCGCCGCCGGCCGGACGCGCGGCGCCGTGCCGCGGACCGTGCCGAGGAACCCGACGATGGCCGCGTTCACGGCCTCGGGACGCTCCAGATAGCCGAGATGGCCCGCGTCGGGGACGGTCACGAGATCGCAGCCGGGAATGGCGTCCGCGACCTCGGCGACCAGATGGGGCGGGCAG